>NZ_JBHVRR010000020.1:0-100274 GCF_042885635.1 Streptomyces sp. NPDC058045 | reverse complement strand
GCCTTCATGTCCCCGGGCTCGGGGCGACGATCGGGGTGGAGGTGTGGCCGAGGCCGTCGATGGAGACGGTGACGTGGTCGCCGGGTTGGAGGTGGTGGCGGGGGGTGCGGGCGTGGCCGACTCCGCCGGGGGTGCCGGTGAGGACCAGGTCGCCGGGGCGCAGGGGCAGGATGGTGGAGATGTAGGCGATGAGGTGTTCGGGGGTGAAGAGGAGGTCCGCGATGGGGTGTTGCTGCATGACGGCGCCGTTGACGGTGGTCCGCAGGGTGGCCTGGTCGCGGTCGAACCCGTCCGGTGTCACCAGGTACGGGCCGACGGGGGTGGAGCGGGCCCAGATCTTGCCCTGGAGCCATTCGGTGGTGCGGTTCTGCCAGCCGCGCATGGAGATGTCGTTGGCGACGGTGTAGCCGGCGATATGGCGGTGGGCGTCCGCTGCGTCGACATGGTGGGCGAACTCGCCTATGACGACGGCGAGTTCGCCTTCCCAGTCGAGTTCGGGGTCTTCCGGTACGGCCACCACCGGGTCGTAGGGGCCGGTGAGGGTGTCGGCGAATTTGGCGAAGAGGGTGGGGTGGGTGGGGAGTTCGCGGCCCATCTCGCTGATGTGGGCACGGTAGTTGAGGCCGGTACACAGCACCTTGGACGGGTGGGGCAGCAGGGTGGCGAACTCGGCGGCGGCCAGGGGGTGTTGGGGGCCGCGGGCGTTACGGGCGACCTCCTGCCAGTGGGGGTGGGCCAGCAGGGTGCCGAGGTCGGAGTGGCCGGGAATCTCGGTGCAGGTCTCGCCGTCGATTCTGGCGGCGGAGGTGCGGCCGTCGCCGCGGAGGGTGGCCAGTCTCATCGGTGCGGGTCCTCGGTGCGGTCGGCGGTGGTGGTTTCGGGGAGGTCGAGGTCGAAGAGGCCCCAGTGGGTGCCGGTGGGGAGGGTGCCGGTGAGCATCCGTCCGCAGCGTTCGACCACGGCGTGGGCGGTGCCGCGGTGCTGGGTGCCGGCGTGGCTGTCGCGGAAGAAGCGTTGCAGGGTGCCGTTGCGCATGACCTGGACGCCCGCGAAGCGGTGGACGAGTTGGCTGATCTCCAGTGAGGTGCGGGTGGCGAGGCTGCACACCAGGCGGGTCATGGTCTCCTGCTCGTCGCTGAGCCGGGCCCGGAGTTCGAGGGTCGTCTCGCAGTCCCCCCAGGTCTCCCTGAGCAGGGCCATGGTGCCGCGGATGTGGGAGTAGTGGCGGGCGAACTCCGCGAAGAACTCGTCGCTGGTGAGGGGGCGTTCGGGGCCGCCGGCCCGGTGCCGGGCCAGCAGCCGCAGCTCGTCCAGGAGGCGCCGTCCGACGCCCTGGGACCAGGCGGCCTGGTTGAGGCCGGAGAGCAGGGCGGGGCTGAGGCGGTTGACGGCGCCGCCACGCCGCGCGTTGTCCCGGCCGAGGGCGAAGACATGGGTGTCGGGCACGAACACCCCGTCGGCGGAGTAGTCCAGGCTGGCGGTGGCGCGCAGGCCGAGCATGTCCCAGTTGTCGCTGATGTGGACGGCGGTACGGGGGACGAGGCAGGTGAGTTGCTCGCCGGTGTCCTCGACGGTGACGGGGAGATGGAGGTGGGTGGCCATCGATACGCCGGGGGCGAACTGCCAGGTGCCGCTGACCTTGAGGCCGCCGGGTTCGCGTTCCGCTCGGCCGGCGAATCCGGTGGACTGGCCGGCGACGAGGGGGAGGGTGCCGTCGGTGAAGACCTCGGCCACGGCCTCGTCGCTGAGGTAGATGGCCGCGGTGGCGGTCTCGGCGGCCAGGGCGCGGACCAGCCAGCCGAGGGAGGCGTCGGCGTGGGAGAGTTTCTCGATCACGTCGAGGATCTGGAGCGGGGTCGCTTCCAGGCCGCCGAGTTCGGCCGGCACCATCAGGGCGAGGACGCCGCTGTCCTTGAGCAGTTCCTGCACCGCGGGCGTCGGGCGCCGCAGCCGTTCACTGTCCTCGGCCTCGGCCTGGAGGAGCGGGTGGATGTCCTCCAGGCGTGCCAGGAGTTCGGAGACGGGGTCGGCCGTCCGGGGCGGGGCGGTCATGAGGTGTTCCTCTCCGGCCGGCTGTCCTGCCAGGCGAGGGATTCCCACCGGCCGCGGTAGAACAGCAGGGGTTTGGTGTCGTGTTCGCCGTGGGACAGCACCCGGCCCAGTAGCAGGACGTGGTCGCCGCCGTCGTAGCCGGCCCAGGGGGTGCACTGGAAGTAGGCGAGGCTGCCGTTGATGCGGGGCGCGCCCTCGTGGGTGATCCATTCGATCGGGTCGGCGTCCTGGGGTTTCCCGGCGAACTGGAGGGCGGTGGTCAGCTGGTGGTCGCCCAGTACGTTGACCGCGAAGGGCCGCTCCATGAGGTAGGTCAGTGCGCGCGAGGTGCGTTTGAGGGAGAGCAGGATCAGCGGCGGGTCCAGGGACACGGAGGTGAAGGAGTTGACGGTGACTCCGTAGTAGCCGTCGCCCGACTGGTAGGTGACGGCGACCACTCCGGTGGCGAACTTGCCGAGGGTGTCGCGGAGTTGGCGGGGATCGGAGGAGGGTTTCGGGGTGGCCGCGGCCGAGGGGAGAGGCTTCACCTCGGCCGCGTTCTCATAGAATTCGGTGTTCCACATGACTTCGCTCATCTCAACTCACCTCTCTCGTCGGGGGGGTTGCCGTCAGTGGGCTTCACCGAGGGCTTCCTCGTCGGCGGCGAAGGCGGTGCCGGTGCCCTCGGGCAGTACGCGGCGCAGCACCGGGTAGAGCACGACGGCGACCACGAACGAGGCGAAGAAGCCGAGCTTCATGGTGTCGGTGGCGAGGAGCACGATGCCGGTGGCGGCGGAGACGAGGAGGGTGGTGACGCCGGCCCAGTTCCACATCTCGACGCGCTGCTCAGTGGGGTGGAAGCGGCCCCGTCGGACGAGGTAGTAGTCGGCGATCATCACGCCGCACATGCCGAGGGTCATCGCCCCGAGGTAGGCGAGATAGGTGGTGAACTGCTCCAGGATTCCACCGGCGATCATCAGCAGGGCGATGAGGTTGCCGACCACGACCATCACCGCGCGGCCGGGTTTGCGGCCGGTGAGGGAGTCGACCAGGTTCACCAGGGACAGGGAGCCGGAGTAGGCGTTGACGGCCTGGGCCTTGGCCTGGGCGACGTAGATGGTGAGGAAGCCGATCCAGCCGGCGAAGACGACGAAGAAGGCACCGGTGTTGCCCATCACGAAGGCGCTTCCGGCGGCCGCGGCCTGCTCGGGGCTCAGTCCGGCGTCGCGCCGCATCAGGTAGTCGATGACGGCGGGCATCCCGCCGATGACGACCAGGGAGCCGAGGACGGTCATGATGATGTTCTGCGTCAGCGGGCCGGAGACGGCGAGGATCGTGACGTCGCGCCGGGTGCGGCAGTAGCGGGCGAAGTCGGCGGTGACCAGGGCGATGGTGCCGGCGGTGGCGCCCATCACGGAGATCGCCGCTTCCAGTTTGGCGCCGGCGCCGCCCGGGACCACTCCGGGGTAGCGGAAGACCTGCGCGGGGTCGGCGCCGTCCACCAGGTAGATCTTGACGATCATGTAGGCGGTGACCAGCAGGGTGACCACGATGAGGGCGCCGGTGGCGCGCAGGGCCACCTTGAGGCCGAAGATGGCCAGGCCGATCCACAGCAGGGTGAGCACCCCGTAGATGAGGACGCGGTTGGTCCAGGCGTCGTCCAGCTTGAACATCAGCAGGGTGCCCTCGTACAGCAGGGCGGACTCCACGGCCAGGAAGCCGAGGATCATGACCGCGAAGATGACCGACCCGATGGACGAACCGCGCAGGCCGAAGCCGAAGAAGCGCGAGGTGAGGGTGGACGACATCCCGGTGGCGAACGCCATCGAGCCGAGGGCCTTGCCGAGGGCGACCCCGAGGACGGCGATGAGGAGGCCGGCGACCATGCCCCAGGTGAAGCCGGCGAGGACGACGGTGAGGCCGGCGATGGCGAAGATGACGAGTCCGGTGGCGACGCTCACCGGGCTCAGCGAAAGCTGGTAGCCGCTCTTGCGGTCCTCGGCCGGCACGCTGACCAGCGCGTGGTCCTCCGCGGCGGCGGCGAGTGAGGTGTCGACGGGGGCGGTTTTCCTGCTCGTGGGTACGGACATCTCTGGTCCCTTCACGAAGGTGAGGTCGCCTCTCGGGGCGGGCGGTGCGGCCCGCCCCGGGAGGCGGGTTGATCAGCGGGCGCTGCCGCAGCCCGCGACGGCGAGGGCCTCGATCTCGACGAGGATCTCGGGCTTGGCGAGGGCGGATACCTCGACCAGGGTGCAGGCGGGGAAGTCTCCGTCGAAGAACTCCTGACGGGCCTTCCACACCTCGGTGTTGTTGCTGATGTCGGTGACGTAGATGGTCATCTTGACGACGTCGTCCATGGCGGCGCCGGCCGCCTCCAGCAGGCTCCGGATCTTGCCGAAGACCACCTTGGACTGGTCGTACTCCCGGCCGGTGACGGTCTCCCCGTCGGCGCCGCGGGCGGTCATTCCGGAGACCGTCACCAGGTCGCCGATCCGCAGGCAGTTGGACCAGGTCTTCTCGGCGGGCTCGCGGACCGCGTCGGAGCGGACACGCTGCTTCTGCGCGGTCATCTGGGCGGCCCTCACAGTTCGATCCGGTTGTCCCAGGCGGAGGTTCCGCCCCAGTTCACGCAGACGCTCTGGCGGCGCATAAAGCCCTTCCAGGCGTCCGATCCGGCGGTGCGGCCGCCCCCGGTCTCCTTCTCGCCGCCGAAGGCGGAGCCCACATCGGCGCCGGTGGTGCCCATGTTGATGCGGACGATGCCGCAGTCGCTGCCGCGGGCGGACAGGAAGGTCTCGACATGCGTCAGATCGGTGCTGTGCATCCCGGAGGCGAGTCCCTGGGCGACCCCGTTGTGGATCTCGATGGCCTCGTCCAGGTCCCGGTAGGTCAGTACGGAGACGATCGGGGCGAAGGTCTCCGACTGGGCGATGTCGAAGTGCGGCCGGACGCCGGTGACGATGGCCGGTTCCACATAGAGTCCGGGGCGGTCGATGACCTTGCCGCCATGGACGACGGTGGCACCCTCGCGTTCCGCGCCGGCGAGCACCCTCTGGTACTCGTCCACCGCGTGCCGGTCGATGAGGGGGCCGACGATGGTGTCCCGGTCGCGGGGGTCGCCGATGGTGATCTGGTCGAACGCCTTCTTCATCAGCTCGACCAGTTCGTCCGCGATGCTCTCGTGCGCGATGACGCGGCGGGTGCTGGTGCAGCGCTGGCCGGTGGTGCCGACGACGCCGAACGTGAGTGCACGGGCGGCGAGTTCGAGGTCGGCGGTCTCGTCCACGATGCAGCCGTTGTTGCCGGAGCACTCCAACTGGTAGCGGCGGCCGAGGGTGGCGCCCACGGTCTCGGCGACCTTGTGCCCCACAGCGGTGGAGCCGGTGAAGGAGATCATGGCGATCCGGGTGTCCTCGACCAGCTTCCCGGCGATGGTGTCCTCGGGGATGAACAGGGAGAACACTCCCTCGCAACCCAGCTCCGCGGCCGCCCTGTTGACCAGTTTCTGTACGGCGACGGCGGTCAGCGGCACCTTGGGGCTCGGCTTCCAGATCACCGTGTTCCCGGCGATCGCGGAGAGGAACCCGTTCTGCGCCCACACCGCGGCCGGGAAGTTGTAGGCGCTGATCAGCCCGACGACACCCAGCGGCAGCCACTGGTCGTACATACGGTGCTCGGCGCGCTGGGACTGCTGGGTGGAGCCGTACAACATGCGGGCCTGGCCGGCCGCCAGGGTGGACATGTCGACCGCTTCGCGGAGTTCGCCGCGGGCCTCCATGGTGGACTTGCCGGTGTCCAGGGCCACCACGGCGGCCAGGCTGTCGATGTTCTCCTCGATCAACTGGCCGATGCGGCGCACGAATTCACCGCGGCGCGGCGGCGGCACCATCCGCCACCGGCGCTGGGTCTCGACGGCCGCGGCGACCAGCTTCTCGTAGTCCTCGGCGTCCGAGGCCGCGATCCGGCCGACGGTCTCACCGTCGGCGGGGCACTGGGCCTCGATGATCTCGCGTCCCTCGGTGCTTCCCCAGCCGGTCGAGTCCGCGTAGGTGCCGGAGTGCACCCGGTCCAGGCCGAACTCGGCGAGCACCCGGGGGGTGTCGAACAGCGGGTCGGTGCTTTCGCTCATCATCGCTTTCCCTCAACGTCGGGCATCGGGCGGGCAGTTGACGTACGGGCCGGCGCCTCACTCCTGGGCAAGGAAGTCCCCGATCGTCTCGTCGGTGTGGTACTCGGGCTTCTCGTAGTAGTGCGGGCCGTCGTAGATCTCGATGAGCACGCTGCGCTCATGCGCCAGGGTCGGGCCGTGCGGGTGGTCCTTCGGGTTCATGTAGAAGGAGCCGGGGCGCAGCCGCAGGCCGGAGTCGGTGTACTCGTAGTCGCCTTCGAGGCAGTACATGAACTGGTTGGAGGCGTGGGTGTGCCGGGTGGGGATGGTGCCGCCCTGCTCGTATTCCAGGAGGGCGATACTGGCGCCGGTCTGCGGGTTCTTGTACAGGAAGTACTGGCGGAAGCCGTAGTCGGGGTAGTCGATCCACTGCGCCTCGCCGAGGTCGGCGGCGTGGATGAGGACTTCGAGTGACGCCATCGTCCCGGGGGTTATGTCCACGGTTGCTCCTGTCCGGGGCGGCCGGCGGCCACCCATGTGTCGTATTCCGTGCGGCTCTCCGGTGTGGCCGGGAAGAGCCCGTGGAGGGGCCGGCCGCGGCGGATCTCCCGGGCCGCGAACTCCTCGTAGGCGGTGGTGTCGGCGGCCTCCGCGGCGATGTCCGGGGCGAGTTCGCGGGGGATGACGGCGACGCCGTCGCTGTCGCCGACGATCACGTCGCCGGGGTAGACGGCCACTCCCCCGCAGCCCACGGGTTCGTCGAGGGCCACCGGGTGCAGGGCGACGGGGGTCGCCCGGGGCGCGTTGTCCCGGTGGTGGCACGGCAGGCCGGTCTGCCGGATGGCGGCCGAGTCGCGGTAGCCGCCATCGGTGACCGCACCCGCCACACCGCGCTGTACGAGCCGCGCCGCCATCAGGTCGCCCAGGGAGGCGCCACCGGTGCTGCCGAAGGCGTCGATGACGAGGACCGCGCCGGGCGGGCACTCCTCGATCGCCCGCCGGTGCAGGTTGCTGCTGCTGGCGTAGTTGGCGAGGGTGTCGAGGTCCTCCCGCGCCGGGATGAACCGCAGGGTGTAGGCGGGGCCCACCAGTGGTGGCTGGCCTTCGGTGAGCGGCCGTACTCCGGTCATCAGGACGTTGCGCAGTCCACGCCGGAGCAGCAGGTTGGCGACGGTGGCCGAACCGGCCTGCGCCAGTTGCGAGTTGAGGTCCTCCGGCAGAGGTGTGCCGCGGTCCGTGTCCGCCGCGCCGGTCATTGGAAGAACTCCAGGGGCGGGCGGTTGCCCCACTGGGTGGTGTCGCTGGCGGTGCCGTTGAACTTTCCGGGCCGGTGGCCGGCGTCCACCACGTCGCCGTCGGTGTAGTGCTCGATCCGGAAGCCGAAGGGGTCCTTCCAGTAGTCGAAGATCTGGCTGCCCAGCAGGTGGCGGCCCACGCCGACGTCGAGGCGGTATCCCTGCTGGAGGAGGTAGTCGTGGGAGGACATCACCGCGTCCATGTCGGTGACCTCGAACGCGCTGTGGTGGACGCCCACCCAGTCCGACTGGAGCACCAGCATGAAGTGGTGGTCCACCAACTGCTCGCCCAGGTCCAGCCGTACGAAGGTGCCCACCACGGGGCCGTCCTGGCCGGGTGGCAGGAAGTGGTCGGAGGGCAGGAAGTTGAAGCGCTCTTCGAGCCAGGCCATGGTCGCGTCGTGGTCGGTGACATGGAGGACGAAGTGGCCGAGGCGTGCGATGGTGCACGGTGCGACGCTCTGGCGGACCGGGGTGTGCACCCGGTTCTTGTCGCGGATGTTGTTCATCGCGAAGGGTGCGCGGTCCGGGAGCGGCTCGGCCTTGCGGCGGCCCCAGATCGCCCGGATCTCGATGCCATCGGGCATGGCCATCACCACCTCGTGGCCGCCGCCGGGCTCGGTCGACTCGCGCACCGGGGACGATCCCGGTTTGGCGGCGAGTTCGACCAGGTCCTCCCGGGTGGCGACCTCGATGGAGGCGCCGACGAAGCGCTGCCGGTCGGCCTTGCGGGTCACATGGATGTGGTGCTGGGTGCCCGTCCCCCGCATATACAGGGTCCGGTCGTCGCTGCCCTCGGCCCTGGTCATACCGAAGGCGGTCAGGAACTTCTCCATCACCGCGAGATCCGGTGCCTCGTAGGTGACTTGGGCAGCATCGATTGCCGTGGCCACGGTTCCTCCTGTGGTGGGTGTGCGCGCGGCGGCTGGCGGAGAGACCACCGCCGCCGGATGGTCCGGGGCCCCTCTCGTCCGGGAGCCGCGCCGGGGGTCAGCGCTTGAGGATGCTGACGTCCTCGGGGCCGTGCAGATCGGGCACGGTCCAGCCGTCGAGGTCGTACTCGTCCATGGCGCTCTGCGCGAAGTCCTTGCAGTAGTCGAGGAGTCCGCTGCCGCGGGCGCCGAAGAGGTTGGTCTGCCGGGTGACGTCGTTGCTGCCGATGTAGTTGATCTCGTACAGCTCGTGGCGGGCGCCGAACTCGGTGCCGATGGAGTCCCAGAGCATCTTCATGACCTTGACCCGCTCCTGGGCCTCGATGCCGCCGGTGCCCCGGAGGTAGGTGTCGAGGTAGCCGCGGATCTCGGGGGTCCTGAAGTCGTCGGCGTGGGAGTTGAGGTAGATCAGCCCGCTGGCGACGACCTGCTCGATGATGTTCTTGATCTTCGGCATGGCGAGCTGGTTCATCACCCGGTACGCGCCGGCGAACTGCTGGTCGGGCTGGATCATGCCGCCCTTCCACGGCACGGAGCTCTTGGCCATCGCGTCCGACAGCGCCCAGAAGGTGTTGCGCCAGGCGATGACCTCGCCGAGCTGGGACATGACACCGTGGAACTGGCCGGCTCCGGTGACGTCGAGGGCGCGGGCCAGCAGGCCGACCAGGAAGTCCATCTTCACGGCGAACCTGGTGCACCCGTGCAGGGAGGCGCGCTCCAGATAGCCGGAGTGGACGTTGTACTTGTTGGCCTGCTCCAGGTCGTTGTAGATGAAGGTGTTCTCCCAGGGGACGAACACGTCGTCGAGCACCAGGATGGCGTCGTTCTCGTCCAGCCGGCTCGACAGCGGGTAGTCGAAGGGGCTGCCGAGGACCGCGGCACGGTACTCGTTGGAGGTGCGGCAGATCAGCTTCACCCCGGGGGCGTTGGTGGGCGTGATGAACACCGGCGAGAAGGCCGGGTCCTGCACCGCGACCTGCCCCACATGGCCGACGAAGGTGTGGTGGGTCAGGGCCGAGCCGGTGGCCACCACCTTGGCGCCGCTGACGTGGAAACCGGCGTCGGTCTCCCGGGTGACGCGGATGAACACGTCCTTGCCCGCGTCCGCGCCGAGTCCGCGGTCCACCGGGGGGTTCATGATCGCGTGGTTGATGTACCAGGTCTTCTCCTGGGCCTTGCGGTACCAGGCGCGGGCGTTGTCCTCGAAGCCGCGGTAGAACTCGGCGTTGGCGCCGAGGGTGCCGAGGAAGCAGCCCTTGTAGTCCGGTGAGCGGCCCATCCAGCCCCAGGCCAGCCGCTGCCACTCGACGATGGCGTCACGGGCGGCGACCTGCTCCTCCACACTCGTCGGTGCCCGGTAGAAGCGGTGGGTGAAGCCTCCCCACTCGGTGGGGGTGGCGAGGACGTCCTTGCGGGCCGGGTCGTGCAGGGCGTCGTACATGCGGGCGATCATGCGTGCCGAGTTGCGGAAGGCGGGGTGCTGGGCGATGTTCTCCACCCGCTCCCCGTAGATCCAGACCTCGCGGCCGTCGTCGAGGCTTTCCAGATACTCGTCCCCGGTGAACGGGATGTAGTCGCGGCTGGCAGGGTCAAGTGCCGACTGATTCACGCTTCCCACCTTCATTGGCGCAGCCCCTTTCACCCACGGGGAAAGGGAGTTGCCGCCGGTTCGTGCAGTCAATACGCGAGCAGCGATCCGCGGGATTTCCCCTCCGAAGCTGCCTACGGCGTCGAATTGCGAGGAGAGTGGCACCGCCTTCATCCCAAGGCAATAGTCCCGGAACAGTTCTTGGGGCGGTGTACGGCGACGGGTGATCACCGGCCTGTGGGCTTCGGGGCCATGCGTATGCCTTGACCTGGTGATTCATGCCCTTGACGAGCAGGTGGGAACAGCCCGAAACCAGCTAAATGTGATCCAGGTCACATGATTCTCGCCCTATTTAACGATCCGTTCACCTGCCTTTTCGCGGGCCTTTCATACACGCTTCAGCAGGGGGGACCATAGCTTCATGTATAGCGTTCACAGTCGCCTATACGTCTTCGGAAAGCTGTCGAGACCACTTCAGAATGCGTCCTTGCGGCGACGGGTCGCGATCGTCCTGGTCGCCTCGATCCAGCGCTCCATCAACGGCGTCACCTCGCTGCCCTTTCGCCACAGGAGGGTGGACTCCATGGGGGCGAGCCACCGCGGAGGTTCCAGCAGCGCCACCGAACCGCTCTTCTCCGCCATCCGCTGCGTCACCGGCGCCACACCGAGCCCTGCGGCCACAAAAGCCACCGCGGTCTGCGGGGTGGACACCTCCAGCACCTCGAAGGAGGGATCGTCCGAGAGCGCGCCCTCCACCACCTCCGGCATCCCGGAGAACGCCGAGAGCCGGTACGGCAGGATCCAGCGGCCCCACCCCCGCCCGTCGGGATGGCGCTCCTCCGCCCGGTAGTGGGGCACCGCCAGCTTCAGCCCGATCCGCCCGATGGGGTCCCAGTCGCAGAAGTCGGCCACAAAACCAGCGAACTCCCCGGCCCCGAACGGGATACAGCCCAGATCCAGCCGCCCGTCCCTGATCCCCTGGACGATGACATCGGGGGTGACATCGGTAAGGCTGACCCGGGCACCCGGGGCCACCTCCAGGAACTCGGCCAGCACATCGGCGGCGAACTCGTTGATGACCATCGGCTCCACACCGACCCGCAGATCCCCCACCGCGCCCTGGCCCATCAGCTTCAGCGTCTCCACCGCGCGGTCCCGCTCGGCGACCAGGCTCCCGCCCTTGGACAGCAGATAGAGCCCGGCCCGGGTGGGATGCACCCCCTTCGCCGTCCGCTCCAGGAGACGCACCCCCAACTCCCGCTCCAGCCTCGCGATCGCATGGCTCACCGGCGGCTGCGTCATGTTCAGGTTCTTGGCGGCCTGCGACACCGAACCGGCCTCGACCACGGCCTTGAAGTACTCAAGCTGACGAAAGTCCATACGCCCCGCCTCCCACGGCCCATGCCCTCCTCCTCGAAGTATGCGGGTCAGCGCGGAGGCCCGGGCACACCGTACGGCCGGCGCGGGGGCCGCGGAAGGGACGGGAATGCAGCGGCCGCGCCCCGGAGGTTTACTGAAACGGGAGGTTCACCGAAAGGCAGCCGCCACCGCAGGCGCGCCATCGACTCTGGAGGTTCTTGTGGCCACGTTGACCGTGTGGAAGTTCGACACCCCCGGCGGCGCCGAGTCCGTCGAGAGCACACTGCTCCAGTTGCAGAAGCAGGAGCTGATCAAGGTGGTGGACGCGGCCGTGGTGAGCTGGCCGCAGGACACCGCGAAGCCGAAGACCCGGCAGTTGCACAACCTCGCCGGAGCCGGCGCCCTGTCCGGCACCTTCTGGGGGATGCTCTTCGGCCTGCTCTTCCTGATGCCGCTGCTCGGCGCCGCCATGGGGGCCGCAGCCGGTGCGCTCGGCGGGAAGATGGCCGACGTCGGCATCGACGACGACTTCATCGAATCCGTCAAGTCCCAAGTGACGCCCGGGACTTCGGCACTGTTCCTGATGTCGCAGGACGCGGTGGTGGACCGGGTCCGGGAGGCGTTCCCCGCCGGCCACTCCGAGCTGATCAGCTCCAACCTCGACCGGGAGCAGGAGGCGAAGCTCCGCGAGGTCTTCGCCCACTGATCCACCCGCCGACCCCGAGGCCGCCCCATGAGGCGGCCTCGGGGCTGTCGGGCATCGCTTCCCGCTCCGAGAACCGGCTGAAAAGTGACTTTCGAGTAGACCCTTGACTGTGAAGCGGCACGTGGGGATTATCAGCCTTGAACTTGTCAGACATCCGGATGGCCAGCAGGCGAAGTTCCGGCTTCGACTGTTCGTCTATGATTCCGGGGACACCTGGAGGGGGTGCAGATCGTGACAGCGGTTCAGCCGCGCCTGGAGCGTCGTTCCATGGCGCAGCAGGTGCGTGACGACCTGCGCGGCAAGATGCGGAACGGCAAGCTCTCCGCCGGCTCCCGCCTCCCCTCCGAACCGGAGAGCTGCGACATATACGGAGTCTCCCGCGCCACCGTCCGAGAGGCCTACCGGCTTCTGGAACAGGAAGGGCTCGTCGAAGTCCGCCGCGGGTCCGGACGTTTCGTCCTCCCCGGGGCCGGCGTCCTGGTGCAGGGCTCCGTCAACCTCGTCCAGTCCACCACTGCGATCCTGAGCGATCTGGGCTACGAGCCCCAGATCCAGTTGATCGGCACCACCGAGCGCAATCCGCTCCCGGAAGAGGCCGCCGTCTTCGGTCTCAGTGGCAAGGACACGGTGCTGGAGGTGGAGCGCGCCTATGTCAGCCACGGCGAGCTCCTGACCCACGCCATCAACGTCTTCGACCTCGGCCGACTGCCCAAGCCCGCCGAGGAGATGGAGTGGACGAGTTCCGTCGCGGAGGCGTTCGCCGCGGTCGGCCGGGGAATCTCGGCGGGGTTCACCGACATCTCCGCCACCCTGCTGCCCGAGCGCCTCGTGGAACGCTACGCGGTGCCACCGGACACGGCATGGCTCCGGTTCAACGGTCCCCTCTTCGATCAGCAACGCCGCCCGCTGTGGTGGTCGTACGAGACATGGCGTAGCGATGTCCGTGTGCTGCGGGTCGTCAACCGGCGTGATCCGGACACCGTTTAACCACCTGCACAACCGCCTGCCGCGGTAACGAGGCGTCGTTCCTCGGCCGCACGGTCCCCCTGCGCGGGGACCAGTACATCCGCATATCCCCTACCGCGATTCACGCTCGGCGCCCCCTCCGAGTGCGGTCCCTCACTGCCCGAACTTCCTCAGCCTCCATCTCTTCAGAAACGAGGGGAGCCTCATGACCCTTACTCAGGCGATCCTGATCGGCCTCGTCGCCGCTCTCACCCACCTAGACGGTGGCTGGCTCGGAGAGATGAAATTCCGAGAGCCGATCATCACGGGCTTCCTGGTCGGTGTCATCCTCGGTGACGTCTCCCACGGCCTGGTGGTCGGCGCCGCTTTGCAACTCATGTGGATGGGCGTCACCGGTGTCGGCGCGGCGCCGAAAATCGATATCGGGGTGGGCGGCACCATCGGTGCGGCGGCGGCCCTCACCTCGGGCGGCAGCATCTCCAGTGCGGTGCTCTTCGCGGTACCGATCGCGGTGCTGATGCAACTCGTCAACACCCTTATGACATCTGCTTTCTCGGCCTTCATGCCGCTGGTGGAGCAGAAGATCGAACGCCTTGACATCAGGGGAATCATAGGAATCCACTACCTGTGCGGACTGATCTCCGCGCTGGTGTACTTCGTTCCCGCGGCCCTCGGAATGTATCTGGGCACCAGCAGCATCAAGACGGTCGTCGACTCGATTCCGGGCTGGGTCCAGTCCGGGCTCACCGGAGTTGCCGCGGTACTGCCGGCGCTGGGTTTCGCCATGCTGCTGGACGTCATCATGACCCGGAAGCTGATTCCCTTCCTGATCCTGGGATTCGTCCCCGCGGCCTTCGTGGGGCACAAGCTCACCATGGTGGGAATCGCGGCCATCGCCATCGCGATCGCCCTGATCATGTACTCCATCTACACCGACCTGCAGATCGGTCAGACCCCCGCTTCGGCGAAAGCGTCGGGACCGGGATCGGAGTCGGCACCGGAATCCGGCTCACCTGCCCTCGCCACAGCCAACGCCTCGGCCTCGGACCCCGACAACGAATGGGAGGACTGACCCATGACCGAAGTGGCTCAGGAATCTGCCGTCCGGACCCTGCCCAAGAAGGAATTCCGCAGCATCTTCTGGCGCAGCTTCTCCCTGCTGGGATCCTTCAACTTCGAGCGTATGCAGGGCCTCGCCTTCCTCTACGCGATGCTTCCGTCGCTGAAGAGGATCTACCGTGGTGACGACGAGGGGCTCAAGAGCGCCATGTCCCGCCACCTCGAAACGTTCAATATGACGCTGGCGCCGTCGCCGCTGGTCATGGGAACGGCCGTGGCCATGGAGGAGAAGGCGAAAAGCGACTCGGCGTTCGACCCCACGGCCATCAGTGCCGTGAAGGTCTCGCTGATGGGCCCGCTCTCGGGAATCGGCGACACGTTCTTCTGGGGAATCTTCCGTATCCTCGCCGTCTCCCTGGCCATCGGCTTCGCCGAGAACGGCAGCTTCCTCGCCCCGATCATCCTGCTCGTGGTGTTCAACATCCCCAATTTCCTGACCCGTTGGTACACCCTGAAACTGGGGTACAGCCAGGGGCAGGGAATCATGCGCTCGATGGGCAGCGCGAACACCATGCAGCTCTTCACCTACTGCGCCGGAATCGTCGGCGCCATGGCCATGGGCTCGATGACCGCGCTCTGGGTCACCATCAACTCGCCGCTGAAATTCACCATCTCCAAGAACAAGATCGTCATCCAGGACTATCTCGACCAGGTGTTCCCGGCGCTGCTGCCCATCGCCTTCACCCTGGGCATTCTCTGGATCCTCAAGAAGCGGCTCCCGGTCATGGCGGTCATCGGAATCATCATCGCCGTCGGGTTCGTTCTCGGGTCCCTCGGCGTCATCGCAGGGGCGGAGTGATCCGGCATGGCCATCGTTGAAGTACGCATCGACGACCGCCTCATCCACGGGCAGGTGTCCAATCTGTGGGTTCCCCACTTCTCGGTGGAACGCCTCCTGGTGGTGGACGACGCCGTCGCCGTGGACGAGGACCGCAAGGCCGTACTGCGCTTCGGCTGCCCACCGCAGTGCAAACTCTCCGTCTTCGGTGCGGAGAAAGCCGCGGAGAAACTCTCCCGCCGTATCGATGAGGGAATCCGCGTGATGATCATCGCCGCCGGCCCGATCCCGCTCCTGCGTATGCAGGAACTCGGCTACCCGCTCTCGGCCATCACCGTGGGCAATATGTCGCGGCGCGTGGGCACCCGGCAGGTCGCCAATCTGGCCTATGCGAACGACGAAGAACTGGCCGCCTTCGCGAAGCTTCTGGAATCCGGGGTCACACTCGCTTTCCAGCCCACCCCCACCACCCGCCGGGAAGACCTCACGGCGGTTGTCAACCAGATACAGGAAGGACACTGACGTGTCAGCAGAAGCCGAAATCCAGCAGACCGTGCTGGGGAACATAGGCGATCAGCAGGAGATGCTCCAGGCCGCGTTCGACGCACGGGACGAGTTCATCGCACCGTTCCTTGAGGCGTTCCGGGCCGGACCGGTCTCACGTGTGGTGTTCCTGGGCTCCGGCACGTCCTACAACGTCTCCACCCTGGCCGCCTCCCTCTTCTCCCGCGTCGCCGGAGTCGAGGGCGTGGCCCCCTACCCCACCGAGTTCACCCACTACGGCGCAGGCCTCGACCCGGCGCACACCGACCCGTCGTCCATCCTCTGCGTCGGCATCAGCCAGTCCGGTACGTCGATCTCCACCTGCGAGGCGATCGAGCACGCGAAGAGCAGCGGCTACCGCACCCTCGCCCTCACCGGAGACACCACCAGCCGCATCACCACCATCGCGGAGACGGTCACCCCGCTCCTCGTCGGTCTGGAACTCACCGGGCCCGAGACCAAGGGATACACCGCGTCCGTACTGACCGTGTACCTCTGGGCCTTCGCCGTGGCCAAGGAGACGGGCGCGCTCGACGCCGCGGAGGCCGACTCGGGGATCGCGGCGGCCGGTGAGGTCGCCGCCCAGTTCAAGACGGTGATCCGGGAGGCGGAGGAGTGGTACGACCGCAACCGCCCCAGCCTGCTGCACAGTTCGCGGCTGAACATCCTCGGCTACGGCGCCGACCACGCCACCATGCTGGAGGGTGTGCTCAAGGTCGCCGAGATGCTGCGCGTCCCCACCATCGGCAATCTGGTCGAGGAGCATGTCCACGGGCCGACGATGGCGCTGAAGTTCGACCATGCCACCCTCTTCATCGGCTCGGACGAGGCCGAGTTCGAGCGGATGGTGAGCATCCGCGACGCGATCGGCGAGCACGCTCCCGGCGCCCACATCATCACCTGCCGCGACTTCGACGGTGCCGACGACCGGGACCTCGTCTTCTCCGTGAAGGCGAACACCTATCTCGCACCGCTGCTGTACACGGTGCCGTTCCAGTTCCTGGCGGCGAAGGGCGGCGCCGATGTGTTCATCGACACCAATGTGAACCCGATCCCGATCCGCTTCGGGCACTACAAGGACGAGTGAACCGTATGGGGAACCAGAGGGAGGGCACGCCCGCCGCGGCCTCCTGCGGCATCCTGGTGACCGGCCACGGCCGGTTCGCCGACGGGCTGGTCAGCGCCGTCGAGGTCATCATGGGCTCCCAACAGGGCCTGTACGCAGTCGACTTCCCCGAGACGGACACCGCCGCCCAACTGCGGGAGAACCTCGCCGGCGCCCTGGACGGGCTGCGGGAGTACGACACCGTCGTCGCCTTCTGCGATCTGCGGGGCGGGTCTCCGTTCAATGTGATGCTGGAGCTGCGCGGCGGCAGGAACGGTGTCGAGCTGTTCTACGGCGCCAATCTGCCGCTGCTGCTGGAATTCATCGGCAAGCGGGGCGGCGGGGAGCCACTGGCGTCGCTGATCGCCTCGGCCGGTGCGGACGGGCGCTCCGGACTCGACCGGTTCGAGGAACCCGCGACGGACGACGCACCCTCCGATCCGGACGACGACTGGGCCTGAACCCGAACCCGTTGCGGGCGGTGGACCCGGATCCGCCGCCCGCAACGGCACACCGCCACACCACCACACCACCCTCCCAACTCACCTGACACCGAAGGGAGTTCCATGAGAACCCGCACAGTCATCGTCGGATCCGCCTCCGGACTGCACGCCCGCCCCGCGCGCGTCTTCACGGCGGCCGCGGCCGGTACCGGGGTCCGGATCGCCAAGGGAGACACCGAGCCCGTCGACGCCTCCAGCATCCTGCGGGTGATGACCCTGGGGGTGGCGCACGGTGACGAGGTCACCCTCTCGACAGAGGGCGCCGACACGGCCGCGCTGGACAGCCTGGCGGAGCTCCTGGCGCGGGACCTGGACGCGGACTGACCGGCGCCGGACCGGCAGCGGAGGTCAGGCCCGCTGCCGAACTCCCTTGTGCCACAGCCGGGTTGGCGGGCCGCGCGGGCCGTTCGCGTACCGTGGTCCGATGGGAAACGAGTTCGGTGGCGGTGGGCGGTGTCTGTACCTGTCCAACGGCGGTACCGAGGTGTTCGTCGAGGTGCTGATGCTGGCGGTGTCCGATCTCGCCGAGGACGAGTGGGACCACCGCTTCGCCGCCCTGCTGAGCTGGCAGGACCAGAGTGTGATGGGGCGCGGCACCGTCGGCTTCGACCTGGGGGACATCGACTGGGGCGAGTCCCCGGTGGAACGTGCCCGGTCGAAGGAGTTCGTACTCCGCGCCATCACGCTCGCGCTGAGCCGCCACCGGTGGGACGAGTTGGGCTATCAACCGCCCTTCGCCCAGGACTACTTGCTCCAGTTCAGAGCCATGGTCGAGTCCTTCACACCGGCGGACGGCTCCTCCTCCGGCAGCGGTTTCCCATCGCCGGAGGAACGTGCGATCGCCTCCTGCGCACGGCATCGGATCCTCAGCGCGCTCCCCCACTGGGAGGGCTGCATCCGCTGCCATCAGGTGTCCGCGGCCGTGTCGTGACCGTCAGGAGTCGAACCACCAGTAGCGCGTCTTGTGGTCCGAGTGATCGCTGTTGATCTCGTTGCCGTAGCGAGCGCACCACACATGGCCGTCGGTCTTGGCGCAGGCCCGCATATAGCGGTTCTTCACGTCGCTGCTGCTGTGCACATACGCCTTGGAATACACGTCCTTGTCACCGGACTTGGCGCTCCGGGAGCCGCAGGGGACCCAGTTCTTGCCCTTGGAGTGGCTGATGTCCACCCACACCCGATCGCCCTTGCGGGCGTGCAGCAGATGCGCGGCGGATCGGTCGGTGAGGTTCCCGGTGGCGAGTACCAGTGTCCTTCCCCGGACCTTGGTGTAGCCGTTGTTGTACTTCTCGGTGTCCTTGCCCATCCAAGAGCGTGGCCAGCCCACGCTGCTGTAGGCGTGGTAGCGGCACTTGGCCGCCGTCGCCGAGGAAGCCGTGGTGGCCGCCCCCTGTTCCTGTGACGGCGAGGCCGGTGCCGAGAACGGACTTGAGGCCCCCGTACCAAGAACCATGGCTGTCGCGGCGAGTGCCGTCGCGGCGACAGGAATGCGTCGGTTCATGTCTCCTCCAGTGCTGTCCGCACGGTGTGCGGTGCGGTCCAGACTGGTGTGGGGACGCGGTCGCAGGACAGGCATTTCGGGCTGTGCCGAAACCCAAAGGCCAACGGAGGCAGGGGTGTTGGGCCTTCCGCAGTCTCCAACTCCCCGCGGCCCCCTCGGCCCCCGGCACCGGCCGCCGTGTGTCGTTGGCGGCCGGTGCCGAGGGTGTGTGGAACGGCCCCGGAGGTCAGTCCTCCCCGCGGTCGCCACCGCGGTCGTCATGGCCGTCGTGGCTGTCGTGGCTGTCATGGCCCTCGTGGCTGTCGTCGGGGCCGGCCTCGGTGACCTTGCCGGTGGTGGCGTCCACCGTGACCTCGTGCTCGGTGCCCTTGGTGTCGGTCACCTCCACCTCCCAGACGGCCTTGCCGTGCTCGTCGTCCAGATCGGCGGAAGTCGCCGTGCCCGGGACGGACTTGGTGGCGGTGTCCACGGCCTGCTTGATGTCGACCTTGGCGGACTTGAGCAGCGCCGCGTCGCCCGCGTCGCCCGCGTCGTCATGGTCCCCGTGGTCTTCGCCGCCCGTTCCCGCAGTGGCGCCGGCAGTCTTCTGCGCGCCGCCGCGGCCGTGGTCCTCGCCGTAGGCGGCGGTCGTCGCCGCTGCCCCGCCGAGGACCACGGCGGCTGCCAGCACCACGGTGGCGGTGCGGCGGCGGCCGGCGAGTGTCTGCTTGAGCGAGTTCATGATCAGGCCCTTTCTGCCCCGGGGACGGTGCCGTCCCGATGAGGACCACCATCGCCGAACGACCCTGAACGCAAGCTGAAGCCACCTGAAGATCGCTTCAGAAAGGTCTGCGACTCTTGCACCATGCGCCTGCTGATCGTGGAGGACGAAATACGCCTCGCCGCCGCCCTCGCCAAGGGCCTGGGCGCCGAGGGGTACACCGTGGATCTGGCGCACGACGGTGTCACCGGTCTGCGTCTCGCCCAGGAACGCGACTACGACCTGATCGTCCTGGACATCATGCTGCCCGGCCTCAACGGCTACCGGGTGTGCGCACAACTGCGCGCCGCCGGGCATGACACACCCGTTTTGATGCTCACCGCGAAGGACGGCGAGTACGACGAGGCCGAGGGTCTGGACACCGGCGCAGACGACTATCTGACCAAGCCGTTCTCCTATGTCGTCCTCCGGGCCCGGATCCGGGCGCTGCTGCGTCGCCGCGCCGCCGCGCCCCGGGCACTGCGGCTCGGAGACCTGCTGATCGACCCGGCCGCCCAGCGGGTGGAGCGCGCCGGTACGGCCATCGCGCTCACCGCGAAGGAGTTCGCCGTACTGGAGCACCTCGCCCGGCACGCCGGCCAGGTGGTCTCCAAGGCGGACATCCTGGGCCATGTCTGGGACTTCGCCTACGACGGCGACCCGAACATCGTGGAGGTCTATGTCAGCGCCCTGCGCCGCAAGATCGACGCACCGTTCGCACGGCACTCCATCACCACCGTGCGCGGCGCCGGATACCGGATGGACACCGAAGGGGGGCACGATGCCTAGGCTCTTCGCTTCCGTACGGGCGCGCGCGGCGCTGGCGTCCACCCTGGTCGTGTCCATCGCGCTGGTGGCGGCGGGGGTCCTGGTCGTCACGGTGCTGCGGCACAACCTCACCGGCAGGGCGAGCCTCCAGGCGGAGATCGCCGCCCGCACCGTGGCAGGTGCCCCGGCCGCGCTCGACGGCACCTTCAAGTCGCTCGACCTGCCCGACGACGAGGACCACCCCGTCCAGGTGGTCGACGCGGCGGGCCGGGTCGTCGGAGCGAGTTCAGGGGTGCCCGCACACCGGCCGATCGGCCTCTTCGCGCCGGCGCCCGGCAGCGGCAGAGCGGCCGCGGATCACGCCGACGGCGACGACAACCCCGGCGATGACGACACTCCCCGACGCGGCAAGGTCGGCACGGACACCGACCACAAGACGCTCACCGTGCGCATCGGAGACGAGACGCACACCTACCGGTTCGCCGCCGTGCACGGTACGACACACGACGGCCACACCTACACCGTCTACGCCGGGGCCTCCCTGGACGAGGAGCAGGGCACCCTCGACCAGGTCGTCCGTACGATGCTGATCGGCCTGCCGTTCCTGCTGGCGGTGGTGGCGGGCGTCACCTGGCTGGTCACCCGGCGGGCGCTGAAGCCGGTGGAGGGGATCCGCGCCGAGATGGCCGAGATCACCGGGAGCGGCCATCTGGGGCGGCGGGTGCCCGAGGGCGACACCCGCGACGAGATCGCCCGCCTCGCCCGCACCACCAACGAGACCCTCGCCGCACTACAGCGGTCCGTGGAGCGCCAGCACCGCTTCGTGGCGGACGCCTCCCATGAACTGCGCAGCCCCATCGCCTCCTTGCGCACCCAACTCGAAGTGGCCCAGCAGCACCAGGGGCTGCTCGACCTGCCCGACGTGCTCCATGACGTCGTACGCCTCCAGCAACTGGCCGCCGATCTGCTGCTCCTGGCCCGTCTGGACGCCGGAGAGCCACCGTCCCACTCGCGGGTGGATCTGACGGCCGTGGTGCGGGAGCACATCGGGCAGCGAGGCGACGCGGAGGGTGCCGCCCCGGCGGTGCGCCTGCCCGAGCGACCGGTCCAAGTCCTGGGAAATCGCGGCCAGTTGGCCCGCCTGTTGGGCAATCTGGTGGACAACGCCCGGCGCCACGCGGCCACCACCGTCACCGTGGAACTCCGCACGGACGGCCCCGACGCCGTACTCACCGTCTCCGACGACGGCCATGGCATCGCCCCGGCCGACCGGGAGCGGATCTTCGAGCGGTTCGTCCGCCTCGACGAGTCCCGCAGCCGGGACGACGGGGGCGCCGGGCTCGGCCTGGCCATCGCCCGGGACCTCGCCCAGCGGCACGGCGGCACCCTCACCGTCACCGACGGCCCGAGCGGTGGCGCCGCGTTCGTCCTCACCCTCCCCCGCACCCCGAACTGACCGGCGCGGCACGGCAGTTGGCTCCCCGGCCCGCTCAGTCGGGGCGGACCCGTCGGCCGGCCGCGGCCTCGGGGAGGTGGGCGAGGGCCTGGGCCGCGTCGATGTCCACCACCAGGGCGTCGATACAGCCGCGGCGGAGGGCGGCCGCGATGGCGGGTGCCTTGACCGCTCCGGCCGCGACGGCCACCACCAGGGGGATGCGGTGCAGGGTGTCGGGTTCCAGGCCGATCACGCGGCTGTCGAGGTCGGTGGGGATCTTCTCACCGGAGGCGTCCACGAATCGTCCCAGGAGGTGGCCGACGGCGCCGTGGCGGTGCAGGGCGCGCACGGAGTCGCGTGACACGAGGCCGTTGAAGACGCTGGCCGGGTTGCGGAAGCCGGAGCCGATCCCGATCACGGCCACCTCGACGGCCACCTCGACGGCCACCTCGACGGCGGCCGCGTTGCGCGGGGTCCGCGCGATGTCCGGGTTCTGCTTGATGTCCCGGGCGACCCGCTCGGTGCGCGCGAGCAGCGGCGCCACCAGTACGTCCGCGGTTCCGTCGTAGGCGCAGGCGAGGCGAACGTCCTGGCCGGACTGGCCTCGCTGGGCTGGCGGTCGAGCTGGTTCAGCGCCCTCCCGCGGTCCCCGATGGCGCGGCGGGTGGAGAGCAGGCTCCGCTCCTTCGGGGTGGACCTCTCCGGGGTGGTGCGGCGCGACGAGGGCCGCCTCGGCACGTACCACGTCGAGTACGGTGCGGCGCCGCGCCCCACCCAGGTCTACTTCGACCGCAAGGACACGGCGTTCACCAGGATGACGGTCGCCGATGTCGACTGGGACGGCCTCCTGGACACCCGGATCATCCATCTCACGGGCATCACGGCCGCGTTGTCGCCGTCGGTGCTGCGGATCCTGGCCGAGACGATGGACCGTGCGGCGGGCGCCGGGGTGCCGGTGGCGTTCGATGTGAACTACCGGGCCACCCTCTGGTCGCCCGAGGAAGCGGTGGCCGCGCTGCGCCCCTTCATCGAGCGCGCCGAGATCCTCTTCGTACGCAGCGACGATCTGCACACCCTCTTCGGCTGCGGGCCGGAGCCCGAGGGTGCGCTGGAGTGTGCGCTGTCCCTGACGAAGGCCCGGTATGTCGCGGTGACCTGCGGGGACCTCGGGGTGCGGGCCTCGCTGGACGGTCAGCAGGTGAGTGCTGCGGCCCGGCCGGTCCAGATCGTCGACCGGTTGGGAGCCGGCGACGGTTTCGCCGCGGGCTTTCTGCACGCCTGGCTGGACGGGCAGGTCGCGGCGGCGCCGGAGCACGGTGCCGCGATGGCCGCGCTCGCCCTCGCCCAGGAAGGCGAGCAGGTGGTCACCAACCGCGAGGAGCTGGCCGCGGCACGCCTCAACTCCGGCCAGAGCGTGCACCGTTGAGCGGCCACCGCCCCTTCCCTCAAGGAAAGTGCTGATGACGAACACCGAAGAAGCAACGACGACCCAGGCGGAGCGGGCGGACTGGGTGGCGGCGGCGAACCTGCTCGCCCGCCGAATCCGGGCCCGCGCCCTGGAGCTGACGATCCTCAAGGACGGCTGCTATCTGAGCCAGGCCCTGTCCTCGGCGGAGCTGCTGGCCACCCTCTACACCCGCGTACTGAAGCTGGCCGACCTGCCCGGACCACTCCCCTCCGAGCCGTTCACCGGTGTGCCCGGCAGTGCGCGACCCTCCCCGTCCGGTGGCCGGTTCCACGGGGAGCGGCTGCCGGACGGGGACCGGTTCCTGATCTCGCCCGCGCACTACGCGGTGGCGATCTACACGGCGCTGGAGTGCGTCGGACGGCTCGCCCCGGGGGCGTTGGAGAGTTTCAACACCGACGGCAGCACGCTGGAGATGATCGGTGCGGAGCACTCCCCCGGTTTCGAGCTGACCACCGGCTCCTTCGGGCAGGCGCTGAGCCAGGCCTCCGGTATCGCCTTCGCCCGCCGGCTGCGCGGGGAGACGGGGCGTACCGCGGTCTTCATGTCCGACGGGGAGCTTGAGGAGGGGCAGACCTGGGAGGGCGTACAGGCGGCGGCGTTCTACCGGCTCGACTCGCTGATGCTGTTCGTGGATGTCAACGGGCAGCAGGTGGACGGGCTGACGAAGGACGTGATGAACGTGGAGCCGGTCGACGCCCGCTTCGCCTCCTTCGGCTGGGAGGTGCGGGTGGTGGACGGACACGATGTGGCGGCCATCGCGGAGGCCGCGGAGCAGAAGTCCGCCGACGGGCGCCCGCTGGTCGTGCTGGCGTACACCGACACCGCCCGCGGGATGCCGTACCTCAACTCCCGTAAGCCGCACCTGCATTACGTCCGCGCCAAGGACGACGCCGACCGCGATGCCTTCGAGAGGGCGCTCGCCGAGCTGAAGGAGGGCCTCTCGTGATCGAGAAGCAAGTCCACTCCCGGAACATCGTCCGGTGGGCCGCCGACAAACCCGAAGTCGTGGTGCTGTCGGGCGACTTGACCGGCTCCACCGAGATCGCGGAGTTCAAGGCCGCATATCCGGACCGGTTCTTCAGCCTCGGGATGGCCGAGCAGAACATGCTGAGTTGGGCCGGCGGCATGGCCCGCGAAGGGTTCGTGCCCTATCTGCACACCTTCTCGGTGTTCCTCGTCCGCCGCCCCTACGACCAGCTCGCGATGTCGGTGGCCTACCCCGCTCTGCCGGTGAAGCTCATCGGGTTCCTGCCGGGCATCATGACCCCGGGCGGGGTGTCCCACCAGGCCGTGGAGGACATCTCCCTGATGCGGGGCCTGCCGAACATGACGGTGCTCGAAGTGGGGGACGCGGCGGACGTCGAGTCCGTGCTGGACGTCGCCCACGGGGTGGACGGGCCGGTGTACGTCCGGATGCTGCGCGGCGCGCTTCCCCGACTGTTCGACGGGCCGATGGAGTTGGACCGGGTGCGGCATCTCGCGGACGGCGAGGAGGTGACGCTCTTCTCCAGCGGCATCTGCACCCAGGAGGCGATCCGCGCCCGCCAGGTGCTGGAGCGCGCCGGGGTCTCGGTCACCCACCGGCATGTCAGCACCCACAAGCCGTTCACCGACCCGGCGATCGAGGACGCGATCCACGCGGCGAAGTCCCTGGTGGTGACCGTGGAGAACCACAGCGTCATCGGCGGACTGGGCACCGAGGTCGCCGAGCGGATGGCGGAGACCGGCGCCGGTGTGCCACTGCTGCGCATCGGTATCCCGGACACCTTCGCGCACGGTGCGAGCGCCGAATACCTGATGGACAAGTACGGCCTGAGCGCGCCCCGGATCGTGGCACGGGTCGCGGCCGCCCTGGGCCGCGAGATCGACGTCCCCGACGGCCTCGCACACTCCGACGTCACCATCGACATCGGCGCCGAACAGCTCGAAGCACTCTGAGGAGCATCCATGCTGGACGAACTCAAGCAAGAGGTGTGCCAGGCCAACCGCGACCTGCTGGCCGCCGGTCTGGTGGTCGGCACCTCGGGCAATGTCAGCGGCCGGGACCCGGAGTCGGACCTGGTGGTGATCAAGCCCTCCGGAGTCGCCTTCGACCTGCTGCGCCCCGAGGACATGAGCGTGGTCGACCTGCACGGGAACATCGTCGGCGGCCCGCACAAACCCTCGGTCGACACCGCCTCGCACCTCTACGTCTACCGGGAGCGCCCGGACATCCGCGGTGTGGTGCACACCCACTCCCCGTATGCGACGACGTTCGCCCTGCGCGGGGAGCCGGTTCCGGTGCTCACCACCACCCATGCCTGTCTGTTCGGTGGTCCCATCCCGATATCCGGCTATGCGGTGATCGGCGGGGAGGAGATCGGGCGCCAGATCGTGGAGCATGTCGGCGACGGCACCTCCGTACTGCTGCGCTCGCACGGTGTGTTCACCATCGGTACCGACGCACGGCGGGCCCTGCGCGCGGCCGAGTACACCGAGGAGTGCGCCCAGGCCGCGCATCTCGCCATGCTCCGCGGCTATGTCGAGGCCCTGCCGGCGGATGTGGTGAGCGCGGCCCGCGAGTGGTATCTCACCGACTACGGTCAGCGGCCGGTCGGGGCCGGGGCATGATCCGGCGCCACGGGCGGCACAACCGGTGCGGTGTCTACGAGAAGGCCCTGCCCCCGGGGACGCCCGCCGAGACCTCGGCGCACGCCGCGCGGGCCGGGTTCGACTTCGTCGAGATGGCCCTGGACGAGTCCGCCGAGCGGTTGTCCCGCCTCGACTGGACCGGCCCCGAGCGGGCCCTCGTACGCCGCCAGGTCCAGGACGCGGGCGCGCCCATCGAGACGCTCACACTCAGTGCGCACCGGAAGTACCCGTGGGGCAGCGCGGACCCCGAGGTGCGGGCGCGGGCGGCGACCCTGGCGCACGAAACCATCGGTCTCGCGGCGGATCTGGGCGCCGGCTGCGTCCAGATCGCCGGGTACTTCACCTACTACGAGCCGGCCACAGCGACCGCCCACGACCGGTTCATCGAGGGGCTCACCACGGCGGCCCGCTACGCCGCCGAGCGTGGTGTCGTCCTGGCGCTGGAGAACATGGACGGTACGGACGTCGTCAGCGTCCAGGACGCCCTGTCGGTCATCAGGGAGGTCGACGGGGTCCGCCTCTATGTCGACGTGGGCAACCTCGCCGGGAACGGACTGCCGGTGGTGGAACAGCTCGCGACGGCCCTGCCGTACGCGCACGCGGTCCAGCTCAAGGACGCCCGCCCCGGAGAGTTCCGCCGGGTCCCGTTCGGTGCGGGCACCGTGCCCTTCCGGGAGGTCCTGACGTTTCTGCACGACGTGGGGTACACGGCGCCGCTCTCGATCGAGATGTGGAACGACGAGGGCGACCCCGCACTCGCCGCCGGTGCACACGCCTGGTTCGAGGCGCTGCACAGTGAACTCGCGGAGCAGCGGGCGGGGAACCACGGTTGTACCTGCGGACATTGAGGCGTCGACGCCCAGGACTCCGGAGACACCCTAGGACCGACCCTCAACATCCCTTCGGAGGACGGTAGTTGGGCATTCACTGCGGCCTTGGTGTGATCACCTGCGTGGGGCGGACGCTGTCGATCACACCGAGGCCGCAGAGGTGCTTCCGCCTCGGGCCGGTCGGGCGAGCCGCGCTCGTACGGGCCCACGGTACGGGCGTCGAGATCACGCGATAGATTGTGTGTACACGGTATTGATCCGTTCCCCGGGAGGCGAGTTGTGCAAGAGGTCGACGACGACCGCCTCGGCGTGCTGGTCGGCAACGAGGTAGCCACGCGGCGCCGAGCAGGCGGGATGTCGATGCGTGAGCTGGCCGCGCGCGCGGGCATCAGCCAGCCCTTCCTCAGCCAGATCGAGCGCGGGGCGAGTATGCCGTCGATGACCACGGTCTATCGCCTCGCCCGCGCGCTGGGTGCGACGCCGGGCGATCTGCTGCCGGTGCCGGAACGCGAGGTGACCGTGGTGCGGGCCGGGGAAGGCCGCAGGCTCCCCATCACCGAGTCCTCCGCGCACACCGGGATCCGGGCCCTGCTGCTCACGGACTCCAGCAGTCTGACCGTGCTGGAGTACACGCTGACCGGCGACGACGTCATCGACGAGTGGTACCAGACCGCAGGTGAGAGCGGCCTGTTCGTGCTGGAGGGGTCCGTCGCCGTGCACATCCAGGCCGGGTCCACGTTCAAGCTCATGAAGGACGACTTCATCCACCTGCCCGCCGGGACCTTCGACCGCTGGTCGCTGCTGGGCAGTACGCCGGCCCGGGTGCTTTTCGCGTTCAGCGCCACCCGCTCCTGACGCCGCCCGTCAACTCCCTTCTCCGGAACCGAAGTTCGGACACTTCAGCCCTCTCCCGGGAGGGCCGGCAGTCATGTCCTGATGCTGCGCGCCTACTCGACTGCCGGACCCATGACCGCCCACCCGATAGCTGTCATGCATGAAACTCTTGACCCCAGCTATCACCCCCCGTACTCTGCTGCTCAGTGGAAGCGGTATTCCACGGTCCTATTCCAGATTCCAGCCATTCACCGAGGCTGCGGCAGCGAACCCTGCGCACCCGGCCGCGAGCGGGCAAACCCAGACGCCCATCGCACCTTGAGTGACCGGACATTCCCCCCCCGCAAGCCGCGTCATCGAACAGCGGCCAAGTGTGCGTGAAACGCATTCAGAACGTGCCGCACCTATGCGCCGTACGGAGGAGAAGAAGTGACCTCGACCGCCCAGAGCAGCGCCGCCGTGACCGATTCCCGCGCCGACGCCTCTTTCGACATGGGACATATGGACTACGGAAAGTCCGATATCCGCCTTGTGCGCGTCTACCGCGAAGGCGACCGGCAGAGCTTCCGGGATGTCCGTGTCGACGTCCTGATCGAAGGCCGGATCCGCCAGGGGTACACCGAGGGCGACAACACCGACTGGATGTCCACCGACACCATCCGCAACGGCGTGTACTTCGTCGCGGACCAGGGGTTCGAAGGCAGCATCGAGGAATTCGGCAAGGATCTGGTACGCCACTACGTTTCCACCGGACCCCTCAACGAATTCGCGACCGTCAAGATCACCGAGAAGCTGTGGGACCGCTTCCCGGGAAACGACGGCGGCCACGACCACGCTTTCGTACGGGCGGCCGGACTGCGGACGGCTGTCGTCAAGGGTGATGGCGAGAACTTCCAGGTCGACGGCGGCATCACGGACCTTCAGGTCTTCAAGACCACCCAGTCCGGATGGGTCGGATATCTGAAGAACAATCTCACCACCCTGCCCGAGACCACCGACCGCATCCTCGCCACCGCGGTCACCGCGGAATGGAGCTACAGCGAGACGGGCGCAACGGACTACGACAGCATCTGGACCGGCGTCCGGGACCAGATCATCGAGTCCTTCGGCGACCACTACAGCTTCGGCGCCCAGAACGACATCTACCTCATGGGAAAGGCGGTCCTGATGAAGTTCCCCTCGATCTCCCGCATCCACTTCTCCCTCCCCAACCTCCACCACATCGAGTACGACGTATCGCGTTTCGGCCGGGAGAACGCACGCCGTGTGTACCACGCCACGGCCGAGCCGTACGGCCTTCTCCAGGGCGAGGTAGTCCGTGGCTGACCATCCCAATTCGACCGCGGACACGGCGAGTTCCGACGACGCCCTCTCGATCGAGGAGGTCAACGACCTCACCGGCCAAGGCTTCCTGGAACTCTTCGGCAGTGTCTACGAGCACGCGCCGTGGGTCATGGCCGACGCATGGCGGCACCGCCCCTTCGCCCACCGGGACGAGTTGTACTTCGCATCGGCTCTGGCCATCGACGCGGCGCCCCGTCAGGAGCGTCTCGACATCGTCGCCGGGCACCCCGAACTCGCCCGGCCGGATCTCAACGAGGGCACACTCACGGCCTCTTCGCAGCATGAGCAGAAGAGCGCGGGACTCCTCGACATCGCATCAGCCGCCAAGGAGGAACTGAACGACCTCGCGGAGGAGTACCGCGCTCGGCACGGCTTTCCCGGAGTCGTCTGCGTGCGGGAACACACGCAGACCGAATCCATCGTCCGTGAAATCCGCTGGAGAATCGGACGTTCCACGCGCCAGGAGTTCCGGACATCACTGGACGAAGTGAAGAAGATCGCCCGCCGGCGTATCCACTCACGGGTCCTCCCCCCTCCGGATCACGGCGGATATCTGACCACGCATGTACTGGACACCGCGAACGGAACACCCGGCGCCGGTCTCGGATATGACGTCTTCGCCGTGCGGGACGGACAGAGTGCTCCGTTGTGCAGCGGCTACACCGACAGCGACGGCCGGTCCACCGGGGCGGTTCTGTCCGCGGGGAATTTTCAGCCCGGAGAGTACCGGATCACCTTTCGCGTGGCGGAGTACTACGGCGACGGATTCGACCGCAGGTACTTTCACGAAGTCCCCTTGCAGTTCGTCGTGGACCGGCCGGAGGAGCACTATCACGTCCCGCTGATCGTCTCGCGCTGGGGATTCACTACCTACAGGGGATCATGATGGGCGAACCGGTATTCACCATTCGTGGCGCACATGTAGTGGACGGTGACGGGGTCGCGGTACGTGATGTCGTCGTCGAGGGAGGTCAGATCGCCGAGATCGGCGTGGAGGTGACCGCCCGGGGCGAGACCGTGGACGGCCACGGAATGCATCTCATAGCCGGAGTCCTCGACTGCCACGTCCACTTCAACGACCCCGGGCGGGCGCATTGGGAAGGGTGGGCCACCGGCAGTGCGGCCGCGGCTTCCGGTGGCACGACCACGGTCCTTGAAATGCCCTTCAACGCGCTGCCGCCCACAGTCGACCGGGAGTCCTTCCACGCGAAGGTGGACGCCGCGGACGGTCGAAGCCTGGTCGATTTCGGACTCTTCGGCGGAATGCACGGCGGGAATCTGACCCGGCTCGAAGAGCTGTCCGACCTCGGTGTGGCCGGTTTCAAGGCCTTTATGTGCGACACCGGTCTCGATGAGTTCCCCGGTATCAGTCCCGACGAACTCTTCAAGGGAATGCAGATCTGCGCCGGGCTGGGCCGGACCGTTCTGGTGCACGCCGAGACGCACGCCCATCCGCCGGCCGCCGACGCACCGCCCGGGTCGGGGCTGGAGCAGATACGCCGCTATCTCGCGGCGCGGCCGGCCGAGACCGAAGTGGACGCGGTGCGCTCCGCGATCGACATGGCCGAAGCCTCCGCCGCACGCCTGCATATCGTCCATGTCTCGGCCGAGGAGTCCTTGCACGCCATCCGCGCAGGACGGGCGAAAGGCGTGGATGTGAGCGCCGAGACCTGTCCGCACTACCTCTCGCTCGAATCCGGCGATGTGGAGCAGCTCGGTGCCGTCGCCAAATGCTCCCCGCCGATCAGGGACCACGAGAATCAACAGGCGCTCTGGGCCGGGATATCCGAAGGCGTCCTCACCATGGTCGGCTCCGACCACTCCCCTGCCGGGCCGGCGGAAAAACTGGAGCGGCCTTTCGAAGAAGCCTGGGGAGGAATCGCCGGCTGCCAGTCACTGCTGGCCAACATGCTCACCCGGGGCGTGCACGAGCGGGGCGTGGCTCTGCCGACGGTGAGCGAACTCCTGGGACGTGCCCCCGCACACCGCTTCGGTATTCCGTCGAAGGGCGTGCTGGAAATCGGCGCGGACGCCGACCTGGCCCTGGTCGACCTCGACCGCACCTTCACCCTCAAAACCGCTGACCTGCGTTACCGCCACGCGATGTCCCCCTACGTCGGAATCTCTTTCCGAGGGGCCGTCGTACGGACGTGGCTGCGGGGGCGTCCGCTGGTGGTCGACGGGACCGTCGACAAGGCGGCCGCCAATGGCCGGTTCCTTCCTGCAACTCCCTTCGGAGTTCCCCAGTAGTCGCGCACCTCTGCTGTGACTGCACTCGCTCCTGATCACCGCGACAAGAGATTCGCGTACGACCCGTGCTGCGCAGCGGCGTAATCCTGCGGGCACCCTGTTCGGCCGGGACATGATTCCGGCTCCGTTATGAGGAGGTGTGATGCGACGAGGAAGTTTCACCGGCACTGGTGCCGGAGCAGGACGGGTACGCGCCCCCGAGGACACGGTGTATTCGTTCTGGCAGACACTCGCCTACGGAACGCAGCATATTCTGTCGATGTACGGGGGCGTGATAGCGCCTCCCATCATCGTCGGGACGGCTGCCGGTCTCAAAGCCGGGGACATCGCCCTGCTGCTCACGGCAGGACTCTTCGTCTCGGGTGTGTCAACCATGCTTCAGACGCTGGGTATTTGGAAGTTCGGTTCGCGTCTGCCGGTGGTCCAGGGGATCTCCTTCATCAGCGTCTCCTCCATGACCGTGATCGTCTCCGACGACGGAATGCCCACACTCTTCGGAGCGATCATCGTGGCCGGCCTGATCGGACTTCTGATCGCGCCGCTTTTCGGTACGGTGCTGAGGTTCTTCCCGCCGGTGGTCACCGGGTCGATCATCGTGGTCATCGGGATCTCCCTGATGCCCGTCGCGCTGACCTGGATCCAGGGCGGACAGGGAGCTGAGAACTTCGGCTCCCTGTCGAATCTGGGGCTCGCCGGAGCCACCTTTCTCGTGATCATGCTTCTGAGCCGTCTGTTCCAGGGCGTCGTCTCCCGGCTTTCCATTCTGCTCGGCATCGCCGCCGGGACGGTCATCGCCGGTCTCGTCGGCAAGGCCGATTTCGGCTCCATCGGCGACGGGCCGCTGGTCTCCTTCCCGAGCATTCTTCCGTTCGGCGCCCCCGAGTTCAGGATCAGCGCCATCGTGACGATGACCATCGTCGCCCTGATCATCATGATCGAGACGGCGACAGCGGGAATCATCACCGTCGGCGAGATCATCGGAGCCGAGGTCGACTCGGAACGCGTCGCCTCCGGGCTGCGGGCCGACATGCTCTCCACGGCGGCGGCGCCCGTGTTCGGCGCATTCCCGGTGGGGGCGTTCGCGCAGAATGTCGGCCTGGTGGCGTTGACCGGTATCAAGAGCAGATATGTGGTCGCGGCCGGCGGGGCCGTGATGATGCTGCTCGGTTTCCTCCCGGTCGTGGGACGTGTGGTGGCCGCAATTCCCTATCCGGTACTGGGAGGCGCGGGGATCGTACTGTTCGGGACGGTCGCGGCGAGCGGTATCCGGAGTCTGGCGACCGTGAAGTTCGAGGGGAATCTGAACCTCGTCCTTGTCGCGGCGACGCTGAGTGTCGGCATCATTCCGCAGCTCGCACCGGATTTCTGGCACGCGGCTCCCAGTTGGCTGGGCGTGGTCCTGCACTCCGGTATCACCTCCGCCGCGGTGCTGGCGGTCGTGCTGAACCTGTTCTTCAACCAGTGGAAGTGGCGCTCGGAAAGCTCCGGCTCGGCCGACCAGGCGGAGTCGGACACAAGGGTGGAACCCGCGGATCACGCCGCGATGTGAACCCCGTGCCGGACGAGGAAATCCGCCGCCGGAAATCGGCGGCGGATTTCCTCATTGCCGTCGGGGACTTACCAGGACGACTTCGTCACCCCGGGCAGGTATCCGGCATGGGCCTGTTCGCGCATCCTGACCCGGGAGAGGCCGAAGTGGCGCAGATGGCCGCGGGGGCGGCCGTCCACGCTGTCGCGGTTGCGTACCCGGGTGGCGCTCGCGTCACGGGGCTGGCGGCCCAACTCCGCGCGTGCGGCGGCCTTTTCGTCGTCGGTGGTCTGCGGGGAGGCCAGGACGGACTTCAGTTCGGCGCGCCGCTCGGCATAGCGGGCCACGATCTGCTTCCGCTTCTCGTTCTTCGCGATCTTGCTCTTCTTCGCCATCAGACACGCTCCCCGCGGGCTCGGATGCGGGCGACGGCGGCTTCGATGCCGATGGCGTCCACGGTCTTGATGCCACGGGCGCTCAGCCGGAGGCGGACGTGCCGCCCCTCGCTGGGCAGCCAGTAGCGCTTGCGCTGGATGTTGGGGTCGAAGCGGCGCGAGGTGCGCCGGTGTGAGTGGGAGATCTTCTTGCCGAAGCTCGGCTCCGCGCCGGTGAGCTGGCAGCGAGTGGACATCAGGTCTGGGCCTTCCTGTAGCGCCTATCGATAATGGAAATCATTGTCGTATACTAGCCGCATGGCTCGCAACGAACTACGCCCGATCATCAAGCTCCGCTCCACCGCCGGTACCGGCTACACCTACGTGACCCGCAAGAACCGGCGGAACGACCCGGACCGGCTGGTGCTGCGGAAGTTCGACCCCGTCGCCGGCCGCCACGTCGAGTTCCGCGAGGAACGCTGAACGCCGGCCTCCCCCAGCGGCCCCACCCCGAACGAGTACAGGAACACACCTCATGAAACCCGGAATCCACCCCGCCTACCGGCCGATCGTCTTCCGTGACAAGGCCGGTGGCTTCGCCATGCTGACCCGCTCGACCATGTCCAGCGACAAGACCGTCGAGTGGGAGGACGGCAACACCTACCCGGTGGTCGATGTCGAGATCTCCTCGGCGAGCCACCCCTTCTACACCGGTACCGCGCGCGTCCTGGACACCGCCGGCCGAGTCGAGCGCTTCGAGCGCCGCTACGGACGGGACGGGGCCCGCCGATGACCTTCGAGGGGCCGATGCCCGTGGTGATCGTCGGCGGTCTGCACGCCGAGGCCCGCCGGGGCACGGTCGAACAACTGCTGCGCGAGGTGCCCGACAGCGTCGCCCTCCACCACGACCTGTCCGGCGGCCCCGCGCGCACCGTGCGCCGCAGCGTCCGCGACGCCACCGGCATCACCGACCTCGGGGACACGCCCCTGGTCAACGACTGCGCCTGCTGTGCGCTGCGCGAGGACCTGGTGCCCGAGCTGGAGCGGCTGGCCGACGGCCGCCTCACCCGCCTCGCCGTGGTGGAGCTGTGGGACTCCGTGGAACCCCGCGGTATGGCCGAGGTCATCGCCGCCCACGGCGACTGCGGCTTCCGGCTCACCAATGTGCTGACCGCCGTGGACCCCGCCCTCGTACTGCCCTGCCTGGCCAACGGGGACGACCTGGCGGAGGCTGGTCTCGCCGCGGCGCCGACGGACCAGCGCACCGTGGGCGACACCTTCGCCCGGCAACTGGAGTACGCCCCCGTCCTCGCTCTGGCCGACGGGCCCGCCATCGGGCTGGACGACCTCGCCCTGTTGCGTCAGCTCCACCCCACCGCGCGTCAAGTCCCCATCGAGTCAGGCCAGTTGGGCGCCGTCGCGGTGGCGGGCTTCGATGTGGACGCGGCCGCGGCAGCGCAGCACCCGGCGTGTGCGCGGCTCCCGCAGGACAGCGACGAGGCGGGGGTCCGCACGCTCGTCTGGCAGCGCCGCCGCCCCTTCCACGCCGGGCGGCTCTATGAGGCGCTGGAGGACCTGTGCTGCGCCGCGGTCCGCAGCCGGGGCAGGTTCTGGCTGGCGGACCGGCCGGACAGCCTGCTCGCCTGGGACGCCGCCGGTGGCGCGCTCTGCGTGGAGAGCGCCGGCCCGTGGATGGCCTCGCTCCCGGACGCCGCCTGGGAGTTGATGCCCGCCGAGCGCCGTACCGCGGCCGCGCTGGACTGGCACCCCGAGCACGGCGACCGCTGCCAGCACCTCGTCTTCACCTCACCCGACCTGGACCGGGCGGGCCTGCTCTCGCTGCTGGACTCCTGCCTGCTCACCGACGACGAGCTGGCGTACGGACCCGCGGCCGCGCACCGGCCCACCGGGTTCGACCAGCTCCTCGACATCGCCGTCTGACCCCGTAACCACCGAACCACCCGATCCACCCAGGAGGTCTCCATGCCCCGCCCGGCCAGGGCCGTGCTCGCGCAGCGGAAGCGGCGGAATCCGCTCGACGCCGCCGGCATCACCTACATCGACTACAAGGACACCGACCTGCTCCGCAAGTTCATCTCCGACCGCGGCAAGATCCGCAGCCGCCGGGTCACCCGCGTCAGCCGGCAGCAGCAGCGGCAACTCGCCACCGCCATCAAGAACGCCCGCGAGATGGCCCTGCTCCCCTACTCCGACCGCTGACCCGCACACCACAGTCGCTAACCGAGAACGAGAGGACCCCCATGGCCGTCCCCAAGCGCAGGATGTCCCGCAGCAACACCCGTCACCGCCGCGCCCAGTGGCGTGCGAACACCCCCGCACTGGTACCCGTCACCGTCGAGGGGCGCACCCATCTGGTGCCGCAGCATCTGCGGAAGGCGTACGAGCGCGGTCTGCTGCGTCCGGAGGGCTGACGCGGTGTGCCGGGCCGGGGGCTGCCCGGCCGCGTCCTTACTCGGCGCTCGCGCGTACGGCGGTGCGCTCCCTGGCCTGGGGAGTGCACCGCCTCAACTCGCAGTGTCCACCGGCGAGTTGGCCACCGGTCAGGCGGAGTAGCCCTTCGGCGGGATCAGGGTGGCGAGCTGGGAGAAGTCCAGCCAGTAGATCTGCCAGCCGTTGAAGGAGGCGGAGTCGGCGATGAGCACGGTGTTGTAGTCCGTGTCATAGCCGATGACCGTGAAGTAGTGGTAGATGGTCTGGTCCGAGGGATAGCCGGGGGGCTGGTTGCCGGGGGGTGCGACGATGTTGGCGACGACCGCGTAGTTGTTGTCGATGTCCGCCGTCACGTCCGACCACAGCAGGTTGATCTGGTCCTGGCTGGGCGGGTCGTTCGGCATATAGCGGGTGTAGTACTCCCCCGCGTCTATACGGGAGTTGAGGACCGCGGTGACCTGGCTGATGTCGTCGGTGCCGCCGGTGTGGGTGCCGAGTTCGGCGGCGAGGGTGGCCTGGCTGGGGGCCGCCACCCGGGCCGAGAGGGCGCAGCGGGTGGCCGCGGGGCCGCACCAGTAGCCGGTCTCCTGGACCTGGTACTCGACGGAGAGGACGTGCTCGCCCTTGGTGTGCACCTCCTTGGTGCGCAGCGTGGGGAACGCGGTGCGGACGCGGCCGACGGTCTCGGTCTCGACCTGGATGCCGTTGGGGTGTGCGGGGCTGGGCGGCAGCGGGGCGATCTGGCGGCCGCGTCCGGCGGCCCGTGCGGTACCGGCGGCCTGTGCGGTGCCGGTGGACAGGAGTGCGCCGGTGGCGCCGAGCGCGAGTGCGCCAGCGAATGCTCTTCTTCGCATGTTCGGCTTCCTTCTTCTGTGGGGGGAGCCATGAGCATGACATATCGAAGAAGCGGTAGGGAGGGGGCAATCGGCCGACCGACTGTGCTGCTGCCCGTCAACGCGCCGTCTACACCGGCCGGTTGCGACCGACCGAAAGCGCCCAGCGGGTCGCATGACGGGGATGCGACATACGACGGCGGGACCGTTGAGAGCGTACGGTGGTGGCCGCTCTCGGCGACGGGGCATCGAGGGTTCCGTGGTCCTCGCGCTGGGCGACGGCCACCGGCTGGCCCGTACGCTGATCCCGCTGCTGTCCTGCGGGGGCGGGAGGCGGTGCGGGGTGAGGACGCGCTGGTGGTGTGCACGGCGGGGCGCCGCGGCGGGACGCTCGCCAACCGCTTCCCGGTGACCGTCCAACTCGCCGCGGACGGAGGGAAGTCGACCGTAGGCGCCCTGCCGCGGCTCTCCGCTCTCGACGGCTACGGGGCGACGGGACGGTGGCTGGTGGCGGCGGAGGTTCGGCGGGACGGGAAGGTGTTCCGTACCTATGACGCGCGGGGCCGGCAGGTGGGCGAGGCGCTGCCCGGTCGACTCCATGCGGTGGACGGACGGTACGCGGTGTTCACCCGGGGCGAGTGTGACCGGACCGGGTGTGCCCTGGCCGATTACCTCGCCAAGTCAGGCCGGTGGAGCGGTAGTTGAGCAGGTAGCCGCTTCGGCCCCGGTGGGTGGGTGTCCAGGGTCGTCGTCACACCGCTCAGGAGCCCAGATACATCGCGGCCATCTGGAAGGCGATGACCGGCATGGCCCGTGCGGGCCGGTCGGCGGTGAGCGCCTTCTGGAGTACCGGCACACCGGCCCACCCCGCCGCACCCCAGAGAGGCGCTGCGGACAGCCACACCGCGGGCGGCGCCGTCAGCCAGAGCGTGCCGAAGCTGAGGGCGAGCACCAGCGGGAGGGCGATCAGCAGCGGTGTCGGCCGAGGCGGTCGAGCGGTCCGCCGATCAGTGCGGCACCGGCGACACCACCGATCTCCCACGCCCAACTCCGGGTGCTCATAGCCGCGTGGGGGTCGTCAACCCGACCACCGGCTGTACGCGGCCCGGCTACCGGAGTTTGACCCTGCGGAGCACCACGAGGGTGAGTGCGACGGCGACCGCGGTCAGGGCCAGTGCGGTCGCCAGCAGCGGTAGGGCGTCGCCGGTGGTGAGACCGCCCGAGCCGGCCAGTGCGGTCGAACCCAGGTTCAGGGCACGGGTGTTGAGGGCCTGGGGCAGGACATGGCTGAGTGGCCGGAGTCCGTCGGAGGTGACCGAAGCGATGCCCACCACGCAGCCGAGGACGCACAGGGCGACCGGTGCGGCGAAGGACTTCAGCAGCAGCGACAGCATTGACTGGATAGCGACCAGGGGCAGCGCGGCGACCACGGAGAGGCACCCCACGAGCGCGAACCGCCAGGGGATCGCCCCGTCTAGCCGCAGGATGAGGCTGCCCGAGACGAACGTGCCGACGACCAGCACCAGTTGCATGAAGGCGACCGGCACCGCGATCACGGCGATCTTCGCCAGCACCAGCCGGATCGGGCGCCGGGTCGAGGTGAGCAGCAGGTTGAAGTTGGTGCCGCGGTGCTCCATCCGCCAGGCGGTCGCGGCCAGCAGCCCGATACCGGTGGAGAAGAACAACAACCCGTAGAACAAGGTGACTTGGGAGGTGAAGGACGCCCAGCCCGAGTCGAGGGCGTCGGTGTGGTTGCCGAGGTTGACGGTGCCGGTCGTCACGGCCAGCAGCGGCAGGATCAGCGCGATCAGCCAGGTGGTGGAGCGCTTCAGTTTGACGAGTTCTGCGGAGAACACCGCGTTACCTTTCCAGTCGGTCCAGACGGCGGGTGACCTGGGCGAACACCACGCCGACCAGGAGCAGGAAGCCGGCGATCCACCCATAGGGCGGGGAGGTGTGCACCACGTCCGCGTCCTGCTGCCTGGCGTGGGAGATGACGGCGTAGTAGCCCCACGGGATGATCCGGGAGGTGGCACCCGGCATGAGGAGGGTGAACACCGCGAGGAAGGCGCCGAGCATTCCGACGCCGACGCTGACGAGTTGGTTCTCCACCACCGAGGCGAGCCAGATGTGCAGCGCCAGGAACGCCGTGTCCACCAGGAACAGCAGTGCCGTGTAGCCGGCCCAGGGGCCGAGGTCGAGCGGGGTGCGGATACCGGCCAGCGCGCCCGCGCCGAGGACCAGCAGGCTCTGCACGGCGACGGCCGGCGCCAGCACCAGGCCGAGCGCGGCGAGCTTGGCGCGGCAGAGGGTGCCGGGTGTGTGACCGGCGGTGGAGGCGAGCGTCCAGCCGGCGCCGGAGTGCTCGATATCGGTCTGCCGGCTGGCGAGTACGGCGACCAGGATCGGCGAGGTCATCGCGGACATCATGGTGTAGGTCAGCAGCAGCCCCGTCCACGGTGCCGCGCCTGCGTCGTGGAAGGTGTCCCGGGTGCTGCCCGAGAACAGGGAGGTGCTGGAGAGGGCGGCGACCGCGGCGACCAGCACCGCGAGGATGGGGGCGGTGCGCAGGCGGCGCATCTTGCGGAACTCCAGCCGGATCGCGCGCCTCACAGCCGCCCTCCGCGCCCGGTGAGGTCCATGAACACGTCTTCCAGGCTCTGTTGGACCCGCCGCACCTCGTGGATGGGGACACCGGCGACGGCCAACCGGTGCACGATCCGCGCGGTCTCCTCCTTGTCGATGCCGCTGATCCGGATGCCGTCCCGGGTGGGGGTCGCGGTGATGCCCTGGGCGAGTGCCGTCTGCGGGTCGGGGGTCTCGATGACCAGGTCGGGGATGGAGTGCCGGAAGAGTTCGTCGCGGGTGCCCTGGAAGATCAGCCTGCCGCCTGCGAGGATGCCGAGGACACTCGCCATCCGGTCGATCTCGTCCAGCAGATGGCTGGAGACCATGACCGTGATGCCGCGCCCGGCGAGCTGCACCAGCAGGGTGCGGATCTCCTCGATCCCGGCCGGGTCCAGCCCGTTCGTCGGCTCGTCCAGTACCAGCAGTTCGGGGTCGCGGGCCAGGGCCATCGCGATGCCCAGGCGCTGCTTCATGCCCAGGGAGTAGTTGCGTACGAGTTTGTGCTGGTGCTCGGCGAGTCGCACGGTGGCGAGGGCGTGGTCGATCTGTGCGGTGGAGAGGTCCAGCATGTCCTGGACGATGCGCATGTTCTCCCGGCCGGTGAGGTGCCCGTACCCGGGTGGGGCCTCGATCATCGAGCCGATGGAGGGGAGCAGTTCGGTGCGGGTGGTGCGGGTGAGGGGGCGGCCCAGTGCTTCGATCTCGCCGCTGGTGGGCTGGGTGAGGCCGAGGATCATCTTCATCGTGGTCGACTTGCCGGATCCGTTGGGGCCGAGGAAGCCGTAGACCACACCGTGCGGGACACGCAGGTCGAGGGAGTCGACCGCGGTGTGGTCCTTGAAGGTCTTGGTCAGTCCGCGGGTGGTGACGGCGGCGCTCATCGGCGCCTGCCCTGGGTGGTGTGCATGGCGTCCACCCTGGTCGGCGGGGGCCGACGGCAGATCGTGCCACGGGATGGGGCCGGAGGTCATACCACGGCATGATCTCCGCGGTGGGCGGGTGCCATAGCGTCGGAACGCATGGAACCCTTCGCACGCACACCGGCCGCGGACCGGCTTCCGGTGCGGCTCCGCGACCGGCCCGGGGTCCTCGACGCTGCCCTGGCGGTGCTGCTCCTGCTGATCGGCGCGATCAGCAGGCCCACCCTGTCCTTCGCCACCGGGCCGCACACCGTGTACACCCTGGTCGTACTCGGCTGCACCGCCGCGGTCGTCCTCCGCCGGATGCTGCCGCGCCTCACGCTGGCGGTGACGGCGGTACTGCTGCTGGTGCACCTGTTCCCGGCCGGTGACCCGGGGGTGTTCGCCGCGGTGATCTGCGTCCTCGCCGCCTACACCACCCAGACCCAACTCGCCCCGCCCTGGCGCTGGTTCTACCTCCTCACGGTGTACGGCGGTGCGGTCACCGCCGTACTGGTGTCGCCGCTGCCGTCGGCGGACGTCGGTCCGCGGGACCGGGCGGTGGCGGCCGGTGTGGTGCTCGCGGTGCTGACGGTGGCGGTACTGGCCGGTGTGGTGCGCCGGCAGCGGCGGACCAGGTACACCCTCGCCGTGGAACGCGCGCGGGAACTCGAAGCGCGGCAGGGTGTCGAGCGGCGCCTCGCCGCCGTGCAGGAGCGCACCCGTATCGCCCGGGAGATGCATGACATCCTCGGCCACTCCCTCAACGCGATCGCCGCGCAGTCCGAAGGTGTGCGCCACATACTGCGCACCGACACCGGGCGGGCGGACCAAGCCCTCGCCGATATCGGCCAGTTGAGCCGCCGCGCCGTGGACGACGTACGGGATCTCATCGACGTCCTCCGCACCGACGAGGACGGGCGCACCGCCCCGGAGACGGCCATGCGTCCCACCCCCGCGCTGCGCGATGTGCCGGATCTCATCGCCTCCCTCCGGTACACCAGGGCGCCCGTCAGACTCCGGGTCGACGGCGAACTCGGCCTGGTACCGGGGCAGGTGGGGCTGGCCGCCTACCGGATCGTGCAGGAGGGCCTGACCAACGCGCTCAAGCACGCCGACGGCGCCCCGATCACCGTCCGCCTCGACGTGGAGCACCGGCAGGTACGGGTGACGGTCCTCAACTCCCGTGCCGCCAACGGTAGATGCCCCGATGCGGCCGAGGGTGGGCGCGGGATCGTGGGTATGGAGGAACGTGCCCGGGCGCTGGGCGGGAGTGTGGACACCGGGCCCGATCCGTCGACCGGTGGATGGCGCGTCACCGCGGTGCTGCCCTGGACCCGATCGTGATCACGATCGGTCTCGCGGACGACGAGCCGCTGTTCACCGCCGGAATCGCCATGATCCTCGACGCCCAGCCCGATATGCGCGTCCACTGGCAGGCCGTCGACGGCGCGGACGCCATCCGCCGGCACGACCGGGACCGGCCCGACATCGTGCTCCTGGACATCCGGATGCCCACCCTCGACGGCCTCACCACCACCCGCCGCCTCATCGACGACGGCACCCACAGCAAGATCATCATCCTGACCACGTTCGACGCCGACGAGCATGTCCTCACCGCCGTCGAGTCGGGCGCCGCCGGATTCCTGCTGAAGAACACCCCGCCCGAGCAGTTGGTCACCGCGATCCGCACCGTGCACAGTGGCGACGCCGTCATCTCGCCGGGCCCCACCCGCAGGTTGTTCGCCACCTTCCGGCACCGCCCCACCGCACCACCCCCGCCCGGCGCCGGCACCCGCGCCGCCGCCGGGCTCACACCACGGGAGTGCGAGGTCCTCGCCCTGATCGCCGAAGGGCGCACCAACCGCGAGATCTGCGAGGAACTCTGGCTGTCCATGCCGACCGTCAAGACCCATGTCGGCAACCTCATCGCCAAGACCGGCTCCCGGGACCGCGTCCAACTCGTCCTCTTCGCCCTCAGAACCGGTGTCGCCTCCCTACCCGACGCCCTCGGTTGAAGCCCGGCGGCGCAGCGACCAGACGATCGCGTAGACCAGGGCGAACCCGGCCAGCAGTCTGGTGGTGCCGGGGATGCCGATGGCCGCGGCGAGCGGGGCCACCGCGAGAGCGGACACACCCTGGAACGCGGAGGCGAGACCGAGGGCGAGTGCGATGACCCGTCCGCGGATGTGGTCGGGGGTGGCGACTTGGAGCCCGTTGATGACGAGGTTGGCGCACATCCCCACTCCGATGTGCCCGACCACCGCCGCGGCCATACCGGGGCCGAGTGCCGTGACCTGCGCCAGGACGAGATAGCCGCAGCCGAAGACCGCCAGCCCGGCACCCGCCGTGCGCACCCTCCGCCGCATCGACCCCGCGACCAGCCACCGTCCGGCGAAGGTACCGAGTACGGCCCCCGCACCCTGGGCCAGATACATCGCCCCCACACCGGCGTCACCGACATGGAAGCGGTCGAGTGCGTACCCCGGCAGCAGGCCGACGACGCCGTAGGCCAGGCGCAGTCCCAGCGTCAGCCACAGCAGTGCGGCGACCACCGGGGTGGCCCGGACGAAGGTGCGGAGTTCGGCGGTGTCGGCCCGGATGCGGATGCTGCGGGTCGGCGCCGCCTCGGACAGCGGGCGCTTGATGCGCGCGATGAGGAGTGCGGAGGCCGCGAAGGACGCACCGTCGACGAGGAGGGTGACGGTGGGTCCCCAGACCGCGGTGACCACACCTCCCAGGCCCGCTCCCACCAGCAGGCCCGCCGCGTACAGGCTTCCCAACGCGGCCTGCGCCAGGGGGAGTTCGCGCCGGGTGACGAGATTAGGCAGGGCGGTCTCGGGGATCGGGGCGGCCATGGACGCGGTGACGGAGAGCCCGGCCAGACAGCAGAGGGCCAGTGCGACGGACCCGGTGTGGAAGGCGGCCAGCAGTCCGACGACGGGGAGGAGCGCGCCCAAGTCGCAGGCGATACGCAGGCGTTGGCGGTCGAACCGGTCGGTGAGCGGGCCGATCAGCGGTAGTAGCACCACCCCGGGCAGCGAGTTGACGGCGAACAGCAGTGCCGTCCACCCCGGGGACCCGGTGTGACGGTAGACGAAGCTGCTCAGGGCGACGAAGGTGAACCAGTCACCTGTCAGGCTGAGCGCGGAAGCAGCGAAGAGACGTCGGAAGTCGGCGTTGCCGCGGATGAGCGCGACAAAGCCGACGGCCGAGCGCCGTCGGGCGAGGAACACCAGTGACTCCAGCGGTGCCACGTCCCGGCCGATACCGGGACGAACGACGGAAAGGACGTCGTGAGTGCCCCGCGGCCACCCGAGAAGGGACCGCGGAACGGCGGGGCTGGTCAGTCACCGAGGCGATGCATGGGCGGCATCGTACCGACCGCCGGAGGACAGGGGGAACGGGGGCCGGGAGGATCGGGAGGGCTCCGGCCCCGGCCGGTCACGTCTTCGTCCACACACCTTCCGCGGCGGCGTGGGCCGCTGCCCGGGCGGCGCGGTCGGCGTCGGCCCGGGTCGGGGGGCGACCAGTGTTGATCAGGGCGTAGTAGAGGGGGGCGGAGACGGCGGCGATGACGGGGTGCGGGTCGGTGCCCTCGGGGACTTCGCCGCGTCGGACGGCGTCCGTGACACAGCCCGCCCACTCTCGGATGCGGACGTCGTAGAAGCGGTAAAGGGCCTGCGCCGCCTGCTCGTTGCAGAGTGAGGCGGCGATGAGGGATCTGAAGAGGGGGCCCTGGCGCTCGTCCGTCAGGGTCTCGGCGACGAGGCGGGCGTTGGCCCGCAGGTCGCCGAGCAGGCTGCCGGTGTCGGCGCGGGCCACGGACTGCTCGGCCATGTCCGCGAGCAGATCCGCGGCGAGCGCGCCGGGGGTGCCCCAGCGGCGGTAGAGGGTGGTCTTCCCCACGTCGGCCTGCCGGGCGATGTCCGCCAGGTCCAGGGAGTCGAAGCCGGACCTGGCCAGGGTGTCACCGGCGGCGCTCAGCACCGCCTCCCGCACCCGGGCGGTACGGCCTCCGGGACGGACGGTGCCGGGCGACTGCGGGGCTGCCGAGGGACGGGGCACGGGCTTCCTCCTGATCCTGCTGACTCTGCGATGGCCAGCCTATCGGATCCACAGTTCCCTTACCCGCCTTAACGGTGCTACAGTCCCGATTCATAACGGGACTCCAGACCCTTTACTGGTTCTGGTGCGCCCCCGTACGAGCCGTCCCACCCCGCAGTAAGAGAGGGAACCGCCATGTCCACCACCGAAGCCGAACCCGGCGCCGAATCCGGAGCCGTCGACAGGGAGAGAGGGGCGAGAGGTACGGGTGCGGAGCCGGTGCCCGCCGGGCTCACCGGGCGGCTGAAACTGGTCCTGGCCGTGCTGCTCGTCGCGCAGTTCATGCTCGCCGTGGACTTCTCGATCCTCAATGTGGCCCTGCCCGCCATCGGCGACGGCCTCGGCTTCAGCCTCGCCAACCTCCAGTGGATCGCCACCTCCTTCGCCCTCTGCGCGGCCGGCTTCACCCTCTTCTTCGGCCGCATCGGCGACCTGCTCGGCCGCAAGCGGATCTTCATCGGCTCGCTCGCCCTGCTGGGCGCCGCCTCGGTCCTCGGCGGACTCGCCACCTCGCCCGCCGTACTGATCACCGCCCGGGTCCTCCAGGGCCTGGCCACCGCCGCCGCCACCCCGGCCGGGCTGTCCCTGCTGACGACATCCTTCCCCGAAGGGCCGCTGCGGCAGAAGGCGTTGGGGATGAACGGGGCCCTGATGTCGGCCGGGTTCACCGCCGGTGCCGTCCTCGGCGGCGTCCTCACCGACCTGCTGTCCTGGCGGTGGGCGTTCTTCATCAATGTGCCGGTCGCCGCGGCCGTCGTGGCCATCGCCCCGGCGATCATCAAGGAGTCCCGGCCCACCGAACGCCCCAGGCTGGATCTGCCCGGTGCGCTGGCCGTGACCCTGGGTCTGCTGGGCCTGGTCTTCGGCCTCACCCAGGCCGGGGAGTTCGGCTGGGGCGATCCGCGGGCCGTCCTCGGGCTGATCGCCGGAGTGGTCCTGCTCGCCGGGTTCTTCGCCGTCGAGCGCCGGGCCGAACAGCCGCTGGTCCCACTGAACGTCCTGGGGCGCCGGAACATCGCCTGGGGCAACCTGGCCGGGCTGCTGGCCTTCGTCACCGAGACCTCGCTGGTCTACCTGCTCACCCTGTATCTGCAGAAGACGCTCGGCTTCTCCCCGCTGGCCGCCGGTGCCACCTTCGGGGTGCTGGGCGCGGGCACCGTGGTCGGCGGCCTGCTCGCCCCCAGGGTGATCGCCCGGCGGGGCACCCTGCCGACGCTGGTGACCGGGGCGCTGGTCCAGGCCGGGTTCACCGCCGCGCTGCTGTTCCTCGGTGAACAGACCGGCCCCGCACTGGCGTTGCTGCTTCCGGCCACCTTCCTCGGCGGGGTGGGCAACATGCTCACCATCGTCGGTTTCATGGTGACCGCGACGACCGGTCTGCCCGACCGCGAACAGGGCCTTGCCACCGGACTCGCCTCCATGTCCCAGCAGGTCGGCATCACCATGGGCACCCCCATCATGTCCGCCGTCGCCACCGCGGCCACCGTGGGTGCCACGGGTACGGCCATCCACCACGGCATCACCGTCGCCATCGCCGTCAACGCCGCGCTGGTCCTGCTCACCGCCGTCCTCGCCGCCACCTTCCTCCGCACGGGCAGCGGAAAATGACGGGCGTCCGCCCGCCCCGTACTGCTAGCGTCCCCGCCATGAAGCGCGCTGCGAGGACGACGACGCCGGAGAGTGTCCCGGCGCGCTGACAGTCGATCCGACAGTTGATCTGATCCGAAGCCCCGGGGCGAGTGCCCCGGGGCTTCGCCGTGCGGTCACTCCCCCATCCCTTGAGGAGACCGCATATGAACGACCACCGCCGACTCGGCCGCGAACTGGGCCTGTTCGACACCGATCCGCTGATCGGCGCCGGGCTGCCGTACTGGCTGCCCGACGGTGCGACCGTACGGCACACCCTGGAGGAGTACATCCGGGACGTCGAGCGGCGGGCCGGGTACCGGCATGTGTACTCGCCGGTGCTGGGCAAACGGGAGCTGTACGAGATCTCGGGGCACTGGGCGCACTACCGCGACGACATGTTCCCGCCGATGGAACTCGGCGGGGAGCAGGTCGTGCTGCGGCCGAGCCTCTGCCCCCATCATGCGGTGATCTACCGCTCCCGGGCGCGCAGTTACCGTGAGCTGCCGCTGCGCCTGGCCGAACTCGGCGGGATGTACCGTTCCGAACTCTCGGGCGTACTGGGCGGGTTGACCCGGGTGCGGGCCATCCAGCTCAATGACGCGCATGTCTTCTGCACCCTGGACCAGGTCGCCGAGGAGGCGGCGGCAGCGCTGGAGCTGATCCGCCGGGCGTACCGGGCTCTCGGCATCACCCCGGTCCGCTACCGGCTCTCGCTGCCCGGCCCCGGCGCCAAGTACGTGGCCGCACCCGGGAAATGGCGGCGGTCCACCGCCCTGCTGACCGATGTGCTGGACGGCTCCGGGCTGCCGTACGAGGCGGTCGAGGGGGAGGCCGCGTTCTACGGGCCCAAGATCGACGTGCAGGTGGCGGACGGCGCGGGCCGCGAATCCACCCTGTCCACCGTCCAGGTCGACTTCCACCAGCCCGAGCGGTTCGAGCTGCACTACATCGGGGCGGACGGGGACCGGCACCGCCCGGTGATGGTGCACCGCAGCATCATCGGCAGTGTGGAACGCGCCGTCGCCCACCTCATCGAGGAACACGGCGGCGCCTTCCCACCCTGGCTGGCCCCCTTCCAACTGGTGGCCCTCCCGGTGTCCGAGGCCGAACTCCCGGGCGCGCAGGCCCTGTTGCGGGAGTGCGCGCGCCTCGGGCTGCGGGCCGAGATCGCCGGTCCGGAACGCGGCAGCCTGGGTGCCCGGATCCGGGCGGCGCGGCTGGTCCCCTACCAGGCCGTGATCGGCGCCCGGGAGGCGACCGCCGGCCAGGTCGCCCTGCGCCTGCGGGACGGACGGCGCCTCGAACCGCGGCCGGCCGCCGACGTACTCTCCCGTGTCAGCGGTCCCGTCCAGGGCAACAGCACCGAACTGTGGGCCGTCGATTCGTAGTTGGCGGCACCGCGTGGTGACCGGGCAGGGGCGACACGCGCGACGCCCATACCCGGATATGCGTTCCGTTATCCATATGGCGGGAAAAGGCCACGGCGCAAACCCGCCTTGTACATCGCGCCCTTACCGCCCGTCACTCTGCCAAGGTGACGCCATCGCAGCGACAACACCCGCAGGGGACACGGGGCTTGGGGCCCCGGTGTCCACCTGCGCAGTCACCTAGGGAGAGCGATGCGCACGATATCGCGAGTGGCACTGGGGACGGCAACAGCCGCAGCCCTGGCCGTCACTGCGGCCATTCCGACCGGAGCCGTGGCGAACGCCACCGCGGACGAGGGACGGCCCCTGGTCGGCAGCCCCGCCGCCCACAAGGGAAAGTCCGCCACGGTCACCCTGGTGACCGGCGACCGCGTCCTGGTCACCACCACCGCCGACGGCACCAGCACCGCCACGGCCCTGCCCGCGGAGGACGGCAGCACACCACTGCTGCAGACCCGGCAGGAGGGCAAGAACCTCTACGCCTACCCGGACAGCGCCGTCACCGCGCTCGCCGCGGGCCGCGTCGACAAGGAACTCTTCAACGTCACCGCACTCATCCGGCAGGGCTACGACGACGCCCGCAGCAAGTCGCTGCCGCTGATCGCCACTTACGACAAGTCCGTGGACGTGGCCCGCAGTGTGCCCGCCACACCGAGCGGCGCCGAGCGCGGGCAGGTGCTGGAGCCGGTCGACGGTGTGGCCCTGCGCGCCGACAAGAAGAAGGCCGCCGCGTTCTGGGCCGATGTCACCAGCACCGAGTCCCGCGCCGGCGGCAAACTGAAGAAGCTATGGCTGGACGCCAAGGTGAAGGCGCTGCTCGACAGGTCGACCAAGCAGGTGCACGCCGACCAGGCGTGGGCCGCCGGGTTCGACGGCAAGGGCACCAAGGTCGCCGTCCTCGACACCGGCGTCGACACCGACCACCCCGACCTCAAGGGGCGGGTCTCCGAGTCGAAGAACTTCACCGACTCCGACGACACCGGCGACCAGCACGGCCACGGCACCCACACCACGTCCACCGTCGGCGGCAGCGGTGCCGCGAGCGACGGCAAGAAGAAGGGTGTCGCCCCCGGCACCACCCTCCTCAACGGCAAGGTCCTCAACGACTATGGCAACGGCGCCACTTCGTGGATCATCGCCGGTATGCAGTGGGCCGTCGACCAGAAGGCCGACGTCATCTCCATGAGCCTCGGCAACCCGTCCGAGCTGGACTGCTCCGATCCCATGTCGCAGGCCACCGCGGAGCTGGCGAAGTCCGCGAAGGACACCCTCTTCGTCATCGCCGCGGGCAACGCGGGCCCGAGCAACAACACCGTGTCCTCGCCCGGTTGCGTACCCGAGGTCCTCACCGTGGGCGCCGTCGACCGCGACGACTCCACGGCCGGTTTCTCCAGCCGCAGCCCCGTGCAGCGCACCCACACCCTCAAGCCGGAGATCGCCGCCCCCGGTGTCGCCATCTCCGCCGCGGCGGCGGGCGGCCGCGGTGTGTACGCCTACCAGTCCATGAGCGGTACCTCGATGGCCACCCCGCATGTCGCGGGTGCCGCCGCCATCGTCAAGCAGCGCCACCCCGACTGGGACGCGCAGCAGATCAAGGCGGCACTGGTCTCCTCCGCCAAGAGCGACATCCCCGGTGACGTCCGGGAGACCGGCGGCGGGCGGCTCGATGTGAAGGCCGCCATCGACCAGACCGTGTTCGGCGCGGACGCCGTCCAAGCCGGCACCTTCAACTGGCCGCAGAGCAGCGCCGACCGCACCACCGTCCAGGTGCCGTACACCAACACCACTGACAAACCAGTGGAGTTGAAGCTGGCCGTCGACCGGGTCACCGGCAACGACGGGTCCACCGTGTCCACCCCGGTCGCCAAGCTCGACCGCAATGTCACCGTCCCGGCGAACGGCACCGTCAAGGTCCCGCTGGCCGTCGACTCCACCGCCAACCTCAAGGCCGCCCAGTACGGCGACGTCACCGGACGGGTGCTGGCCACCGGGCCCGGCGGGGTGCACATCAGCACACCCTTCTCGCTGTATGTGCAGCCCGAGACGGTCACCCTGCGCGTCAAGGTCATCGACCGGCGCGGCAAGCCCGCCGCCGGCGTCACCTCCATCGATGTGATCGGCACCGACGACGCCACCGGCCAGCGCAGCTACAACAACGGTGCGGACGAGCAGACCTACCGCATCCGGCCGGGCGCCTACTTCCTGTCCAGCTTCGTGGAGACGCGGAACGCGGCCGGTAACGCCACCGACTCCGCGACCTTCCTGGGCCGCCCGCAGGTGGACATCACCAAGGACACCACCGTCGTCCTGGACGCCCGCGAGGCCCACCGGCTCGACATCAAGACCGACCGGCCCACCGAAGTGCGCGGCGCCACCCTCGGGTTCGCCCGCACCTGGGACAACTGGGTGCACGCGGCCACCATCCAGGGCGGCCGCCAGCTCAACGGCTACTACGCCGACGTCCAGGGCCGCGCCCGGGACGGTGCGTTCGAGTTCGACAGCTTCTGGCGTGCCGCGGCACCGCAGATCTCCGAACTCGCCGTCGAGGGCGGCCCCGTGCTGCACCCGACGACCGGCACCACCGCATCCACCAACCTCGACGGCACCGGCTCCGCCCAGCTCATCGACGCCCAGTCCGGCACGGCAGAGCAACTGGCCGCCGCCAAGGGCAAGTTGGCGCTGGTGAAGCTCGGCGACAACGACTCGGTGTACTCCATCGCCTCGAACGCCGCGAAGGCCGGCGCGAAGGCGCTCATCCTCCACCGGGAGGCCGCGGGCCGCTGGTTCCCGAGCGTCAGCTTCACCGGCTCCCCGCTGCCCGTCCTCGGCGTCGACAAGGCCGAGGGCACCGACCTCGTCGCCCGTGCCGCCGCCGGGGACACCACTCTGCGCTGGAAGGCGACGGCCAAGAGCCCGTACATCTACACCCTGGCCTTCCCCGAGACCGGCCAGATCCGCTCCGACCAGACCTACCGGGTCGAGGACGCGGACCTCGCCACCAACAAGGCGACCTACCGCGCCATGGGCAAGCAGGCCGACTACCTCGACTGGCCCACCATCAGCCGCCCCAGCGGACTCTCCGCCGGCTTCGGCGAATACGCCACCGTGCCCACCCCGTTCACCCGTACCGAGCTGTACTCCCCCGGCACCGGCTTCGGCCACATGGTGTCCAGCAGCTTCCCCTGGGGCGAGTTCATGCTCAGCCCGGACCACACCTACAAGAAGGGCGAGCAGCGCACCGAGGAGTGGTACGGCGGTGTGGTGGCACCGACCACCCCGCTCGACGACAACGGCAAGCAGGTACTCGCCGCCGAGCGCCAGGGCAACCTGATCGGTGTCGCCCCCGGCTTCTGGGGCGACACCGAACACCTGGGAGTCCAGGGCGGGTTCGGCGACCTGGGCAGTGTGTCCCTGGACCGCGACGGCGAGCGCATCGGCTTCAGCTCCTGGCCGTACGGGGTCTTCAGGGTGCCGTCCGACGACGCCGCGTACGACCTCACCCTGAACACCAGGAAGCTCGACAACAGCGGGGTGTGGAGCCGCTCGAAGGCCACCACCACCGTGTGGTCGTTCCGCTCCCACCTCGACGAGAAGGTCTACTCGCAGGGCATCCCGCTCCTCTTCCCGCACCTCACACTCCCCGAGGACGGGCTGAAGACCCTCCCCGCCGAGGCCGGCCAGACCATCGGCATCACCGCCACCGGCCACACCGGCTACACCCCCGGCACCCTCACCAAGGTCTCCCTCGCGTACTCCTACGACGACGGCAAGACCTGGACCGAGGCCAAGACCGCCCAGCAGAACGGCACTTGGACCGCCACCGTCGACCACACCGGTGCCACCGGCAAGGGCGTCACCCTCAAGACCACCCTCACCGACTCCCACCACAACTCCGTCACCCAGACCGTCACCAGGGCCTACGACATCCGCTGACCCACCGTGAAACGGCCGGGCCCGACTCCCAGAACCCCAGGGAGCCGGGCCCGGCCCACGTGCGTGGACCACCCTCACTGCTCCCCCCACAGATAACTCTCCGGCAGCAAGCCGGTGATGGGCACGGTGTGGCGCTCGGGGCCGTTACCGACGATGACGTGCAGGGTCGGGAAGTAGTCCAGAAGCGTCTGCCGGCATCGACCGCACGGCGGGATGACCCCCCGCTCCCGGTCCCCCACGGCCACCATGGTGTCGAGTTCATACGCCCCCTGCCCCGCCGCCGCCCCGATGACGACAAGCTCCGCACAGGGCCCACCGGTGAAGTGGTAGGCGTTCACCCCGGTGACGATCCGCCCGTCCCGAGCCCGCGCCGCAGCCGCCACGGTGTGATTGTCCCGACGACACCACCTACGAGCCACCTCAACGGCAGCCTCCACCAACTCCCGGTCATACCCGCCCCGTTCACCGTCCCCCTGGGACCGAGTGCTCATCTACGCCCCCTTCACTCCGCACTCCGAACCGCCTGCCGGGGTCAGCGTGTCACGGGGAAGGGGGGCGATCGCTTCGCGACAGGGGTCGTGAGGCTTCCGCTCTCTGCCGGGTCCGCCGGACCCGGCGACCTGCTCGATACCTGGCTGGAACGCCCCGGCGAATGCCGTGACCCGCTCCAGGAGAAGGAAACGGGAAACAGCATCGATCGCCTTGTCCGCCCGAGCAGGCGTGCCGCACGCTCTTGTGCAGCACCAACTCGCCCTGGGTGGAGGGGCTTTGGAGGAAACCCATGACGGATCCGTCCACCGAGTTCGGCGAGGAACTGAGGAAACGGCGCCTGCGGGCGGGACTGAGCCTCACGGCCCTCGCCGGCGCCGTGCACTACAGCAAGGCCCAACTGAGCAAGGTCGAACGAGGCCTCAAGACACCCAGCCGCGACCTGGTGCGGCTGTGCGACGCGGCACTCGGCGCCGACGGAGCCCTGGTCGCCCTGGCCACCAGGACCGCCCCCGCCACACCCGACGAAGACGAACCCGGCCAACTCGAAGAGGAGGAGTGGATCATGGAACTCTCACCGGACGGCCCGAACCGGTTCCGAACGGTGGGTCGGCGCAAGGTCATGGGTGCCGGGGTCACCTCGCTCATGACCTGGGGAACGGCCGGCGCCGCACCTGCCGCCGCGGCCTCCGGCGCCGGAATGCTGGAAGCCTCCCGTTCCCTCTTCACGCACTACCGCAGACTCGGCCAGTCGGTGGCACCCGCACTGCTGCTGCCCGCTCTGATCGCACAGACCCACACCCTGCGGGAACTGTCCGCACACAGCAACGCCACCGACCGCCGCCAGTTACTCGCCCTCGGCTCCCGCTACGCCGAGTACGTGGGCTGGCTGGTGCAGGAGACCGGGGACGAACAGGCCGCGCTGTGGTGGACCCGGCGCGCGGTGGACCTGGCGGCGGCCGGCGGCGACCAGGCACTGGCCGGCTACGCACTGGTCCGCAGGGCCCTGATCACCATGTACCGGGAGGACGCCGAGCAGACCATCGCCCTCGCCCGCCGCGCGCAGAGCGGCGCCCTGCCACCGCGGATCCGGGGCCTGGCCGCACAGCGCGAGGCGCAGGGGCACGCCCTCGCCGGCGACCGCACCTCCTGCCTGCACGCCCTGGACCGCGCCCGCGCACTCCTCGCCCGCCATGAGGAGGGGTCCGAGGAACCCGTCATCGGCACCATGCACGTCCCCGATCCGGTCAGCATGGCCACCGGCTGGTGCCTGGTCGACCTGGGCCGCCCGGCGGAGGCGGGCGAGGAGCTCGACCGGCAACTCGCCCTGGTCGGCAGCGACGCGCTACGGACGCAGGTGCGGTACGGGGTGCGCCGGGCCCTCGCCTATGCCTCGGCCGGCGAGATCGATCACGCCTGCGCACTGACCGAACCGCTCCTCGACGGTGTGGCCATGGTGCGCTCCGCGACCGTCACCATCGATCTGCGGCGCCTCGCCCGCGTCCTGGCACGCCACTCCGACCACCCGGCCGTACGACAACTCGGGCCGCGGCTCGGCACGTTGTCGCGCTCATCCACTCAGTGAGTTCCAGAACCGAGTCCCGAGGAGGACATCACCGTGAAGGAAGTCTTCATCAACTACCGCACGGGCGACGGCGAGAAGACCGCCGCACTGCTCGACCAGGAGCTGAAGCGCCGCTTCGGCGAACAGCACATCTTCCGCGCGTCACGCTCCATCAACCCCGGCGAGGCCTATCCCGAGGTCCTGATGTCCACCCTGCAGCGCAGTTGCCTGCTGCTCGCGGTGATCGGCCCCGACTGGACCAACTTCCGTTCCAAGCTGAACAATCCGGAGGACTGGGTGCGCAAGGAGATCCTTGAGGCGTTCAACTGCGAACTCCCCGTGGTCCCGATCCTGGACGGCCGCAGGACGAACCGCCTGAGCACGGACGAGCTACCGGAGGAGCTCAAGCGCCTCGCCGACCTCCAGTCCGTCCCGTTCGACACCCACGACGTCGACACCTGCGTCAAACGCATCGGTGACCTGGTGGCCGAGATGGTGCCCGAACTGAAGGATCTGGACCAGGCCGAGGACCAGGCGCCCGCGGCCGGCACCGTGACCAACTCGACCGGCGAGGTGAGCGGAACGGCGGTGCAGAGCCGCGACTTCACCGGGGACGTCTACGGCGGAGACATCAACGGCACCGTCGTGAAGGGCAGCCAGGGCCCCGTCCACACCGGCAGCGGCAGCATCTACCAGCACTCCCGCCACCACTCCGGCGAACGGCGCATCTCCGGCGACGGCATGACCTACGTCGAAGGCGACCACCACGGCAACGTCCAGCACCGCTTCGGCACACCGGACCGGCGCGAGGACGAGGGCCGGTGAACGGAGACGGCGGTACGCGGGTCGAGCACCCGCACGGCTTCGTACACACCGGCTCGGGCCACATCATCTACACCCCGGGGGCACCGCCGGAACCGGACAGACCCGTCTTCCGTACTCGCGCCGAGGACCAGTTACGCAGACTGCGGCAGGTGCTGGTCGCCCCGCCCGGTATGGGCCGGGCCCGTGAGGTGCTCGCCGACACCGGGACCGTCGTCCTGGACGGCGCCCCGGGCACCGGCCGCGCCGCCGCGGCCCGTGTCCTGCTGCGCGAGTGCCCCCAGGACACCGGTGTCTTCCACGAACTGCTGCCCGGCGAGGACGAGGACGAACTCGCCCTCCACGACCCGGCGTTGGTCGGCTCCGGCGACCGCCTGCTGCTCGACCTGTCCGCCGCCGACGACCGCAAGTGGTCCGCGGCGAGTGCGGACCTGCCCGCGCTCCGGAAGGCGGTGCACGAGCAGCACGCCCATCTGGTCGTCGTCATGCCGGACAACATCACCCTCGACCCCGAGCTCCAGCACTACCGGGTCACCCTCCAGCGGCCACCCGGCTTGCACGTGCTGAAACGCCATCTGCGCCGGCACGGCCTGCCGTACGAGCAGTACATGCGGCCCGACTCCACCGTGACGAAGTTCCTGAGCGTCGAACGGCCGATGCGGGAGATCGCGGACTTCGCCGACCTGGTACGCCGCGCCCGTGAGACCGCCCCACCGTCCCACGGGTTCGCCGAGTGGTGTGCGACGGCCGTGAAGGCGCGCAAGGACCGGCGCAGGGAGGTCGCCGAACTCGTGGCCGAGCGGTCCGAGGCGCCGCAGCGGGCCCTGCTGATCGCTGTGTCCATGCTCCACGGGGCACATGCCGACGTAGTGCATCGAGCCACCCAGCTTCTGCTGTACGCGCTCGGCCCCACCTCGGACGGAACCCCCCTGCTCCAGCACAAGGACCTGGCCCAGCGGCTCGACGAGATATCCGCCGAGACCGGGCCCGCCGGGCAAGTGCGTTTCAAGGAGCTGGACCAGGACTCGGCCGTGCGCGCTCACTTCTGGAACCACATGCCCGACCTGCGGCCCCACCTCGGCAACTGGGCTGCGAACGTAGTGGAGTTGGACGACCCGCGGCACATCGGCCCGACGGTGCGCGACGGTCTGGTGGCGCACCTGGCCGGCGAGTATCTGCGGACCGGGCGCGCGGAGGAACTGGCGGTGCTCGCCGAGAGATGGAGCAGCCGGGCGCCGACGAGCCGAGCGCGGCAGGACGCGGCTGTCCAGGCCCTCACCTGCGGGCTCCAGAATCCGGTACACGGCAGGGAGTTCCGCGGCCGGATCTACCAGTGGTGCCAGCGCCCGCAGCCCGAGGCGTTCGCCCGGGTACTCGTCCGGCTGTGCGCCGATGTGATCACAGTCGGCCACCCGGACCAGGCGCTGCTGCGCCTCTACTACCTGGCCAGGCGCGAACGGGCCCCGGGCGGACCCGCGTTGGAGGCACTGGACGCCCTGGTGGCCGGCAACCGCCGGCTGCGCCGAAGGCTCCTCGACCGCCTGACGCGATACCGCCACTTCGAGGGCGACCTCCCCGTCTTCCTCCACACCTGCGATCCGGTCGCGCTCACCGACACCACCAACAGCACGCGCGCCCTGGTCGAGGAGGAAGAGGTCCAGCAGCCCCTGGCCGTCGGCTGGCAGGCCGTACTGACCGGGCTGCCGCGGTCCGCCTGGCAGCCGTACGCGGCCCGTTGGCTGCACCACTCGGGCGAAGTGACCAGGCACCGGGGCGAGTTGCTGCTCGACATCCTGGTCGAGGCCGCCGGAGGGTGCGGGCTGCGGCGTGGCGAGGCGCTCGCCTCGCTGTACGTGAGCGCGCGTGCCGCCGAACGCACGGCTCCGGGCGGCCCCCTACGGGCAGCCGAGACCACCGCACTCCTCTTCCACAAGATCGGCGCAGCCCAGCGCCGCGGCCCGGCCGAAGCTCCCCACACCTCGGCCAAGGAGACCTGACTGTGACGACCGCCCGAAAGACCACCACCGTCTTCCTCACCGTCCTGTGCGGCCTGCTGCTCACGATCACCGGCCTGACCCAGCGATGGCCGCTGTGGGCCTGGCCCGTGACGGCTGTACTGCTGCTCGCCCTGCCCATGGCGGCAGCCCGTGTCGCCGCACGGCGCCGCGGCTCCATCCCCGTCGACTTCGAGGAGCAGCTCACGGCGACTCCTGTGGAGCGCACGGACTGCCACGTCAACCGAGTGGTGCTGCCGAGCCTCTGGGACGACTACAGCTTTGTGTTCTCGGCGACGGTGCGCTGGTGTCTGCTCGAACGGCCCGGCGGCGGGCCCGTCCTCAATCCGGCAGGCCTCGCCGTGGACACCGTCCTGGCCCGGGCCCGCGCCGTCACCGAACAACGCGAACCCGGCCGGGCCTCACTGGTGCGGCACGAACTCAGCGGCGCGCTCAGCCGCATGTACGCGGACCCCACCGGCAGTCTCCAGGCCATGGCGGACAACATCAGCCTCGCCCTGCCGGAACCGGATCAGCAGCGGCTCGACCGCCTCGCCGACGTACGCAAGGACAAGGCCGTCTGGGAACACCAGCGCAAGTACGAGCAGAGCAGGCGCCAGTATCTGGGCGAGGACGTGCTGAAGGACACCGGCAGTGCGGTGGTCTGGTGGCTCGCCAGGAACGAGGAGCAGGTGGAGCAGACGGTGTCGGACCTGCCGCTGCTCGCCCAGCTCACCTCAGCGGCCAATGACACGGACATTCCCGAACGGCTCCAGAACCTGATGGCCCAACACCTGGGCGAGGCAGCCGACTTGAACACCGAGGAACCGGCGCCCGGACACACGGCCACCGATCATCTCGCGGGACTCTTCGACGCGATGGGCTTCCGGGAGGGCGACGTCCGGCGCCCGATGCTGGCCAGGCAGTTCGCCGAACTGCTCACGGAGCAAGATCGCCATGAGACGGCCGAGGCGTTGCGGTTCCACTTCGATCCGCCTGAGACCGCCCCGCCCGGCGACGACGAGAAGCCGGCCGACGGGAACAACGATGGGTTCTGAACCGTCAGCGCTCGCGGCCTCGGGAGCAAGCACCCTGGTCTCCCTCATGGTCACGGACTCCTGGGTCCGCGCCCGCGACCTGCTCGGCCACCTGCTGGCCCGTACCGGATCGGGTCCCGGCGTGCTGGCAGCGCTGGACGAGGCGAGATCCCACCTGCTGTCGGCCACCGGTTCCCCACAGGAGGAGCGCTGCCGCGCGGCCGTCAGATCAGAATGCCGAGCCCGCCTGCAACACCTCACCACCGCCGAACTCCACACCCTGATCACCGCTCTGCACATCCCGGCCCCGCACACCGTCCACAACAGAGTCGACGGCGGCATCCACCACGCCCCTGTCATCCAGTCCGGCCACATCACCGACCTCACCCTGCACACCCCGGACCAGCCCGGCCCCTGAACTCCCCCCGCTTACACCACACTTCAACCCAGGAACGACCACCGCACCTGCCGCTGCGCGTTGTCCACGAAGCCAGATGGGCCACCAGCCCTGCGCCGCAACTGTTCGACGGAGTCGAGGCCGCCGGACCCCGGCTCCTGCGGCCGGAACTCATCATCGGGGCTTTCTACGGCACGCACGTCGGTCCGCCGCAGGTCTGGTCGACGCGCGCCGGATAGGGCTCAGGCTCGCCATCCCCCGTCCCCTCGCGCAGGCGCTCAGGGCGGCGGCGATCCGACCTTGTTGATGAGACCGGAGAACCCGCCGTAGTCGGCGGCTGACTTGGGCGACCCCCAGGTGATCTGGGCCAGCGACCGCAGGGGGTCCCGGATTCTGGAGGCGACATGGCCCTCGGTGTAGGAGTTGTCGCTGTCGGACCAGATCGCCATCTGCGCGCCACGCAGGTGCGGGCTGTCGGCCGGGATCGCCTGGCTGCCCTTGCCGAGGGCGAACCGGTTGACCGCGAAATCGTCGTAGATGGCCTCGGGGTCGGGGTAGGAATCGTTGTCGGTGTCTCCGTACAGGAGGTTGGAGTTGCTGTTGAGCAGCGCGTAGCCCTGTTTGTGGAGGTCGCCGGCATTGGGGGAAGAAGAGCCGTACCAGTGCTCGATGGTGAGGCCGGCTCCGACCCGTACCACGCTGCCCGGGACCAACTGGTCGTTCCACATGCTGGGTTGCCTACCGTGGGCGCGCAGGTAATCCGCGAGCCGGTTGACGAAGTCGTAGGCCAGGTCCCAGCCGGTGGCGTCGGGCCCGTGAAGGCTGCGGGCCGCCCTGGCCAGTTGTGGGAAGGAATCCAGTTCGGAGGAGGTCAGCCACTCATCGGCGCCGATGCTCCATCGCGGGCCAGGAAAGACGTCCAGGTATTCGCTGATGAACGACCGGGCCAGGTCGTACGCCGCGTCCATCTGGGACAGGTCAAGGCTGAGGTATCCATTGTCCCGGCGCAACGCCAGGTCCGGGTACTGACCGAGCATCGGATTCATGTGTCCCGGCATGTCGATCTCCGGAACGATGGTGATGTGCCGGGCCTCAGCGTAGGAGACGAGATCCGCCATCTCGGCTTTGGTGTAGTGCTTCACGGCGACGGCGGCGGGATGGGTATCGCATTCGAGCCGGAATGCCTGTGTGTCCGTCAGGTGCAGGTGCAGCATGTTGTATTTGAGCCAGGCGAGTTCTCGGACAAGGGATTTGAGAAAGCCGATGGAGTAGTACTTACGGGCCACGTCGAGCATGAACGAACGCTCGGGGAAGGCGGGTGCGTCAGTGCTTCGGCCGCCGGGGATCGTGGTGCTCTGGCGGAGGAGTTGTCCGACCGTCCGAGTGCCGTGGAAGACGCCCGCATCGCTGGAGCCGCTGATGGTGAGTGCTCCGCGGACATTGAGCCAGTAGGCGTCCTTGGGCAGTTCGGGGTGGTCGAGGGCAAGGTAGATGTCCCCTGTCAGCGCGTCGTACGGAGTACCGGTCGTCACAGTCGGGGTGACGCCGGTCAGCGCCTTCACATCGGCGGCGAAGAGACGGGCGCTGGTCGACAGCAGCGGCACGGCACCGGCGGCGACGACGATTTTCGGGGACTCGCCGAGGGTGAAACCAGTCGGTCCGGCAGCCCAGTTGGACAAGGCGGGTATGACCGTCGGGGCGCTGGAAGCAGTACGGCTTCGCCTCGGTGAGGCCTGGCTGCACGCGGCTGCAGTGACAAGTCCCCCACCCCCGAGGAGCCATCCGACAAACCGTCTGCGGCTGGAAAGGCAGAGTGGGTTCGGAGGATCTTCGAGCATATGTTTCCTGCCTTTGTGATGTGAGTCCGGTCTGCACGGTGCACCTCCCGGCGGCGCCCGCGGTGCCAACGTCCGCAGGACCTCATGGCCGGGTTGACACAGGTTGGCAGTGCCACGGACCTACGCCTGCCGTGACCGCAGTGCCCTCAGATGAGCGAGGGGCCGATGGGAGCGCCTCTGGAGGCACGGATGGCGGGTCCGCTGACACGTGCGGCCATCGGCTCCCTCTCTCTGTTGCAGGCCTCCTCCAACGTGCGGCTGACCGAAGGAGCACCTCGATCGACTGCCCAGAACGGTGGCACCTCGTGCTCGGGATCCATGGTGACGGTTACCGTACCGCCGAGCGACACCCGATGATCGCCGGTGCGACAGCACCCCCGCCGAAGGGCCGGCGTTCTTTCCTCCCGTCTTGCCGACCAGCCTGCCGTTTTCGCAGACGGACTCGCCAAACATAAATGCACCGGCCTTTGTTGGGCCGCGAAGGACGACGGCGAACAGGGCAAGACCGCCTGCCCCTGGACGGGTCCGAGCGGGCCCTCGCCTGGGGAGTGCGCTGTCGCCGGAGGATCGGCGACCGCACCCAAGACGACCTTGATCACCCGGGGTCATCCCAGGAACGACAGCCGCACCTGCCGCTGGGCGTTGTCCACGTTGGTGTCGACCAGGCAGACCGACTGCCAGGTGCCGAGTTCCAGGTGTCCGGCGATCACGGGGAGGGTGGCGTGGGGTGGGACGAGGGCGGGGAGGACGTGGTCGCGGCCGTGGCCGTGGGAGCCGTGGCGGTGCTGCCAGCGGTCGTCGGCGGGCAGCAGGGTGTGCAGCGTGGCGAGCAGGTCGTCGTCGCTGCCGGCGCCGGTCTCGATCACCGCGATGCCCGCGGTGGCATGAGGCACGAACACATTGAGCAGGCCGTCGCGTCCGGCCGCGGCCCGGCTGAGGAATTCCTCGCAGGCGGAGGTCAGATCGGCGACGCGCTCCTCGGATCCGGTGCGGAGGGTCAGGACGTGGGTGCGGAAGGCGTCAGGCATGTCTCCCATCGTGCACCGGCGGCGCGGGAAGATCTCGCCGGACCAGGTGGTTGGTGGAAGCGTGAACGATTTCGGGGCGGGCTTCGGGCAGCGGCCGGGACCGGACTGGTCCCCCGCCGTGGACGCGGGCACGGTGCGCGAGGTGGCGGTGGTGGTCATCGGTGCCGGTCAGGCCGGACTGTCCAGCGCCTACCATCTGCGCCGGACGGGGCTCGCGCCCAGCCGGGACTTCGTGGTGCTGGACCACTCTCCGCAGGCGGGCGGCGCCTGGCAGTTCCGGTGGCCCTCGCTCACCTACGGCAAGGTCCACGGGATGCACGCCCTGCCGGGTATGGAACTGGCCGGCGCGGACCCGGACCGCCCCTCCGCCGAGGTGATCGCCGCCTACTTCGCCCGCTATGAGCAGGCCTTCGAGCTGCCGGTGCGGCGTCCGGTGGATGTGCGTGCGGTACGGGAGGGTCCGGCGGGGCGGCTGCTCGTCGAGACCTCGGTGGGGACGTGGTCGACGCGGGCGCTGATCAACGCGACGGGCACCTGGGACCGCCCGTTTTGGCCGCGCTATCCGGGTCAGGAGACCTTCCGCGGGCGGCAGTTGCACACCGCGCAGTACCGGGGGCCGGAGGAGTTCGCCGGGTTGCGGGTCGTGGTGGTGGGCGGTGGGGCCTCCGGTACCCAGCAACTGATGGAGATCGCCACCACGGCGGCGGACACCCTGTGGGTCACCCGTCGGCCGCCGGTCTTCCGCGAGGGGCCGTTCGGCGAGGTGCAGGGGCGGGCCGCGGTGGCCATGGTGGAGGAGCGGGTGCGGCAGGGGCTGCCGCCGGCGAGCGTGGTCTCCGTGACGGGGCTGCCGTTGAATGACGCGATCCGCCGGGCGCGGCAGGAGGGTGTCCTGGACCGGCTGCCGATGTTCGACCGGATCACACCGGAGGGGATCGCCTGGGACGACGGCCGCCGGGAGGCGGTCGATGTCATCCTCTGGGCGACCGGCTTCCGTGCGGCGATCGACCATCTCGCGCCGCTGCGGCTGCGGGAGCCCGGCGGCGGTATCCGGCTGGAGGGCACCCGGGCGGCGGCCGACCCGCGGGTGCATCTGGTGGGGTACGGGCCGTCGGCGAGCACCATCGGCGCCAACCGGGCCGGCCGGGCCGCGGTCCGGGACATCCGCCGCCTGCTCACCGCCGCACCGGCCGGATCGGCTGCGGGGGCGGGGCCCGGCGATACCACCGGGGCCCGCGAAGCCGTCGCCGTCTGAGATCCGCTGTTTGAGATCCGCCGCCCGAGATCCGGGACCGGCCCGGCCGGACGCGGGAGTCGGTCGGCCGCCCGGTGGGTCAGTGCGTCCGGGTGGCCGGTTTCTCCCCGTGGCGCGCCTCGGTGAGGTCCTTGGCGTGCTGGTCGGCGCTGGCGGTGAAGCGGGTCTCCCCCTTCTTCACCGTGACGAAGTAGAGCCAGTCACCGGACGGCGGGCTGGTCGCGGCACGCAGTGCTGCTTTACCCGGGTTGGCGATGGGCGTGGGCGGCAGGCCCATGCGCGCGTAGGTGTTGTAGAGGCTGTCGGTCCTGGCGTCGGCGGGGGTGATGGGCTGCTTGCCGCGGTGCAGGGCGTAGTTGACGGTGGAGTCCAGCTTGAGCGGCATCCCGCGGTCGAGCCGGTTGTAGATGACGCGGGCCACCTTGCCCATATCGGCCTTGGTGTCGGCCTCGGTCTGCACCAGGCTGGCGATGACGACGGCCTGGTACGGGTTCATGGCGTTGCGCTGGGCGCCCGCTGCGACGGGTGCGCCGCCGAAGGCGCGGTCGGCGTTGGCGACCATCGCCCGGAGCAGGCTCGCGGATGTCGACTTGTCACTGAGGGGATAGGTCCCCGGATACAGAAACCCTTCCGGGTTGCCCTCGGCCGCGGCGGGCAGCTTGAGCTTGGCCTTCGCCAGTGACTTTGCGGTGGTGCCGGCAGGGGTGCCGAGTGCCCTGTCGACGGCGGGGTAGATCTGTGCGGCGCGCCATCCCTCCTGCACGGTCAGGGCTTTGGGGCTCTCATCGCCACCGCTGAGTGCCGACGGGACCACGATCGCTGCTGCTGCGACCGCTGCCGCGGCTCCGGTCACGATGAGGGTGAGTCTCCCTCGGCGCGTCAGTCTGATTCCGCTCCTGCGCGGGCTGTGGGTGTACATGCGGGCACGCTAACCCGCATATCGTCACAATCCCGGCATATTTTCATCCTGTCGGTTCCAGTCGGACGTCTCGGCGGACCAGTTCGGCGTATCTTCCGCCCCGCTCCAGCAACTCCTGGTGGGCGCCGCGCTCCGCGGTACGCCCCGCCTCCAGCACCACGATCTGGTCGGCCTCGCGGACGGTGGAGAGCCGGTGCGCGATGGTGAGGGTGGTCCGGTCCGCGGACAGGGCGTCGATGGCCTGCTGCACGGCCTGTTCGGTACGGGTGTCGAGGGCGCTGGTCGCCTCGTCCAGGATGAGGATCGGCGGGTCCCGCAGGATGGTGCGGGCGATGGCCAGTCTCTGCTTCTCACCCCCGGAGAAGCGGTGCCCCCGCTCCCCCACCACGGTGTCGTATCCGTCGGGCAGACCCGCGATGTGCTCATGGATCTGGGCCGCGCGGGCCGCCGCGGTCAACTCCCCGTCTGTGGCGTCCGGTTTGGCGAAACGCAGATTCTCCGCCACCGAGGCATGGAAGAGATACGTCTCCTGCGAGACGACCCCGACGGCCCGCGCCAGCGTGTCGAAGTCCAACGCGCGTACGTCCACGCCGTCGATGGTGACGCGCCCGCCGGTGACGTCGTAGAGGCGGGGCAGCAGGCAGCTCAGGGTCGACTTGCCGGATCCGGTCGGGCCGACGACCGCGAGGCTGCCGCCGGCGGGCACGGTGAGGTCGATGCCATCGAGGGTGGCGGGCCCCTCCTCGCCGTAGCGGAACTCCACGTTCTCGAACCGGACTTCGCCCTTCACCGTGTCGAGGTGTATCGGGTCGGCGGGCTCCTCGATGTCGATCGGCAGGTCCAGGTATTCGAAGATGCGTTGGAAGAGGGCGAGCGAGGTCTGTATCTGCACGCCGGTGGAGAGCAGGCTGACCGCCGGGCGGAAGAGGCCCTGCTGGAGCGAGACGAAGGCGACGAGGGTGCCGATGGAGACCGCGGCGCCGCCGAATCGGAGTGCGATGCCCGCGGTCCAGTAGATGACCGCGGGCATGGCCGCCATGACGATGGTGATGACGGCCATCCGCCAGCGCCCCGCCATGTTGGACCGTACTTCGAGATCGACCAGGCCCTCGGACTCGGCGGCGAAGGAGCGGGTGAGCGAGTCGGACCGGCCCATGGTGCGGCCCAGCAGGATGCCGCTCACCGAGAGGGACTCGGTGACGGTGGCGGCCATCACGGCCATCTGCTTCTGGCGCTGGGTGGCGATCCGTTTGCGCTCCTGCCCCACCCTGCGGCTGATCCACACGAAGACGGGGAGCAGCAGCAACGAGACGATGGTGAGCCGCCAGTCCAGCGCGATCATCGCCACCACCGTCGCCATCACGCTGGTGATGTTGGAGACCAGGGAGGTCGCGGTGGAGGTCACGGTGGCCTGCATACCGCCGATGTCGTTGGCGATACGGGACTGCACCTCGCCGGTGCGGGTCCGGGTGAAGAACGCCAGGGACATCCGCTGGAGGCGGGCGTAGACCGCTGTCCGTAGATCGTGCATGACGCGCTGGCCGACGGTGGTGGAGATGAGGGTCTGGAGCACACCGAAGACGCTGGTGACGACGGCGCCGGCGATCATCCCGAGGGCGAGCAGACTCAGCAGCCCGGTACGCCCCTGCGGGATCGCGGTGTCGAGGATCTCGCGGAGCAGGAAGGGCGTGGCGACGGAGACCAGCGAGGAAGCGCAGACCAGCAGCCCGACGACCGCGAGGCGGCCACGGTAGGGGCGGAAGAGGCGGAGGATGCGCCGGGTCTGCCGCGGCTGCTCCGGGTCGGAGGGCGGCGGCGTCCAGGCGGGCTGATCGGTGCGCATGTGTTCTCTCGTGACAACGGGTCGGGCCGGGTTCGGAGCGGAGATGACGAGGACGGCGCGAGCATAGCTCACAGTTACCTATATACACAATGAGTTGCGTCCTGATACCGTGCCGGGCATGAGCACCCCCGATGCCGACGGAATTCTCGCCGAGCAGTTGCTTCGCCTGACCCGCCGTGTGCACCGCATCCAGAAGCGCCATCTGGAGCGTTGCGGGCTGGGCATAACGCCGGCCCAGTCCCGGCTGCTCCGCGCACTGGCTCAGTACGAGGCGCCGCCCAGGATGGCTGATCTGGCCCACCGGCTGGACGTGGTGCCCCGCGCCGTGACGACACTGGTGGACGGGCTGGAGGCGAGCGGCAGCGTCCGCCGGGTTCCGGACCTGGCCAACCGCCGGGTGACCCGTATCGAGTTGACCGACGAGGGCCGCCGCGCCCTCCGCGAGCTGCGGAACGCGCGCCGTACCGCCGCGGCCGAGATCCTGGCCCCGCTGTCGCCGGAGCAGCGAGAGGTACTGGGGGGACTGCTCTCGGCCCTGGTCGACGGCATGGACCCGGCCCTCACCCGCTGACCCGCTACACCCCCGACGCATCGCATCGACCAGATCCACCGCCACCGGCCACCCCGAAGCACCGCACCGCACTGAGGAGTCGCCACATGCCGCTGCTGGAGCCCGACCCGAGCGCACTGACCCCGGAGCACCGCCCCGCGCATCCCGCCCCCGACCGCGTGGTGGAGAACAGCGCGGGCGGCACCCCCGAGCCCCTCGCCTCGGAGCTGCGCGCCCTGCTCGGCCCGGACAAGGTCCTCACCACCATCTCCGACCTGGTGAGTTACGCCTCCGACGCCAGCCCCTACCGCTTCCTGCCCCGCGCGGTGGTGCTCGCCGAGGACATCGACGACATCTCCGCCGTCCTCTCCTACGCCCGTGAGAACGGCCGCGAAGTGGTCTTCCGCGCGGCCGGCACCTCGCTCAACGGGCAGGCCCAGGGCGAGGACATCCTGGTCGACGTACGCCGGCACTGGGCGGGTATCGAGGTCCTGGACGAGGGCGCCCGCGCCCGGATCGCCCCCGGCACCACCGTCGTTCGGGCCAATGCGACGCTCGCCCGGTACGGCCGGGTCCTCGGTCCTGACCCGGCGAGTGCCATCGCCTGCACCATCGGCGGCGTGGTGGCGAACAACGCGTCCGGAATGACCGCCGGCACCACCCGCAACTCGTACCGCACGGTCTCCTCGCTGACCTTCGTCCTGCCCGGCGGGACGGTGGTGGACACGGCGGATCCGGACGCCGACGCGAAGCTGGCTGAGGCCGAACCGGGCCTCTGCGCAGGCCTGCTGGAGCTGAAGGCCGAGATCGAGGCGGACGCCGGGCTGACCGCCCGTATCCGCGCCAAGTACCGCATCAAAAACACCAACGGCTACCGGTTGGACGCCTTCCTCGACGGGGCCACGCCGGTGGAGATCCTGCGCGGGCTGATGGTCGGGTCCGAGGGCACCTTCGGGTTCATCTCCGAGGTCGTCTTCGACACCCTGCCGCTGAACCGCCGTGTCTCCTCCGGCCTGCTCTTCTTCCCCTCGTTGCCCGCGGCGGCGGCCGCCGTCCCCCTCTTCAACGAAGCCGGCGCGCTGGCCGTGGAGTTGATGGACGGCAACACGCTGCGCGCCTCCGTCAGCGTGGACGGAGTCCCGCAGGACTGGGGGCAGTTGCCCAAGGAGACCGCCGCCCTGCTGGTGGAGTTCCGCGCCCCCGACGAGGAGCTCCAGCAGGCGTACGAGGAGGCCGCGGCCCGGGTGCTGGAGGGGCTCGACCTGGTGATGCCGGTGCCCTCCGTGACCAATGCGTTCACCCGGGAAGCAGCCGCCATCGCCGGTTACTGGAAGGCGCGCAAGGCCTTTGTGTCGGCGGTCGGCGGCTCGCGCCCCTCCGGCACCACACTGATCACCGAGGACTTCGCGGTGCCGCCGGAGCAGCTCGCGGAGGCCTGCCACGCCCTGCTCGAACTCCAGACCCGGCACGGTTTCGACGCGGCCGTCGCCGGCCACGCCGCCCACGGCAATCTGCACTTCCTGCTCGCCTTTGACGCCGCGCAGCCGTCGGACGTGCAGCGTTACGCGGACTTCATGGACGACTTCTGCCGGCTCACCATCGAGCGGTTCGACGGTTCACTCAAGGCGGAGCACGCCACCGGCCGCAATATCGCGCCCTTCCTGGAACTGGAATGGGGGCCGCGGGCCACCGAGTTGATGTGGCGTATCAAGCAACTCATAGATCACGACGGGGTGTTGGCGCCCCGGGTGGTGCTGGACCGGGACCCGAAGGCGCATCTGCGGGGGCTCAAGACCATCCCCGAGGTGGAGGCGGTGGCCGACCCGTGTATCGAGTGCGGCTTCTGCGAACCGACCTGCCCCAGCCACGATGTGACCACCTCGCCACGCCAACGCATCGTGCTGCGGCGGGAGATGATGCGCCAGCCGGCCGGTTCCGGCGTGGAACGCGGCCTGCTCGAAGCCTACGGCTACGACGCCGTCGACACCTGCGCCGGGGACTCCACCTGCAAGCTGGCCTGCCCCGTGGGCATCGACACCGGCGCCATGATGAGGGACTTCCGCCACACCCGGCACTCCGCCCGCGAGGAGGCGGCGGCCGCGGCCACCGCACGCAACTTCAAGGCCGTGGAGACCGCGGCCCGGCTGGCGGTCGCCGCCGGACACCGCGTGGACGACCGGCTGGTGGCCGCGGTCACCCGCACCGCCCGCAAGGCCGTACGCCCCGATCTGATGCCCGAGTGGCTGGCCGGTATGCCCGGTTCCGCCGCCCGTAGACTGCCCGCCACCAGCCGCACCACCGCTACCGCGGTCTACTACCCGGCCTGTGTGAACCGCATCTTCGGCGGCAGCGAATCCTCCGAGGAGCCGTCGCTCTTCGAGGCCATCGTCACGGTCTCGGCCCGCGCCGGGCGCCCGGTCTGGATCCCGGACGACATCCGGGGCACCTGCTGCTCCACCATCTGGCACTCCAAGGGCTATGAGGAGGGCACCCGGATCATGGCCAACCGCATCGTGGAGGCCGCCTGGGGCTGGACCGCGGGCGGCAGGCTGCCGCTGGTCGTGGACGCCTCCTCCTGCACCCTGGGCATCGCCCACGAGGTGGTGCCGTTCCTCACCGAGGACAATCTCGCGCTGCACGCCGAGTTGACCGTGGTGGACTCCCTGGTCTGGGCGGCGGAGGAGTTGCTGCCGCGGTTGAGCGTGGAGCAGCGGGTGGGCTCCGCGGTGGTTCATCCCACGTGTTCGATGCAACACCTGGGCGACGCCGGTGCGTTGGAGGTGGTGGCGGCGGCCTGCGCCGAGGGGGTCTATCTGCCCGAGGACGCGGCCTGCTGCGGCTTCGCCGGGGACCGCGGCATGTTGCACCCGGAGTTGACCGAGGCGGCCACCCGCAAGGAGGCCGCCCAGGTGACGGCCCGCCAGTTCGACGCGCACCTCTCGGCCAACCGGATGTGCGAGATCGGCATGGACCACGCCACCGGCCGCTCCTACCACTCCGCCCTCCAGCAACTCGAACGCGCCACCCGCCCGGCAGCGGAGGACGCCTGACAAGAGAGCGATCCAGCCGGGAGGCAGGGGAGGGCACATGCTGAAACTGCTGGGCTTCTTCGACGAGTTCGGCTACCCGCCCGAGATGTCCATGGTCGTGTCCGGAAAGTCCCTCCGTCGCCCGGAGGGTGGCCCCGCGGCTCCCCCAGCCTGGCCGCTGGGAGGTGCCCCCATGGTGCGTGCTCGCGGCGTGCCGGCCGAACGCCCTCGTACTGGACGTACTTGGGCGTTTGGCCGGTGCGGCGAGAGTGCGTGCCAGGCGTCGCGGGGCTGGGGGCACCTCCCGGCCGGAGGCTGGGGGCACCTCCCGGCCGGAGGCTGGGGGAGGGACTTTCCGGACACGGCCATGGGCCCGCTGCACGCTCAGGTGCGGGCCTCCGGCGAACCGGACGAAGCGAAGCTGGTGGAGTACCTGGACGTCGGGCATCGTGTCACGGATTTCATGGAGGCGGGGTTCGACGTCCTCACCGGCGAGGCTCATCGGCACACACCCGGCTGCTCCTCGCTCGTCACCTACGGCTTCTGGGTGTGGCGCGCCGATTTCGCGCACTATCTGGAGGCGTACCACGTGCCGCTGCCCGGTACCTTCGCCACCCGAGTGCGGGGCCTGAACTACCGGATGCCGCCACTGGTGGGCGCCGACTTCGCCCCGCTGTACGAGGAGATCCTTGATGGATTCGGTATGAGCGGGGCCGGCCCGTGGGACCGGGAGTCGGTCCGGAGTCCTTGGCCGCGACTGGTTCCGACTCGTGCTGAATTCCTTGCGAGGGCCCGCCGGGAACGGCCTGCCGGCCGGTGGGGGAAGTCGCCCCGCAAGCTCCGCTGAAACAGGGACCGGCCCACGCCCGAGGACGGGCCGGTCCGGGACGGGAGGCTGCGGGCCAACTCAGGTGAAAGCGGCGGTCGTTGAGCCCTCGACGGCCAAGTCGGTCAGGGCGCCGGTTCCCAGCCGTTGGTCAGTAGGTCGAAGACGGTTTCCACGGCGGACGCCGGGTCGGTGCGGCCCTCGGCCAGGGTGGGGATCTGCAGGACGAAGCGGGCGAGGGCGGCGCTGGCGAGGTCGTCCGGGGCGCGGCCGGTCTCCTCCGCGATCGCGGCGGCCAAGGCGTCGGTGTGCCGCATCCACATGCGCTCGCCGTACTCGCGCAGTATGGGCGTCCCGTTGACCAGTGCGTTGAACCGGGCGCGGCGCGGGTCCTCGGCGATGTGCACCCAGGTGGTGAGGGCGTGACCGAGCAGGGCCTCGACCACGCTCTGCCCTTCCGGGCGTTGGCGGACGGCGGCCGTCATCGCGGCCTCTATCTCCTCGGACCGGTCAAAGACCAGTGCCTCCTTGCCGGGGAAGTGCGCGAAGAGGGTCGTGGTGGAGACATCGGCGCGTTCGGCGATGTCGCGGACGCTGACCTGGTCGAAGCCGTGCTCGCTGAAGAGGTCCAGGGCGGCGTCCGCGATGGCCTGCCGGGTGGCGGCCTTCTTCCGCTCGCGGCGGCCGGGGGGCGGGGTGTCGGGCATGGGACCACTCTAACCCATCACTGGAACGAGACAGAAACTGTAACGGTTGCAATTATGGACTTGTTTCTGCTTTGGTGGGTGCAGCGACGAAAGGAACCCACCATGGAATCCGCGGAATCCGTGCTGCCCACACGCGCCCGGATCAGCATCATCGGCGCCGGACCCGGCGGCCTGATCTGCGCACGCATCCTCCAGCGGCACGGCCTCGCGGTCACCGTCCATGAACCGCGACACCCGGGCGCACTCCCGCGACCAGGGCGGCTCCCTCGACCTGCACGAGGAGGACGGCCAACTCGCCCTGCGCGCAGGGGGGGTGCTGGACGGCTTCTTCGCCCGTGCCCGGGTTCGAAAGGCAGGAGATGCGCCTCCTCGACGCGACGGGGAACCTGCTTGGCTCTCTCGAACCGGGCACCGTCCGCTGGGGACACACCCTCGCCTCGGTGAGCGGCCCGTCCGACGGACCGCGCACCCTGACCTTCACCGACGGCACCACCACGGCCGCCGGCCTGGTGATCGGCGCGGACGGTGCCTTCTCCCGGGTGCGCACCGCCGTCTCGGCCGCCGTGCCCCGCTACACCGGGGTGAGTTTCCTGGAGGCGTAGTTCGACGATGTGGAGCGCGCGCACCCGGAACTGCCAGCGCTGGTCGGCAACGGCTTGCCCACGCCGCGGACGGCAGCCGGGCCCTGTTCGCACAGCGCGGCAGCGGCGGCCATCTGCGCGTCTACCTGATCCAGCGCACGCCCGCGGACTGGCTCGCCGCCGACGGCCTCCGCCCCCACGACACCGAGGCCATCCGCAGCCGACTACTGGAGACGTACGCGCAGTGGTCGCCGCCGCTGCTGCGGATGATCACCGACAACGTCGGGCCCTATGTGGACCGTCCGCTCTTCGCCCTGCGGGTGCCGCACCGTTGGGAGCATTCCCCCGGGGTGACACTCCTCGGTGACGCCGCCCATCTCATGCCGCCGCTGGGTGTCGGCGTCAATCTCGCCCTGCTCGACGCGGCCGAACTCGCCCTGGCCCTCGCCCAGTCGGCCACCGTCGCCGAGGCCGTGCGCCGCTACGAGGAGACGATGCTTCCGCGCTCGGCCGACACCGCCCGGCTTCTCGACGGCGGCGCCGAGCAGTTGCTGGCCGTCCCCTCCGCTGCCGAACTCGCGGCGGCCGGCCCGCCCCGGCGCTGATCCGCCCCCGCACGTCGGACCAGCTCAGGCCGCGTCGAGGTGGGGGCGGTCGCCCATCACGACCACCGGATGCATCGCCGGGTCAATGGCGCGTAGCAGATAGGCCATCCCCGGCTTCGACAGGCTCACGCAGCCCGAGGTGCCGCTGCCGTGGTCCATATGCAGCCAGATGCTGCCGCCCTTGGACTGGCCTTCGGGGCGGGTCGGGTCAGTGGGCGAGGTGCCTTTGACGCGGTTGTAGTCGATGGCGATGACGTAATCAAAGTCGTGCCAGTGGGACTTGGGCCAGGTGTGCGATGCCTGGAAGGCGCCGGACGCCGTGTACGGCAGCTTGGCGCCCGGATCGGGGAGCACTCCCCCGGCGTCGGTGAGGGTGAAGACCCCGGTGGGGCTGCGCTTGTCGCCCTCGCGGTGATCGGTGGTCCAGCCCCGCTTGCCGTTGTGCGCGGGCCAACTGTTCGTCCGGTGCCAGGTGCGGCCCTGCTTGGTGTAGAGGACGACGGTGGCGTCCGCGGAATCCTCGCCCTTGCCGTAGACGGCGATCACCTGACGGCTGCGGGCGGGGATCTCACCGCGCAGACGCGAGCCGACCCCGGGGATGATCCGCGTCGTGGCCCCGGTACGCCTGTCCGCCGCGTCCGCGGTCGACCGGTGCCCTGATACGGAGTCCGCCGTCCGGTCCGGTCCGCCTTCGCTGCCGCACGCACCCAGTAGGGCCGCACAGACCACCGCTCCGGTCGTCGCTCGCATCAAGTCCGCTGTACGCATGGGCTCATGCTCGCACTTGCTCCGGGGCGCACCTGCCGCTGCGGGCACGGCGCACGGAGGTGCAGGCCGATTCTTTGCCGCCGGACGGAAAATCGTTTGCCTGCCACCCCTTTCCACAGCGAACCTTGCACGGTTTCCCCGTCCCCCGCCGCACACCCCTGCCTCCGCCCCCACCCCTCTTCCCCTTGTCCCTCTCCCCCTGCCCTCTTCTTCCGCTGTCCGACTAGCGAGTCCTGGGACCTCATGCAGATCCACGATCTTCCCTATGCCGATCCCGGAGTGCCGGACGCACGCTCGGGTCCACGGTTCCTGCTCTGGCTCGGCCGGAACCAGCTCGGCGGCCAACTGAAGGCCCTCGCCTGGGGCTTGCTGCACTTCCTGTCCGTCGCGGCCCTCCCGTACGGGGTCGGCTTCACGGTGCAGGCCGTGGTCGATCGGGACGGCGGACGGCTCGCCCTGGCCGGTGGGTTGATCCTGCTGATGGGGGCGGGCATCGCGCTGGGCGACACCATGCTGCACCGCACCGCGGTCACCAACTGGATCACCGCCGCCGCCCGCGTCCAGCAGTTGCTGGCGCGGCAGACGGCCCGGTTGGGTTCCGCGCTGACCCGGCGGGTCGCGGCCGGCGAGGTGGTCGCCGTGTCCACCGGGGATGTGGAGAAGATCGGCTGGTTCGTCGAGTCGCTGTCCCGGTTCGCGGCCGCGGCGGTGACCGTGGTCGCCGTCTGCGTCGGCCTGTTCGTGTACCAGCCCGCGCTCGGCGGGGTGGTGATCGTCGCGGTACCGGTGCTGGCGCTCTCCGTGCTGCCCCTTCTGCCGGCCGCGACCCGCCGCGCCGATGTGCAGCGGGAGAAGGCGGGCCGGGCCACCGAACTGGCCTCCGACACCGTGGCCGGACTGCGCGTCCTGCGCGGCATCGGCGGCGAGGAGCTCTTCCTGGACCGATACCGCCGGGCGTCCCAGGAGGTCCGCCGCGCCGCGGTGCGCAGCGCCAGGATGTGGTCGCTGATCTCCGCGGTCCAGGTGCTGCTGCCCGGGCTGCTGCTTCTGGTGGTCGTCTGGCACGGGGTGCGACTCGCCCGCGAAGGCCGGGTCTCCGTCGGCGAGTTGGTGACCGTGTACAGCGCGATCACCATCCTCAACTTCCCGCTGCGGCACTTCGAGGAGATCGCCATGGCGTACTCGTTCTCCCGGCCGTCCGCGGCCCGGGCCGCACGGGTCCTGGGGCTGAACCGGCTCACCGACGACGGCACCCTCACCGCGGCCCCGGTTCCCGAGGGCGACCTCTACGATCCGGCGACGGGTGTGCTGGCCCCGGCAGGGCAGTTGACCGCTGTGGTGTGCGGCGATCCGGACGCGGCCGGGCGGCTCGCGGAACGCCTCGGCGGCCACCCCACCCAGGAGGACGGAGCCGAACAGCCGTCGGTACTGCTCGGCGGCGTGCCACTGGATTCGCTCCCCCTGAACACGGCACGCACCGCAGTACTCGTACAGGACAAGGACCCGGTGCTGCTCTCCGGCACGCTGCGTGAACTGCTGGATGTGCCGGCGTCCGCCCAGGCCGCGGCTGCCGCGGCGCTGGACGCGGCGCAGTGCGGCGATGTGCTGGACGCTCTGCTGCAAAGCGCGCCCGGGGTGACGGATCCGATGGACGCCCACCTCACCGAACGGGGCCGCTCCCTCTCTGGTGGGCAGCGGCAGAGACTGGCGCTGGCGCGGTCCCTGGTCACCGATCCGCCGGTGCTGGTGCTGGACGAGCCGACATCCGCGGTCGACTCGCACACCGAGGCGCGTATCGGTATCGGGCTCAAGGGGCTGCGTTCGGGGCGCACCACGGTCGTCCTCACCTCCTCGCCGCTGCTTCTGGACCGGGCCGACCGGGTCGTGCTGGTCCATGAAGGCGCGGTGGCCGCGGTGGGCCGGCATCAGGAACTCCTCGACGGCGATGCCCGGTACCGGTCGGTGGTGACCCGGGACGAGGACGCCGACACCGTCACGCCCATCGCCGTCGGACCCGGCGGCTGCGCGGAGAAGCCAGCCGACGAGGCAGGCGGCCCCGGCCCGTTGGCCGGAATCGGCGTCAGGGAAGAGCAGGCGGAGCGGGAAGAGATCGAGGAGACCGCATGATCGGCGTAGCGCGCCCGGCTTACGATCCGGACGCACCGACGACGGCGCACACCCTGCCGGTGGGCTCGCCCGCCACGGTCCGGGCCTATGTCGCCGACCTGTTCCGCCGCAATCGGCGGGCGTTCCTGCTGCTGGTGGGTGCGAACACGGTCACGGTGACCGCCTCGATGGTCGGCCCCTATCTGCTCGGCGGCCTGGTGGAGCATCTCTCCGACGGGCTGGCCACGGCGCGGGAGTTGCATCTGGAGCGCACTGTCGCCCTGTTCACGCTGGCGCTGCTGGTGCAGGCGTTCTTCATGCAGCAGGTGAAGCTGCGCGGGGCGATGCTCGGCGAGCGGATGCTCGCGGACCTGCGGGAGGACTTCCTGGTGCGCTCGGTGGGTCTGCCACCGGGCGTGCTGGAACGGGCCGGGACCGGGGATGTGCTGTCCCGGATCACCACCGACATCGACCGCCTCGCCAACGCGATGCGGGAGGCGGTACCGGAGTTGGCCGTCGGTGTGGTGTGGGCGGGGCTGCTGCTGGCCGGGCTCGCCGTCTCGGCGCCCCCACTGGCGCCGGCCGTGCTGATCGCGGTACCGCTGCTGGTGGTCGGATGCCGCTGGTACTTCCGGCGGGCGCCGTCCGCCTACCGGTCGGAGGCCGCGGGGTACGCGGCGGTCGCGGCGGCGCTGGCGGAGACCGTGGACGCGGGGCGCACCGTGGAGGCGCATCGTCTCGGCGCCAGGCGTATCGCGCTGTCCGAGAGGCGGGTGGCCGAGTGGACGGCTTGGGAACGGTACACACTTTGGTTGCGTTCGGTGCTGTTCCCGGTGATCAATCTGACGCATGTGACGGTGCTCTGCTCGGTGCTGATGGTCGGCGGGGTGTTCGTGCTTCAGGGGTGGATCGGGGTGGGGCAGCTCACCACCGGGGCGCTGCTGGCGCAGATGCTGGTGGACCCGGTCGGCCTGATCCTTCGCTGGTACGACGAACTCCAGGTGGCGCAGGTGTCGTTGGCCCGGCTGGTGGGGGTGCGCGAGATCGAGCCGGAGGACGGGGACGGTTCGCTCTCGCCGGAAGGCCGGACGGTCGACGCGGACACGGTGCGCTTTGGCTACCGGCCGGATGTGGATGTGCTGCACGAGGTGTCGATGCGGGTGGAGCCCGGTACCCGGCTGGCGCTGGTGGGCCCGTCGGGCGCCGGAAAGTCGACGCTGGGGCGGCTGCTGGCAGGGATCTACGCGCCGCGTACCGGCCGGATCACCCTGGGCGGCGCCGAACTGTCGCGGATGCCCGCGGAGCAGGTGCGTACCCATGTGGCGCTGGTCAACCAGGAGCACCATGTGTTCGTCGGTTCGCTCCGGGACAATCTGCTGCTGGCGAGGACGAGCGCATCGGACACCGAACTGTGGGCAGCGCTGGGCGCCGTCGACGCGGACGCCTGGGCGCGGGCGCTCGATGAGGAGCTGGACACCGAGGTCGGCTCGGGCGGGCATCCGCTGACTCCGGCGCAGGCCCAGCAGATCGCGCTGGCGCGGCTGGTCCTCGCCGATCCGCACACCCTGGTGCTGGACGAGGCGACCTCGCTGCTGGATCCGCGGGCGGCCCGGCATCTGGAGCGGTCGCTGGCGCGGGTCCTGGAGGGGCGGACGGTGGTGGCGATCGCACACCGGCTGCACACGGCGCATGACGCGGATGTGATCGCGGTCGTCGAGGACGGCCGGATCAGCGAACTGGGCAGCCACGACGAACTGGTGACGGCCGACGGCGCGTACGCGGCGCTGTGGCGCTCCTGGCACGGCCGACCCGCCACGTAGTCCCCCTCCACCCGGTGACACGACCAACCCGCCGCTGTACAAGGGCACTTGAGCCGACCGGTCCGCGAGTACCGGCCGCTCCGAGTGGCCCGGCGGGCGGGGCGGAGGGAGTTGAGGAAGACGGCGCCGTGGCGGATGGACTGGGGTCAGATCATGTTGAGCGCGGCGGCGCAGCCCACGCCGCCGAGCACCATGAAGACGGGCATCAGCACCTTCAGCTCGACCCAGCTCCCGGCCCGGAACCGCATGAACTTCGGCGGGCCGAGCGGATACCAGCGCTTGTGGCCGATCGGGATGGGCCACAGCACCGGGCACCCGGAGACCGTCAGCGCGTCCCCGATGTCGTGGACGACGGCGCCCAGCACGATCGGCAGCCCCAGCCAGAGGTACTCCTGGCCGGGCTCCGTGAAGAGCCAGCGGGCGCCCATGCCCGGCTGATCCAGGATCTCGGCCAGCAGCCAGGCGCTGGTCGCGGCGAGCAGCCAGACCAGGACGGTGCTGCTGTGGCCTCGGGCCGCCCGCCACAGCAGTCCCTCGATGGCCAGGACCATATGGACGAAGAGGATGCCGAGGACCGCCCAGCGGCCGCCGTTGATCGCCAGGAGTGAGGTGCCGCCGCCGATCAGTACCGCCCAGACCCAGGTGTGGGTGAGGGTGCGGTGGCCGCCGGCTCTGCTGGGGTCGCCCTTCAGCCGCGTCGCCTGGTAGACGGCGTGCGACAACTTCTCGATGATCTCGCACAGGGCCTGCGACAGCGGGCCGAACGCCGTCGATATGGTGGCCGGCTTGTGGTCGAGGTCGGGTGCGAGTGCCGCGCCCGCGCAGATCAGTGCGCCGACCAACAGCACCGGCCACGGCATGGTGTGTCCGGTCGCGGCCGCCGCCGCTCCGACGCCCAGCCAGGCTGCCGCTCCCGACAGTGAGTGCGCCGGTCCCATCATTGGTGCATCCCGCCCCGATCCTCTTGTCCGCGGGCGCAGTTGACCGCGGACCGCGTTCTTTCCCAGGCGGGTCAGCGTATCGTTTGCGATCTTTGCCTGGGCAGCCGATTCCATGATCGGGTGGAGGGACAGGCAAGATGGGGGTGTGACCCTTATCGATCAACTGCCGCAGACCGCAGATCCCGACGCCCTCTACGAAGCCTTCGAGTCGTGGGTGCAGGAGCGCGGTCTCACGCTCTATCCGCACCAGGAGGAGGCGCTGATCGAAGTGGTCTCCGGTGCGAATGTGATCGTCTCGACTCCCACCGGGTCCGGGAAGAGCATGATCGCCGCCGGTGCGCACTTCGCCGCGCTGGCGCGGGACGAGGTCACCTTCTACACGGCGCCGATCAAGGCCCTGGTCTCGGAGAAGTTCTTCGAGCTGTGCAAGCTCTTCGGCACGGAGAACGTGGGGATGCTGACCGGCGACGCCTCGGTCAACGCGGACGCCCCGGTGATCTGCTGCACGGCCGAGGTGCTGGCGTCGATCGCGCTGCGCGACGGGCGGCACGCCGACATCGGCCAGGTCGTGATGGACGAGTTCCACTTCTACGCGGAGGGCGACCGCGGCTGGGCCTGGCAGATTCCGCTGCTGGAGCTGCCGCAGGCGCAGTTCATCCTGATGTCGGCGACGCTGGGCGACGTCTCGATGTTCGAGGAGGACCTCACCCGCCGTACCGGACGGCCCACTTCCGTGGTGCGGTCCGCGACGCGACCGGTGCCGCTGTCCTACGAGTACCGGGTCACGCCGCTCACCGAGACGCTGACCGAACTGCTGGAAACGCAGCAGGCGCCGGTGTACATCGTGCACTTCACTCAGGCGCAGGCGGTGGAGCGGGCGCAGGCCCTGATGAGCATCAACATGTGCTCGCGCGCGGAGAAGGACGAGATCGCCGCACTGATCGGGAACTTCCGCTTCACCACGAAGTTCGGCCGGAATCTGTCGCGTTATGTGCGGCACGGGATCGGTGTGCATCACGCCGGAATGCTGCCCAAGTACCGCCGGCTGGTGGAGAAGCTGGCCCAGGCGGGACTGCTGAAGGTCATCTGCGGTACGGACACGCTGGGTGTCGGGGTGAACGTCCCGATCCGCACCGTGCTGTTCACGGCGCTGACCAAGTACGACGGGAACCGGGTGCGGACGCTGCGGGCACGGGAGTTCCACCAGATCGCGGGACGGGCGGGGCGGGCCGGGTTCGACACCGCCGGGTTCGTGGTGGCGCAGGCGCCGGAGTACGTCATCGAGAACGAGAAGGCGCTGGCGAAGGCGGGGGACGATCCCAAGAAGCGGCGGAAGGTGGTCCGGAAGAAGGCGCCCGAAGGGTTTGTGGGCTGGACCGAGAACACCTTCGAGAAGCTGATCGCTTCCGAACCGGAGCCGCTGACCTCGCGGTTCCGTGTCACGCACACCATGCTGCTGTCGGTCATCGCCCGGCCCGGGAACGCCTTCGCCGCGATGCGACATCTGCTGGAGGACAACCACGAGCCGCGCAGGCAGCAGTTGCGCCATATCCGGCGTGCCATCGCCATCTACCGTTCGCTGCTGGACGGCGGCATCGTGGAGAAGCTGGACACTCCGGATACCGAGGGCCGCATCGTGCGCCTGACGGTGGATCTGCAGCAGGACTTCGCGCTGAACCAGCCGCTGTCCACCTTCGCGCTCGCCTCTTTCGACCTGCTGGACCCCGAATCCCCGTCCTACGCCCTGGACATGGTGTCCGTCGTGGAGTCCACGCTGGACGACCCGCGGCAGATCCTCGCCGCGCAGCAGAACAAGGCGCGGGGCGAGGCGGTGTCCGCGATGAAGGCGGACGGCGTCGAGTACGAGGAGCGGATGGAACGGCTCCAGGACATCACCTACCCGAAGCCACTGGAGGAACTGCTCTTCCATGCCTACGACACCTACCGCAGGAGTCACCCGTGGGTGGGGGACCATCCGCTGTCGCCGAAGTCCGTGGTGCGGGACATGTACGAACGGGCGCTGTCCTTCACGGAGTTCGTCTCCTTCTACGAGCTGGCGCGGACCGAGGGGATTGTGCTGCGCTACCTCGCCGGGGCGTACAAGACGCTGGATCACACCGTGCCGGACGATCTCAAGTCGGAGGATCTGGAGGATCTGATCGCGTGGCTGGGTGAGATGGTCCGCCAGGTCGACTCCAGCCTGCTGGACGAGTGGGAGCAGTTGGCCAACCCCGAGGAGATGACCGCGGAGGAGGCCCAGGAGAAGGCCGACCAGGTCAAGCCGGTCACCTCCAACGCGCGGGCCTTTCGGGTGCTGGTACGCAATGCGCTGTTCCGCCGGGTGGAGCTGGCCGCGCTCGACCAGGTCGAGGAACTCGGCGAGCTGGACGGCGAATCGGGCTGGGACGCGGACGCCTGGGGCGAGGCCATGGACCGCTACTGGGACGAGTACGACGACCTCGGGACGGGGCCCGATGCGCGTGGGCCCAAGCTGCTGATGATCGAGGAGGACGCGGCGCACGGGCTGTGGCGTGTACGGCAGACCTTCGCCGATCCCAACGGGGACCACGACTGGGGCATCAGTGCCGAGGTCGACTTGGACGCGTCGAACACCGAGGGGCGTGCCGTGCTGCGGGTGACGTCCGTCGGGCAGTTGTAGCCTCCGTACCTGCCCGTTCCGCCGCCCGACGAGGAGAACCGAGACCATGACGACGAATCCCGCGGAGCGGCTGGTCGACCTGCTCGACCTGGAGCGGATCGAGGTCGACATCTTCCGGGGGCTCAGCCCGGAGGAGTCGCTGCAGCGGGTCTTCGGCGGGCAGGTCGCCGGGCAGGCGCTGGTGGCGGCGGGCCGCACCACGGACGGGGACCGGCCGGTGCATTCGCTGCACGCGTACTTCCTGCGGCCGGGCCGGCCGGGGATGCCCATCGTGTACCAGGTCGAACGGGTGCGGGACGGGCGGTCGTTCACCACGCGCCGGGTGACGGCCGTCCAGCAGGGCAGGACCATTTTCAATCTCACCGCTTCCTTTCATCGGCCCGAGGAGGGCACGTTCGAGCACCAGTTGCCGCCGGCGCGTGAGGTGCCCGATCCGGAGTCGTTGCCGACGATCGGGCAGGAGTTGAGGGAGCGTCTGGGGGCGCTGCCCGAGCAGTTGGAACGGATGGAGCGGCGGCAGCCGTTCGACATCCGCTATGTGGACCGGCTGCGCTGGACCCCGGAGGAGGTGACCGGGGCGGAACCGCGGAGCGCGGTGTGGATGCGTGCCGTGGGCCCGCTGGGCGACGATCCGCTGGTGCACACCTGCGCACTCACCTACGCCAGCGATATGACGCTGCTGGACGCGGTGCGTATCCCGGTGGAGCCGCTGTGGGGGCCGCGCGGCTTCGACATGGCCTCACTGGACCACGCCATGTGGTTCCACCGTCCCTTCCGTGCCGACGAGTGGTTCCTCTACGACCAGGAGTCGCCCATCGCCACCGGAGGCCGCGGTCTGGCCCGGGGGCGTATCTACGACCGGAGCGGGCAGTTGCTGGTGTCCGTGGTCCAGGAGGGGCTGTTCCGCCGGCTGTCCCGTTGACCCCGAGTCCTCCGGAGGCGGTGCCGGGGAGGGGCGCCGCGCTTCGTCAAGGCAGAGGGCGAGGCTCGCTCGGAGCCAGTTGATCTCGTCCGGGTCGGCTGCGGTCATGACGCGAGTCAGGGCACGCCGTGCGGAGGTGCCGGTGCCGGCGGGCGGCGCGGGCCTGAGCCGGTGCAGCCTGGCTCGTTCCACCGGATCGTGGACGAGGTCGGCGAGGTGCCGGTCGTCTAGGTGGGCGGCGGTGATGGCGGCACGCGCCCAGGGGTCGGCGGTGCGGCGCAGGAGGTGCCCGGTATGGCGGCCGCGCCAGTTCCGGGCGCGCAGATCGGTGCCGTTGGTGAGCTGGGTGCGCAGCGATTCGGGCAGGCGGCGGCCGAACAGGGGCCGATGGCTGCGGTTGCCGGCGAAGTCGTACAGGTCCTGGACGCCGTAGAGCCAGAGGATGGTGCGGTAGCGGTGGAGGTAGAAGTGGATCGGCGCGAGGAGGCCCAGGCGGGCGAGTTCGGTGAACCTGCCGGTGCCGATGCGCAAGATGCGGGCACCTTGCGCGGCGCCGACGCTCCGCTCGGTGGGACGCGAAGTGCCGTTGTGGCAGGGGCGGTTGAGGTGGTCGGTCATATCGGATCTCTCCCGAGTCGTGGTCTTGGCCGGGAAAAGAACCGTAGCCGGATCTGCCACCTGCCCGTCTGGCCTGTGGATAACTCTCCGCCAGAGAGCGTTTCCACAGGTCGTGCGGCTACTGCTCGTTGGTGGGCCGGTGCTGGGGCTGGCGGGTGCCGACGCCGAGGTGTTCGCCGACGCGGTTGACGAGCAGGGTCATCTCATAGGCGACGAGCCCGATGTCGGCCTCGGCGCTGCTGAGTACGCAGAGGCAACTGCCTTCGCCGGCCGCGGTCACGAACAGCACCGCGTCGTCGAACTCGATCACGGTCTGGCGTACGTTGCCCGCGCGGAAGTGCCGGCCCGATCCCTTGGCCAGGCTGTGCAGCCCCGAGGCCACGGCCGCCAGGTGCTCCGCGTCCTCACGTTTGAGGCCGCTGCTCGCCGCGGTGACGAGCCCGTCGTTGGACAGCACCAGTGCGTTGTGGATGTGTTCGACGCGCTGGGTCAGGTCGTCCAGCAGCCATCCCAGCCCCTTGCTCTGCGCCATGTTGCGACTCTCCCCGGTCGTGTGGCCCCCGCGTCTCCCCCATCCGGAGAATCCGCCTCGCCAGCCTTACCCACTCCGTGCGTCCCGGCAAGGAGGATGGAAGCCATGGCACACAAGATGACCGACGAAGAATGGCGGGCGTTCGTCTCGGAGGGCACCCGCACCGGCAAGCTGGCCACGGTTCGAGCCGACGGCAGCCCGCATCTCGCACCGATCTGGTTCGTACTGGACGGGGACGACCTGGTGTTCAACACCGGTAAGACCACTGTCAAGGGGCGCAATCTGGCCCGGGATCCGCGGATTTCGCTCTGCGTGGACGACGACCGGCCGCCGTTCGGCTATGTCGTACTGTCGGGGAGGGCGGAGATCTCGGAGGATCCGGGGCAGTTGCGGACCTGGGCGGCGAGGATCGGAGGGCGGTACATGGGCGCGGACCGGGCTGAGGAGTTCGGCGCGCGCAACGGCGTTCCCGGCGAGCTGCTGGTGCGGATGCATATCGACAAGGTGTCCGCGCTGGCGGACGTGGCGGACTGATCCAGCGGTCCGGTCGCGGCCGGGCGTCCGGTCGCGACCGGAGTGCGGAATCATGCGGTCCATGAGCGACTACGACCGGGCACATGTCCAGGAGTTCTTCACCGCACGGGCCGCGGACTGGGACAGCAAGTTCCCGGGGGACACCCCCGCGTTCCGTACGGCTGTCGGCGAGTTGCGGCTGCGGCCGGGAGACCGGGTGCTCGACGCGGGCTGCGGAACGGGGCGGGCGCTCGCGGCGCTGCGGGAGGCGGTCGGTTCCGGGGGCGTGGTGCTGGGGGCCGATCTCACTCCGGCGATGCTGACGGAGGCGGTCCGGGCGGGCCGGGACGCGGATGCTGCGCTGCTGCTGGCGGACGTGGCGCGACTTCCGCTGCGCGCCGGGGTGCTGGACGCGGTGTTCGCGGCGGGACTCATCGCGCATCTGCCCCATCCCGCCGAGAATCTACGGGAGTTGGCCCGGGTGGTGCGGCCGGGTGGGCTGCTGGCGCTGTTCCATCCGGTCGGCCGGGCGGCGCTCGCGGCGCGGCACGGCCGGGCGCTCACTCCGGACGATCTGCGGGCCGAGCCCAATCTGCGCCCGCTGCTCGCTTCCGCGGGATGGCGGCTGACCTCGTACGTCGACGAGGATGACCGATTTCTGGCGCTCGCGGCGCGCGACGATGAGCCGGGCGGGCGCGTGGGCGGCTGAACCAGCCCTCCGGAACCGGCTGTTCAGCCCGCGCCGGCGCCGAACTCGCCTGGTTGTGCAAGACCTTGGCGGCTCTGGCTGGGCTGAGCCGCACCCGCGAGTGAGGCGCGCCGGCGTTCACGGAGTGACCACCCGCCGCACACCCCGCCGCCACAGCGGACGCACGCTGGGATCACAACACCGCAACGGCCTGCCCCAGACTCTGGCCAACTGGTCGGCTCCCGGGAGAAATTCCTGCTCAACACGGATCGACGGGGCGATCCCGGAGTGGTTGGGTTGCGCCAACGGACCATGCGAGGGGAGACGGCGATGGCCGGGACGGACGAGGGGCATGTCGCCGCTCAGGACGACGCACTGTTCGTCCTCACGGCGGTACTGCTGACGCCCGCACAGTTCCCGAGCGTGCTCGGCGACGACTACCCCGAGGCCTGCGCGGCGCTCCAACTGGCGCCGGTGGCCGAGGGATACGGCCTGGTCCTCGGTCAGGACGGGAACGGCGCCCGCTGGACAGTGGTCGTCGACGACGTGTCTCTGGTGGCCGTGGCGATCGCCTCCTGGGACTGCGGGATGGAGTACGACCTCTCCCCCGACGAGCGGTCCATGGTGGTCGCGCTGCCGGGCTGGCCGCTGGCCCTCGCGGTCGCCGCACCCGGCGTACCCGCCCCGCACGACCCCGAGCCGAATCCCGAACTCACCGACCGCACCCCCCTCGTACCGCCGGACACCACGGTGTGGGGGCCCGCGCAGCGGCGTATGGGCGCGGACGAGATCGCGCTTCAGTGGGCGGCCTGGCGGGAGCAGATCGACGACGCGAACTTCGCCGGTGACACCAGGCCGGCGGCAGACGAGGCCTCGGTGCGATCGGCACAGGCCGGCCCGCGAGGAGTCGACACGGTGCCGGAGGAAGCCGGGGCCACCCCCGCGAACGAGAACGGGGGCGCGGACACGGACGCAGCCGCGGAGCCGGGCGCGAGCGCGGCTGCCGAGGCGACCGGTACCGGCCCCGCTGCCGCGGTCGACCCGGCCTCCACACCTCCCGAGCAGGACGCGGAGGCCGTGTCGGATCCAGCGCGGGCGGCTGCTCATCGGGGTATCCGGCGGGTGCTGGCGGAGGCACGGGCATATGTGGACTCACCGCCTCCGCCAGGCCGGGTCCGCTCCTCCTTCGCTCCCGGTGATGCCCGCACCCTGCGTGCCGACGGGCCGGGCTGGTCGATGGTGGCCAGGACCGACGACATCGCCTTCGTGCTGCTCGACGACGAACCCGGCGAGGTGCTGCCGGTGGGCCGCGGCCCGGAACTGCCCGGACTACTGGCCGCACTCGACCGCATGGCCGTCCGCCCCTCCTGAGCCACCCCTGCTCAGCACAGGCTTGAACCGTTCCGGCCTGTCCGGCCTCGGACGATCGTGTCCGGGACCGGACGGTCGGGCCCACAGGCCAGGGACGCTCAACCGCTCCGAAGGGCGCGGCTCAGCGGCGCAGCTCTCGGCGGGACACCCGGCGCAGTCGGTTGCGCTGGGACGGGTCGAGTGCCAGATAGGCAGCGGCGGGCACGCCCAGCACGATCAGGAGTGCGGCCCACCAGGGCAGCCAGATCAATAGGATGATGCCGGCCGCCACACCCCCTGCGGCGATCTTCGCCCTGTTCGACATGTGTGTCGCCTCCTCTGCGGCTGTTGCCGCTCTCTGTCGTGGAAACGTCCTCGCGCCGCTCCTGGTTCCGGCCCACGCCCCTGAGCCGACCCTGACCTGACCCTGATTCCGACCCCACCCGGGGGTGGACCCGGCTCCACCCTCCCAGGGTGTGCCGGGCCGGTCGGTCACGCCTGCCGGAGCGGCTCCCCCACCGCGTGCAGATGGTGCAGCGCCTGCCGGTAGGAGTCCACCAGTCCGGTCTCCGTATAGGGGACGCCGAGGTCCCGGCAGTGGGCCCGTACCAGGGGGCGGACCAGGGTGAGATGGGGGCGGGGCATACTCGGGAAGAGGTGGTGCTCGATCTGGTAGTTGAGGCCGCCGAGGAACCAGTCCGTGATGGCGTTGCCGCGGATGTTGCGCGAGGTGAGGACCTGCCGGCGCAGATGCCCCCACCGCTCGCCGTCGGGGTCGGGCATCTCCATGCCCTTGTGGTTCGGGGCGAAGGCGAGCCCGAGGTGAAGTCCGAAGAGTGCCTGGTGAAGGACGGCGAAGAGGACGGCCTTGCCGGGGGTGAGCACGGTGAACAGCAGGGTGAGGTAGCCGATGACGTGGAGCGCCAGCAGGGTCCCTTCGACCAGGCGCTCACGCGGGCTCTGGCGCCGCAGGTCCTGGAAGCCGTAGACCTTCAGCGCGATGCCTTCCAGCAGGGTCAGCGGGAAGAACAGCCAGGCCTGGTGGCGGGTGAGCCAGCGGCGCAGGCCGTCGCGGACCGCGGCCTGCCGGCTGGTGAAGACGAGGACATCGGCCGCGACATCGGGGTCTTTGTCGACATGGTTGGGGTTGGCGTGGTGCCGGTTGTGCTTGTCGTTCCACCAGGCGTAGCTCATGCCGAGCAGCAGATTGCCGTGGATGAGGCCGATCAGCCGGCTCTTGCGGCGGTCTCCGGTGATCTGGGCGTGCCCGGCGTCGTGGCCGATGAACGCGGTACGCGCGGAGAGCACGGCCAGTACGGGGGCGAGCAGCAGGGTCCACCAGGTGTTGCCGAGCAGGACCATGCCGGTGACGGTGGCGGCGAGGAACACCGCGTTCACGATCATGGTGCGGGCGTACCAGCCGGTGCGCTGTTCCAGTAGTCCCTGGGATTTCGCCACACGCAGCAGCGGGGCGAACTCGCTGCCCGTCCGCCGCCCGCCGGCCCCGGAGTCGGGGCGCGGCAGTGCGGGCGGTGCGGCGGGTACGACGGTCTGGGCCATGGCGGTCTCCGGTCTGCGAATCCGTGCTGACCTGAGCAAACGTAGATTCGGGCGGGTGTCGGCAACCATGGCGTCACCACCCGGATTGCGGCCGGTGCGCACCCCCTGGGGCTGCGGGTGCTGACCACACCGCGGAGGTGGGGATTTCCCCAGGGCGCTCGGGAGGCGCCGCGCAGGGTGGCGTCATGGTGTACCCTCGGCCGCCGGTCATCCAAGTAGTCAAACTTGACGAATGGAGTCTGTCCTGCCCACCACCTCCTCTCCCCCCGCTTTTCACTCCCCTCTCTCCGCTTCGTCCGATCCCGACGTCCTCCGTGAACTGCTCGGCTGTGCGGCCGTGTTCGAGCCCGCGGATCCGCCACGGCTGGGCACGGTGGCCTTCTGGCGGGCCGACGGCACCGCTCTCCCTGCCGTGCCCGGTGCCGCCGCCGCGTCGCTCACCGTGGTCCTGCCCGGCGAGGACGGCGTGCGGACCTCGGTCGTCCCTGCGGTGCGGGTGCCGATCGGAACGGCGGTGGTACCGCTGGCCCGCGCCCGTGCGGAGGGCTCGGCTCCGGCCGGGGGTTCTGAAGTGGTGCATCCGGCAACGGAGTTCTGGGGTGCGGCGGCGCTGCTCGCGCTCGGTTTCGCGGCGCGCGGACTGCTGCTGCCGGGGATCAGCGCCTCGGGCCACGACCTCTGGCGCTGCGCCCCGCTGCTCGCGGAGGAGCTGCGGGCGGTGGGTGGACTCGCCGCGGCCATGCCCGCCGCGGCACGTGCCGTCCCCCTCCCCGGCGCCCCGGGGGCGGCCGCCCACGCCCCCCGGCTGCCCCGGGCCGAGCCGCTGCTGCGGGCGTTTCTGGATGCGGTGGCGGACACCCTGCCGCGCTCTCCGGCCGCTGAACGGGCGGCGGGTGGCGCCTGCTTCGCCGCCGAGGAGCCGCAGCACCGTCCGGAACTGCGGCCCTGGGCAGACGAGTTGACGGCCGCGCACGACGCCGGGGTGCGGATCTCGCTCCGCGTCGAGGTCGACGGGCTGGATCCGGAGGGGTCCGGCGCCGAGGGCGAGGCGGCCGAAGTGCTGGACGGGCCCGGGGTGTTCCGCGTCGTCGTGCAGGTGCACCGCGCCTCGGATGCGGCGGTCGTCGCCGATGCGAGCGAGGTGTGGGCGGACCGCACCGGCGGAGCCACCGGCTTCGGTCCGGCCGATCGGATGACCGCGCTGGTCGCGGTCCGGCGCGCGGTCCACGCCTGGGCGCCCCTCGCTCCGCTGCTGTCCGCCGCCGTCCCGGACTCGGTGGAACTCGACGGGGAAGAGGTGACGGAGCTGCTGGGTGCCGGGGCCGGAGCGCTGGCGTCCGCCGGTGTCGCCGTGCACTGGCCGAGGGCGTTGGCCCGCGGGTTCACCACCTCCGCCGTCGTCGGCCCGGAGCCCGCGACCGCGCGGGGCGACGGCTCACCCTCGCTGCTGGGGCCCGAGTCGCTGCTCGCCTTCAACTGGCGTTTCGCGGTGGGCGGCGAGCAGCTCACCCGTACCGATCTGGACCGGCTCGCGGAGGCCAACCGTCCGCTGGTACGGCTGCGGGACCGCTGGATCCTGGTCGACCCGGAGGAAGTGCGCCGGGCACGGCAGCGGCGGGATCAGCGGATCGCGCCGGTCGACGCGCTGCGGGCCGCGCTGACCGGTACCGCCGAGACCGCCGTGGGCCCCGTCGAGGTGGAGGCGGAGGGCGCGCTGGCCGAGCTGCGGGCCCGCCTGTCGGAACCGGAAGGGGCGCAAGCGGTCGGTCAGCCTGCGGCCCTCACGGCCCGGCTGCGGGACTACCAGCTCCGCGGGCTGAACTGGCTGGCGCGGATGACCTCGCTCGGCCTCGGCGCCTGCCTCGCGGACGACATGGGCCTGGGCAAGACCATCACCCTCATCGCACTCCATCTGCACCGCCAGGAGTCCGAGGCCACCGCGGGCCCGGCTCTCGTGGTGTGTCCTGCCTCGCTGCTCGGCAACTGGCAGCGCGAGATCGAACGCTTCGCGCCGGGTACGCCGGTACGCCGGTTCCATGGTCCGCGCCGTTCGGCGGTTGACCTCGCTCCCGGCGAGGTGGTGCTGACGACCTACGGCACCATGCGGCTGGACGCCGAGGCCCTGGCCACGGCGGGTCCCTGGGGGATGCTGGTCGCGGACGAGGCACAGCATGTGAAGAACGCCTCGGCCGCCACCGCGAAGGCGCTGCGGTCCATCGGCTCGCAAGCCAGAGTGGCGCTCTCCGGCACCCCCGTGGAGAACAATCTGTCCGAGCTGTGGGCCGTCCTCGACTGGACCACCCCCGGACTCCTCGGTTCCGTCAGCGGCTTCCGGGCCCGCTACGCGGACGCGGTGGAGGGCGGCCGGGACCCGCTGGCGGCCGAGCAACTGGCCCGTCTGGTACGGCCGTTCCTGCTGCGCCGGCACAAGTCGGACCCGGGGATCGCCCCGGAGCTGCCGCCCAAGACCGAGACCGAGCTCGCGGTGTCCCTCACCCCCGAGCAGGCCGGACTGTACGAGGCGGTGGTCCGCGAGACCCTGGACCGGATCTCCGCCGCGGAAGGCCCCGCCCGGCGCGGGATGATCATCGCCCTGCTGACGGCGCTCAAACAGATCTGCAACCACCCCGCCCAGTACCTCAAGGAGGACGCTCCCCTCCTCACCGGTCGCTCCGGCAAGCTGGATCTGCTCGACGAACTCCTCGGCGCCATCCTCGCCGAAGGCTCCGCGGCCCTCGTCTTCACCCAGTACGTGCAGATGGCCCGGCTGCTGGAGACCCACCTCACGGACCGCGGCGTGCCCTGTCAACTCCTGCACGGCGGAACCCCGGTGGAGGTACGCGAGCGGATGGTGCGCCGCTTCCAGGACGGTGAGGTTCCGGTCTTTCTGCTCTCCCTCAAGGCGGCCGGGACCGGCCTCAATCTGACGCGGGCGGAGCATGTGGTGCACTTCGACCGGTGGTGGAATCCGGCGGTCGAGGCCCAGGCCACCGACCGCGCCTACCGGATCGGGCAGGACCGTCCGGTGCAGGTCCACAAGCTGGTGGCGGAGGGAACCGTGGAGGACCGCATCGCGGAGATGCTGGCCCGCAAGACGAGACTGGCGGACGCGGTCCTCGGCGGCGGTGGCGAGGGCGCCCTCACCGAACTCGGCGACGAGGAACTCGCCGCACTGGTCCGACTGCGCGGAGGCGACCGGTGACCGGCATGGACCTCGACGGGACGGACGACGACACGGTGACCGAAATGACCGAGCCCGAGCGGACGTTCGCCGCGCTCCCGCCTGCCCGCGGCCGGGGCTTCGCCCGCACCTGGTGGGGCCACGCCTGGCTGAAGGCCCTGGAGGACACGGCCCTGGACGGCACCCAGCTCAAGGCGGGCCGCGGACTCGCCCGGGCCGGAGCGGTGGGCGCGGTCTCGGTACGGCCCGGCCGGATCACCGCCATCGTGCGGGAACGCGACGGCAGCGCGCACCGTGCCGACGTACTGCTGCACCGGCTCGATGACGAGGGCTGGCGGCGCTTCCTCGGTATGGCGGTGGAGCGGGCCGGGCATGTGGCGGCACTGCTGGAACGGGAGATGCCGCCGCAACTGGTGGCGGACGCGGCCGAGGCCGGACTCGAACTCCTTCCCGGTATCGGGGAGTTGGAGCCGGAGTGCGAGTGCGGCGCCTGGGACCACTGCGCGCACACCGCGGCGCTCAGCTACCAGATGGCCCGCCTGGTCGACGAGGACTCGTTCGTGCTACTGCTGATGCGGGGGCGCGGTGAAGGGCAGTTGCTGGACGCGCTGCGGACCCTGCACGATCGCCAGGCCGAGGCGGTGGCGCACACCGAGGACGGAGGTGCGGCTCAGGCGGCGCAGGACGGTGTCGAAGCCGCGGCGGTCCTCGCCGCCGAACGGGATCTGCCGCCGCTCCCGGATCTCCCTCCGGACCCGGAACTTCCCGGCCTGCCTCCCCCGTTGGACATGGAGACGGGACCTGCGGCAGATGTCGAGGTGCCGGCGGTGGAGTTCCTTGGCCGGGCCGCCGCCGTCACCGCGTACGGACTCCTGGCGACGCTGCGCGCTGCCCATATCCCGGTCGGCAGTGGGCTGCACGAGGCAGCGGCGGGCCGAGCGGGGCTGACGGAACACGAGGACGCGGTACGACTGGCCGCCGCCGGGCGCGGTCGGCCGGCCACCGAGCCGGGGCCGCGGACATCGGACAGTGGAATGGAAGAGGTGATGGCACGGCTGGCGGCAGTGGGCGGACGTACCGGGTCCGAGCTCGAAGCGGCCGTACTGGCTTGGGAGTTCGGGGGCGTTGCCGGGCTTGAGGTGTGGGAGGAGCAGTGGGTGCCGGATGAGCGGGCGGCCGCGCTCGCCGTGGCGGCGGTGGCGGACGCCCGGTCGGAGGGCGAGGTCCCGGACCTCACCGCGTCCGGGAACCGCTGGACCACCGGGGACGGCCGTGTCCAGATCCGCTACGGCCAAGGCGGCGCCTGGTGGCCCTTCCACAGGCCGCGCCACACCGCGAACGGGACCTGGACCCCGGCGGGCGGACCCTGCGACGGACCGGGCGAGGCACTGTCCCGCGCCCTGGAGGAGGCGGAAGCGGAGCGGTAGGCAAAGCGTAGGAGGGTCAAACGAAGGGAGGTGAGGGGCAGGCGGGACGGCCGGTTAGGCGTGCGGTTCAGTCGCGGGCGGCCAGCAGGTGGTCCATGGCCAGTTGGTCCAGCCGCTCGAAGGCCATCCCGCGCTCGGCCGCCGCCGTCACATCGAACTCCTCGAACGCGCCCCGGTCCGCGAGCAGTCCCGCGAGACCGTCCTCCGCCGTGGGCCGCGCCAACTCGTCCAGCCGGGAGGCGCGGAGGGCCTCCTGGACCTCCGGATCGGCACGGAACGCGGCCGAACGCTCCTTCAGGATCAGATAGTTCCGCATACAGCCGGCGGCGGACTCCCACACTCCGGAGAGGTCCTCGGTCCGCGGCGGCTTGAAGTCGAAGTGCCGCGGCCCGGTGTAACCGGCCCGCTCCAGCAGGTCCACCAGCCAGAACGCCGCCCGCAGATCACCGGCCCCGAACCGCAGGTCCTGGTCGTACTTGATGCCGGACTGGCCGTTGAGGTCGAGATGGAAGAGCTTGCCGGCCCACAGTGCCTGGGCGATGCCGTGCGGGAAGTTCAGCCCGGCCATCTGCTCATGGCCGACCTCCGGGTTGACGCCGTACAACTCGGGGCGTTCCAGGCGCTCGATGAAGGCGAGGGCGTGTCCGACGGTGGGGAGCAGGATGTCGCCGCGGGGCTCGTTGGGCTTGGGCTCGATGGCGAAGCGCAGGTCGTAGCCCTGCTCGATGACGTACTCGCCGAGGAGGTCGAAGGCCTCCTTCATCCGGTCGAGGGCGTCCCGGACGTCCTTGGCGCCACCGGACTCGGCGCCGTCCCGGCCGCCCCAGGCCACATAGGTCCGGGCGCCGAGTTCGGCCGCGAGATCGATGTTGCGGATGGTCTTGCGGAGGGCGTATCGGCGGACATCGCGGTCGTTGGCGGTGAAGCCGCCGTCCTTGAAGACGGGGTGGGTGAAGAGGTTGGTGGTGGCCATCGGCACGACCATGCCGGTGGCGTCGAGGGCCTGCCGGAAACGCTTGATGTGGCCCTCGCGCTCCACGTCGGAGGAGCCGGCGGGGATCAGGTCGTCATCGTGGAACGTGACGCCGTGGGCACCGAGTTCGGAGAGGCGCCGCACCGACTCGACCGGGTCGAGGACGGGCCGGGTGGCGTCGCCGAAGGGGTCGCGGCCCTGCCAGCCGACGGTCCACAGGCCGAAGGTGAAACGGTCCTCGGGCGTGGGCTGAAAACTCATCACACGACTCCTCGCGTCCTCGCGTACTCCGATGATTTCGTCAGGTGGCTTTACAAATTAGTATGCGCGGGCGGCACTGGGAAGACAGCGGCGGGAATCGGGTAGCCCCCAGCGGACGATCCGACGCGGCGGCCACCATCCCGAACCTTCGCGGGGCCGGAGCCCGCAGCAGCCGGTCCGCAGGAGTCCGCAGGAATGGAGAACCTGATGTCAGCAGCCCAGGGACCACTCGTCGTCGGGGTGGACAGCTCCACGCAGTCCACCAAGGCCCTGGTCGTCGACACCGCGACCGGCGCGGTGGTGGCCTCCGGGCAGGCCCCGCACACCGTCACCTCCGGAAGCGGCCGCGAGAGCGACCCCGAACAGTGGTGGGACGCCCTGCGGACCGCGCTGCACCAGTGCGGAGCGCCCGCCCGGGAAGCAGCCGCGGTCTCCGTCGGCGGCCAGCAGCACGGCCTGGTCACACTCGACGCCCGGGGCCGTCCGGTGCGCCCCGCACTGCTCTGGAACGATGTGCGATCCGCGCCGCAGGCAGCCGAGTTGACGGCCCGGCTCGGCGGCGGCGAGGCGTGGGCGGAGCGCGTCGGCAGCGTCCCCGCCCCGTCGTTCACGGTCACCAAATGGGCGTGGCTGGTCCAGCACGAGCCGGAGTCGGCACACGCCGCCGCCGCGGTACGCCTGCCGCACGACTATCTGACGGGCCGCCTCACCGGTGACGGCACCACCGATCGCGGCGACGCCTCCGGCACCGGCTGGTGGTCCCCCATCACCGAGCGGTACGACGAGGAGATCCTCGGCATGGTGGGCCTCGACCCGGCGCTGCTGCCGCGTCTGGTGCCCCCGGGCGAGGCCGCGGGCACGGTGCGCGAAGCGGACGGTCTGCCGCTGGCGCACGGCACCCTGGTCGCGGCCGGCACCGGGGACAACGCGGCCGCGGCGCTCGGCCTGGGGGTGCGGCCCGGCGTGCCCGTCCTCAGCCTGGGCACCTCGGGCACCGTCTACGCGGTGTCCCGCCGCAGGTCCGCCGACCCCACGGGGACCGTCGCCGGTTTCGCCGACGCCCGGGGCGACTGGCTGCCGCTGGCCTGCACCCTGAACTGCACGCTCGCCGTGGACCGGGTCGCCGCCCTCCTCGGCCGGGACCGCGAGGCCGTGGAGGCGGGCGGTACCGCCACCCTGCTGCCGTTCCTGGACGGCGAGCGCACCCCCAATCTGCCGCACGCCTCCGGACTGCTGCACGGCCTGCGCCACGACACCACCCCCGGCCACCTGCTCCAGGCCGCCTACGACGGGGCCGTGCACTCCCTGCTGGGCGCGCTGGACCTGGTACTGGACGAGGAGGCGGACCGTTCGGCGCCACTGCTGCTGATCGGCGGCGGCGCCCGCGGGCAGGCCTGGCAGCAGACGGTACTGCGGCTCTCCGGCCGCCCCGTGCAGGTGCCGCAGGCACGGGAGTTGGTCGCATTGGGCGCCGCCGCCCAGGCCGCCGGGCTGCTCACCGGCGAGGACCCGGCGGCCGTGGCACGCCGCTGGGGCACCGCCGAGGGCCCGGTCCTGGCGGCGGTGGAACGGGACGAGGCGGCGCTGGACCGGATCGGCCGGGTCCTGTCGGGCGCGTCCCCCTTGCTGGACCGCCCTGCCTCCGACTGACCCGCGCTCACCGTCCAGGCCCGCGCAGTCCGCCGCAGTCCGCCGCAGTCCGCCGCCCCGAGGAGTACCCGCGGAATGACCGCTCCCCCGCACCAGTCCCGCAGCCGCACCCCTGACACCCAGCAGGGGATGCGGCGGCGCAATCTGTCCCGGGTGATGTACACGCTGGCCGCCGAGGGTCCACTGTCCCGTGCCGCGGTCGCCTCACGCATCGGCCTGACCCGGGCGGCGGTCTCCACCCTGGTCGATGAACTGCTGCGGTCGGGAATGCTGGAGGAGTTGGGTCCGGAGCGCCCCGGCCGGGTCGGACGGCCCGGCTCCGCACTCGGTGTCAGCGGCAGCGGGCCGGCCGGTCTGGGCGCGGAGATCGGCGTGGACCATCTCGCGGTGTGCGTCGTGGACCTGCGCGGTCAGGTACGCACCCGGGCCGAGCGGCAGGTCGGCAACCGCGGGCGGGACCCGCGGTCCGTGGTGCGGGATCTGGCGGCCCTGCTACGGCGGGCCGCCATCGAGGCGACAGCCGAGGAACTGCGGCCTGCGGGGCTGTCCGTCGCGGTACCGGGACTGGTCGGGCGGGACAGGGGCACCGTGGTCCGCGCCCCCAATCTGGACTGGCACGACATCGAACTCCCCGCCCTGCTCAGCGAGTTGATGCCCGATGAGATGCCGAAGGCACTTCCGGTGGCGGTGGAGAACGAGGCGAATCTGGGCGCTCTCGCCGAACTCTGGCTCGGCGAGGACACCCCCGGCGACTTCGTGCATGTGTCGGCGGAGATCGGTATCGGTGCGGCGGTGGTGGTCGACGGACGGCTGCTGCGCGGCACCCGAGGCTTCGCCGGTGAGCTGGGGCATGTCCCGGTGCGTCCCGACGGCCCGGCCTGCCCCTGCGGCAGCCATGGCTGCCTGGAGCAGTACGCGGGTGAGGAGGCCGTACTGCGTACCGCGGGCCTCGAATCCGGCGCCCATGCCCGGGAGTTGCTGGCGGAGCGGGCCGCGGCGGGCGACAAGCGGGTCCGCGATGCGCTGCACACCGCCGGAACTGCGCTGGGGGTGGCGCTCACCGGGGCGGTCAATCTCCTCGATCCGCGTCTTGTGGTGCTGGGCGGCGCCCTGGCCCCCCTCGCGCCCTGGCTACTGCCCGCCGCCGAGGAGGAGTTGGCCCGGCGCGGGGCGAGCCCCGCGCATGGGATCGCCGTCTCGCGGTTCGGGTCGCAGGGACCGCTGCTCGGTGCCGCCCATGCGGTGGTCCGCTCGGTGCTCGACGACCCAGCCGGAACATCCGCGACCATCTGAACCTTACTAACACTCCGTCATCGCCCGTTGCACACAGGGCTGTTCCCTCTTCCGGGTGACGAAGTTCTCCACAACTTCGCAGTTGTCCCCAGATCTTCCCCGCGCTCTTCCGCACCTACGTCCGGCGCTCGTACCGTATGCGTCGCCGGGCATCTCGGCATCAAAGTCGACGGTGCGTCACAGACCATGGAGGGGGGAACGCGATGCTGACGGATTCGAGCGGGGCGGACCCGGTCCTGCGAGGAGCGCGCGGCACCCTCATCACCGCCACCGATACGCCTCCCCCTCCGAGGGCCACCTCCCCGATACCCCAACTCCCCACGCAGCCAGTCGAGTCACCCCTCTTCGACAGCTCCGACGACTCCCGTACGACGGGGCTCCGCCGCGCACCACCCTGAACGTGCCGGGACTCTCCGCCGCTGAACCGGCAGGGTCCCGGCAGAGCACAAACAACAACCCCCCACGAAAGGCAGGGCACTTATGTCACCCGCCGAATTCCAGCCCGGCAGACGCCGTCTGCTCCAGGGCGCCGCGCTCGCCGCGGTCTCCACAGCGCTGCTGCCCGCCACCGCACGGGCCGCCGCACGGCCGAAGGCCGTGGACTACCCGCCGGCCGAATGGGTCCCGGCCAGCCCCTCCAACTACACCAAGTCCACCCGGCCCAACCAGTACGCCATCGACCATGTCGTCATCCATGTGACGCAGGAGACGTACCAGGACGCCCTGGCCATCTTCCAGAACCCGGCCAAGCAGGTCTCGGCTCACTACCTGGTGCGCTCCAAGGACGGCCACATCGCCCAGTGCGTCCGTGACAAGGACGTCGCCTGGCACGCGGGGAACTGGGACTACAACACCCGCAGCATTGGCATCGAGCACGAAGGCTGGGTCGACAAGCCGGAGTACTTCACCGACGCCCTGTACGAGCAGTCCGCACTCCTCACCAAGTCGATCTGCTCCACCTACGGGATCCCCATGAACCGGGAGCACATCATCGGGCACGTGGAGGTACCGGGCACGGACCACACCGACCCGGGCCCGTACTGGGACTGGAACAAGTACCTCAGGATGGTGAACCTGCTCTGACCCCGGGCCTCGGGCAGGCCCACACCACCTGCCCGGGGCACCTCCGCCCCTACTCGCTTCCCAGATGGATGCCGCATCGCCCCGAGTCCGGAAGGGAGGGCGGATGCAGCTACGTAACGTCTCAACTGCCGATGTCGAGGCCTACGTTCGAATGCGCTGCGATCCCGTCATGATGGCTGACCTGGGTGGGCCGCTGCCGCGTGCGGGCATGGCGGACAAGGTCCATCGGGACGCCCGGGAGGCAGCGGAGGACATCGCGTGGTTGAAGATGATCGTTCCCGATGCGACCTGCCCCGATGCGGTGGCAGGGATGGTGGCTCTCTGGGCCCACGACAGCGACGACGGACCGGTCTCCGAGATCGGTTGGATGGTGCTGCCCGAATTCCAGGGGCAGGGGCTCGGCAAGCTCGCCGTACGCACGCTGCTGGAACAGGCCGGGAGAGCGAACCGCTGGGGGCTCGTTCATGCCTTCCCGGCCGTCAACAACGCCGCGTCGAACGGCATCTGTCGCTCTGTCGGTTTCCAACTCCTCGCCGAGACAGCGGTGTTCTTCTCGGGGCGGCCCCTCAAGTCCAACCACTGGGTCATAGACCCGGCGCAAGTCCTGAGCTGATGTCAGTGATGATCTCCACCGCCCCACCTAGGCGAGTTCGTCGACGAGCAGCAGGGCGACGAGGCTGGCGGTCACGGCGCTTGTCCGTGCTGCGGACGCCAACCGTCGGTGCGGCCCGTCAGAAGTGGGTGCCGCCGTCGATGCGGACCTCGGTGCCGGTGATGAACGCGCCGTCGTCGGAACCCAGCAGGGCCACCACGGAAGCGACACTCTCCGGTCCCGCGAAACCGGCACCGATCGCCGGAGACAGCTTGGCGAAGAGGCTCATGTCCGCGTCCGCGGGCAGACCGGGGCCACGGCTCTGGCCGCTGGCGCCGGAGCCGTCGGTCATCCCGGAGGATATGGATCCGGGCTGCACGGCGGTGAAGCGGATGCCCTGCTTGCCGTACTCGGCGGCCAGCGCGTGCGTCATGGACTGGATCCCGCCCTTGCTCGCCGCGTACGCCGCCATATACGGGTGGGCGAACATCGCTGAGGTCGAGCTGAAGTTGATCACCGCGGGACCGTTGCCCTGGAGGAGGGCCGGTATCGACTCGCGGATCACCAGGAAGGTGCCCACCAGGTTGACCTGGAGGATGCGGGTGAAGTCGTCGAGCGAGGTCTCATGGCTGTGCGAGGAGCGGAGGATGCCCGCCGCGTTCACGACGACGTCGAGTCCGCCGAGGGTCTCGACGGCGAAGGCGACGGACGACCGTACGGAGGTCTCGTCGGAGATGTCCATGACGAGGGTGGTGAGGCGCTCGGCGACACCGGCTGCGGTGGCCTTCTCCACGGTGTCCCGCAAACCGGCCTCGCTGACGTCGGCGGCGGCGACCTGACCGCCCTCCGCAAGAATGCGCAACACGGTGGCCTGGCCGATGCCGGAGCCCGAGCCGGTGACGAGTGCCCGGCGCCCCTCGTAGCGATTGCCGTTCACGATCTGCTTCATGTTCTGGTCCATCACTCTGCTCTCCGTTTCGCACGATGCCCGGCGGCTCATCCCGAGCACACGACTGTCACCATACGCCTTCATTGCACGTTTTGCCATAGAAGCAAAACGTGACATCGGAGCTTGGCTAGGCCTATCCTTGACGGGTGACGCCGACCAGAGAGCCGACCCCCGAGCCCACGCTGACCGAGCGCCGTAGAGCGGCCACCCAGATCGAGATAGCCACCGCGGCAGCCCGGCTCTTCGCCGAGCGCGGGCCCGACGGCACCACGGCCGAGGACATCGCGCGCAGTGCGGGTGTCGCGCTGCGCACCTTCTACCGGTACTTCCGCAGCAAGCAGGACGCGGTCGGCCCGCTGCTGGCGGCGGGCGGCGACGCCTGGCGGGCGTTGCTGGCGGAGGCCGATCCCGACGCGGGTCTGCGCACCGCGCTGGAGCAGGCGGTCTTCGATGCTCTTGCCGAACCGGGAGAGCGCACACCGGATCAACTGGAGACCACCCGCGGCCTGTTGCGCGCCGCCCGGGACGACGCGGCGCTGAGGGCCGTCTGGTACAGGGTCAACCAGGAGTCGGAGGAGCGCCTGGTACCGGTTCTGACCCGGCTCGCGGGAGCGGACGCCGACCCACTGGAGGTGCAGTTGACCGCGGCCGCCGCCACCGACTCCATCCGCCTCGCCCTGGAGACCTGGGCGGGCACCGGTGACGCCCCGTCGAGCGGGCCTCGGGCACCGGCCGAGTTGGCGGTGCGCTGCCTGCGCCGGCTGACCGCGGGCATCCCGCTCCTTGACGAGAGACCGGCGGCGCGCTGACCTGAGCAGGCCAACACCCCTTCCCCGCTCAGGGGTTGAGCCGGCTGACCAGGTCCGCGGTGGCGACGAGGCCGTCCTGGATGGTGGGCGCCATGCTGGTACCCGCGAGCGAGAATCCGAGCAGGACACAGACCAGGGCGTGCGAGAACTTCAGCGCGCCGCTACGGAGGAACACCACCGCCAGGATCAGCAACAGCAGCACCGCGGAAATCGAAATCGCCATCTTCACCCTCCTGGGCCGCGACGGTTGAACCGGTTACGCCGTATTACGTCGGTTCCGCGGCTTTCGGCGGTCAGTGTGGCGCAGGACGGGGCCCGACCGGGCGAACGGCATGTCCTCCGAACGTGTGGGACGCCCGGCCGAGAGGTGACGCGCAGTCAACTGAGCGTCCATGAAGCGTTGGTGGGCTCCCACTAACAGGTGTGGGCGACGGTCTTGCGTCGGAGGTGAAAGTGACGGTGTCGTGCAGCCTGCGGCAGCTATTCACCGGCGGCGCAGGCTGGCCCCCCGGCACGGCAGCCCACAGCGCTCCCGCCCCGGGCACAGGCCCCCGGCGAAGCGGCCTGCGCCACGCGATGATGCGGCGCTCGAAGGCGATGCACGTGGTGGAGTGGGCGTAGACCTCGCCGCGGGTCGGGTCGTGCACAACGTCGGCTGTGCGGCCCCGGACCAGGATCTGCCCCGGGGCCGGGGGGCGGATGCCGGTCCATCGGCACGCCGAGCTGTCGCTCACCGGCGGCTCTCGCCCCCCCCTCGCCGCAGGCCGTGCGTTGGCCCTCGGCTCAGCGGACGACCGCTCGGGCGCGGGCGGTGCGTACCGCCGTTGTGAGGCCGGCCATGTCGTAGGCGCCGTGGTGGCGGAGGCCGTTGACGAAGAAGGTGGGGGTGCCGGAGACGCCGCTGAGGTCGGCGGACTCGACGTCCTCGGCGACGCGGCCGGCACCGGCGTGGGTGCGCAGATCGCGGTGGAAGCGCGGCACGTCCAGGCCGGCCTCCTCCGCGTAGCCCAGCAGATCGGTGGCGGTCAGGGCGCCCTGGTGTTCCAGCAGCAGGTCGTGCATCGGCCAGTAGCCGTCCTGGCGGGCCGCGGCCTCGGCGGCTTCGGCCGCAAGTTGGGCGTGCGGGTGGACATCGGTCAGCGGGAGGTGCCGCCATACGTAGCGCACCTCGCCGTCGCCCTCCAGCAGGGCCCGGACGACGGGTTCGGCGAGCCCGCAGTAGGGGCATTCGAAGTCGCCGTACTCGACCACGGTGACCGTCGCGGCTTGTGGGCCGCGGATGCGGTCGCGGGCCGGGTCGACGGGGACCGCGAGGTCGACGATGGACTCGGCGCGGCCGAGCAGTGCCCGCAGCCGGGTGCGCTTGGGCAGGGCCCGTACCAGTCGGATCACCAGCCAGGTGGTGATCGCGGAGCCGACGACGGCGCTCAGCACGCCCGTCTTGGCCTCTTCCAGGTGCCGGCCGCTGAAGGCGAGGGTGGCGATCAGCAGGGAGACGGTGAAGCCGACTCCGGCGATGGTGCCGCCCGCGGTGACCGCGCCCCAGCCGGCCGGGGGCCGCAGCCGGCCGCGGCTGACGGCGGTGGTGAGGGCCGCGGCGGTGACGATGCCGGCGGGTTTGCCGAGGACGAAGGCGCCGAGGATGCCGAGGGTGACGGGTGAGGTGAAGGCGTGTGCCAACTCCTCGCCGCCGAGCCGGATTCCGGCGTTGGCGAGGGCGAAGAGCGGCACCACCGCATAGCTGGTCCAGGGGTGCAGGAGCCGCTGCAACCGGTCGTTCGGGGAGATGGCGCTGGCCAGGCCCAGGCGTACGGAGCGTTCGAGTTCGGGGGTGGGTTGTTCGCGGAAGAGCCGGAAGAGTCCGCTGGCGCGTTCCAGGTCGGAGCGGGCCGCCGGGTAGGCGAAGGTGAGCAGGCCGAGGACGAGGCCGGTGGCGATCGGGTCGATCCCGGATTCCAGGAGCGCCACCCACAGCACGGCGGCGAGCAGCGCGTACCCGGCCGGGTGGCGCAGGCCCGCCGCCCGCACCAGCAGTATCGCGCCGAGGGTGGCGGCGGCGGTGAGCAGGGCGGGCAGGCTGAGGCGGCCGCTGTAGACGACGGCGATCACCACCAGCGCGACGAAGTCGTCCACGACGGACACGGTGAGCAGGAAGATGCGCAGGCCGGACGGCATCCCGCGGCCGACGACGGCGAGCAGGCCGAGGGCGAAGGCGGTGTCGGTGGACATGGCGGCGCCCCAGCCGTGGGCGGTGGCCTCGCCCGCGTTCACGGCTAGATAGATGGCGACGGGGACGGCCATTCCGCACACCCCGGCGACCAGCGGCAGTGCCAGGCGGCTGCGTTCGCGCAGCTCGCCCATGTCGAACTCACGGCGCGCCTCCAGGCCGACGACCAGGAAGAACAGTGTCATCAGCCCGCTGTTGACCCAGCCGCGCAGCGTCAGGTCGATGCCCCGGCTGCCGAGGCGCAGTGCCAGGTGGGTGTCCCAGAATCCGGTGTAGCTGCCGGGGGCCGCGTTGGCCCAGACAAGGGCGGCGAGCGCGGCGGCCACCAGGACGGCGGCGCTGCCGGTCTCGGTGCGCAGGAAGTCCCGCAGCGGCGTGTGCAGTTCGGCGCCGCGGGCGGTCTGCCCGCTGTAGCCCTCGCGGAAGGCGTGTCCGCTCACGGTGCGGACCGGTCGGGCGGAGGCAGGAGGGGGTGTGGCATGGCGGGGCGCCTCCCGGGACTCGCAGACTGCGTCACCGCCAGTCAACGGCTCCGGAACGCATCCCGCAGCCTGGGGAGGCTTCGGGCCGGGAAACTTCCGGAATCCCTGTCGCCGGGTACGGAGTGCACGGTCCGCCGGGGCCGCCGCGGTGGCGGCCCCGGCGAGCGGTCAACCGGCGGGTGCGGACTCTGACTGCTTTCCCGCCCGTCCCACGGCGACATGGAGTCTGCTGAAGTCGAGAGCCTCCCGTGCCTTCTGCTCGATCTGGTGCGCGGCCTGGCGCGCCTCGGCGACGACATCGCCGTGCTCCTCGACGAGCAGGGTGTAGATGGGCTCCGGCTTCGGGTGGGTGAGGTTCATGTACGGGTACTCCGGTGTCGCAGTGGTGCAGGTCGGCCATCCGCTACCCGTCTTCCGCGCCCCACACACGTGGACTACGTCACACTCGCGGGACCATGATCGATTTCCGGTCATGGAGAGGGGGCACGGAGCGGGGCGAGGGGCAACGGGCGGGGTCGTGGAAAGGCGGCGGGTGAGAAGGCGGTCTCGGTGGCGGCGGTTCAGGTGTGCTCCTCGCCCTGGGCGATCTCGATCCGGTGGTGGCAGTCGGACACCCCGTCCGCCGCGGCTGTGGCGGAGACCAGGGCGCAGGCCGCCAGCAGTACGGCGGTGATCTTCGCGGCTCGGGGCGGGCGGGGCGCGGTGCGGAGCAGGGCGGCCACCCGCTGGGGTACGGGTCCGGTG
>NZ_JBHVRR010000019.1:29865-108249 GCF_042885635.1 Streptomyces sp. NPDC058045 | reverse complement strand
CGCGGTGCCCGCGGACGCCTCGGTGGGGGCCGCGGACCCGGCGCCCGGTGCGGTGGCACCACCGCCCGGCTTGTAGTCGGCGAAGAAGTCCCACCAGGCCCGGTCCACCGAATTCGGGTCCTGGAGGTACTGCTGATAGATCTCGTCGACGAGCCACTCGTTGGGACCGAAGGCGGCGGCGGGGTCCTTGCCCCGCCCCTCTTGGTCGGTCGAGGTGCTGGAGTTACTGGGGGACTGCGACACGGCGAGAACCGCCCTCTTCCGCTTCACAAGGTGATGGACAGCGGAAATAAAGGCTACGCCCCTGACACCGGAAGATGCAGACCGGGCTGGCGATACGTCGTGCACATCACATCGGCGAGCTGGTTTCGCCGCTGACAATGGCGGGAAAATACCGTGGCTTTCTCGTCCCCGGCGCCGACGAACCCCGACCGCAGGTACGGAAACCGGCGGCCGCGTCCCGGTCGGGCGGGCCCGTGTTCGAACCTTACGTCAATATTGCGTGCGGGTGTCTCCCGGAAGTGTGACCTGTATCCGGCAGCCCCGAGCGGATTCGGCCACCCCGATCCGGCCGCCGTGCAGATCGACCGCCCAGCGCGCGATGGCCAGGCCCAGACCGGTGCCGCCGTCGCTGGTCTTGCCCTGGCTGCCGCGGTTGAAGCGCTCGAAGACCCGGTGCCACTCGGACCGCGGGATGCCCGGCCCCTCGTCCAGCACCTCCAGGTCCAGCGCGTCGGGACCCTCGCCGCGGCGGGCCCGTACGGTGACCCGGCCGTGCGGGGGGCTGTGCTTCACCGCGTTGTCGATGAGGTTCGCCACCACCTGGTGGATGCGCTCCTGGTCCGCGAACGCGGTCAGCTCCGGCGGGGACACGTCGAGATGCAGATGGACGTCGCCGCGGCCGTGGTTGCCGGAGCCCGAGGCGGTCCCGGCGCGCGCCTCGGCCACCATGTTGGCCTCCTTCAGCACACCCGACAGATACGGCCACACCTCGAAGCGGCGGGACTTCAGCGGCACCACGCCGTTGTCCAGGCGGGACAGGTCGAGCAGGGTCTCCACCAGCCGGCCCAGCCGCTCGGTCTGCTGGAGCGCGGTGCGCATCGTCTCCGGGTCGGCCTGCGAGACGCCGTCCACGACGTTCTCAAGTACCGCGCGCAGAGCGGCGATCGGGGTGCGCAGCTCGTGCGAGACGTTCGCCACGAGTTCCTTGCGCTGGTGGTCCTGGGCCTCCAGATCGTCCGCCATGCGGTTGATGGTGGTGGCCAGGTCGCCCAGCTCGTCGCGGCGGTCGGCGCCGCGCACCCGCCGGGTGTAGTCGCCGTGCGAGATGGACCGGGCCACCGTGTTCATCTCGTCCAGCGGCGCGGTCAGCGAGTGTGCCACGAACTGGGTGATCAGCAGGGTGGCGATCACCGAGAAGACCGTGATGAAACGCAGCTCGGTCTGGGTCCGCACGGCGATCATCAGCAGCCCGGTGGTGATGAAGACCGAGACCACGACCAGCGTGCCCAGCTTCGTCTTCACCGAGAACGGCCTGACGCCGCTGGGCAGTTCCGGCAGCAGCAGCCGCCGGTCCCGGGATCCGTTCGCGGCCCGCACCGGTCCGGCGGCGTTGCTCATGGGTCCCCTCCGGGGGCGTACGGCTCGACTACGGGGTCGGCGTCTCCAAGGCGTATCCGACACCGTGCACGGTGCGGATGCGCTCGGCGCCGATCTTGCGGCGCAGGGCCTTGATGTGGCTGTCGACGGTCCGCGTACCGGAGGCGTCGGCCCAGTCCCACACCTCGGCCAGCAACTGCTCGCGGGAGAGTACCGCGCGCGGCGTGTTGGCGAGGCAGACCAGCAGGTCGAACTCGGTCGGGGTGAGATGCACATCGTCGCTGCGCACCCGCACCCGGCGCTGGGCGTGGTCGATCTCCAGCTCGCCCAGGCGCAGGATGCCGCTGCGCGGTGTGGTCGCCGCCAGCGCGGCCCGCTCCACCCGGCGCAGCAGTACATGCACCCGGGCGGCCAGCTCCCGCATCGAGAACGGCTTCGTCATGTAGTCGTCGGCGCCGACGCCGAGCCCGACCAGCATGTCCGTCTCGTCGTCGCGGGCCGTCAGCATCAGTACCGGCACCGGGCGCTGGGCCTGCACCCGGCGGCAGACCTCCAGGCCGTCGAAACCGGGCAGCATGATGTCGAGGATCAGCAGGTCGGGCTGCCAGCCCTCGGCGGTGTCGACGGCCGACGGCCCGTCGCCCGCGGTCTGCACGAGAAACCCCTCGGCGCGCAGCCGCGCGGACACCGCATCGACGATCGTCGCGTCGTCCTCGACGACCAGGACCCGGCGCTGTGCGCCGGCGGCCGCCGGGGTGCCGTTCTGGGAGGTGTGTGTCTGCTCCATGCCCCGCCCCTGCTTGTGCTTTCCGGAACCCGTGGGGTGATCCCATGCGTGCGGTTGACGCCTCAAGGACCGGGCGCCGACAGGCAGCGTACGGGGCCGAGTGGCTTCGGGGCTATCCAGGGCGTACCGCGAGGTGCACCACGTCCGGGACGCCCCGGGCAACGGGGATCTCTTCGGTACGCACCCCTTGGAAACCGGCATTCCGCAGCCTTGCCTCGAATTCGGGCGAGGGCGCGGCCGACCAGACGGCGAGGACACCGCCCGGCGTCAGCGAGGCACGGCAGGCCGCGAGACCCGCGGGCGAGTAGAGGTTCCCGTTCTGCTCGGTGACGGTCCAGTCGGGCCCGTTGTCGATGTCCAGACAGAGGGCGTCGTAGCGGGGGCCGGAGCCGAGGTGGGCGAGGAGGTCGGTGTGCAGGATCGCGGTCCGCGGGTCGGCGAGGGCGGCGGCGGAGACCGCGGAGAGCGGGCCTTCACGGTGCCAGTCGATGATGGCCGGTTCCCGTTCCGCCACGGCGATCCGGCCCCAGCGTGGATCGGCGGCGGCATGGGCGAGCGAGAAACCGACGCCGAGACCGCCGATCAGTACCGAGGGCGCGGGCCGGCCGTCGAGGGCGTCACGGGCGGCGTCGACCAGCAGCCGCTCGGAGCGCCCGTCCGAAGTGTCCATCAGGAAGCACCCGTTGGCGATGATCTGAAGCAGCTCCCCATGCCGCCGCAACACCACCTCCCCATACGGCCCCTCCCGCCGCTCCACCACCACAGGCTCCCCACCCGGCCCCGGCCGACCGGCGCGGGTGCGGTGGACGGAGGACAGGGCGTGGCGGTCGCGGTGGGGCATGAACCCATCTTGGCCGGGGCGCGGTCCGCGGGGCCAATCCTTTGCCGGACGCCGTGGCCGGGCTGCCTGTGGGAGCGGCCAACTGGCTTGTTCGGGTGGGTGGTTGGGGGCTGGGCGTGCTCAGGCCCGTGGGGCCTTTTCCCCGTGGACGGTGGTGTATTCGGTGGCCAGCCAGGGGGCCAGGTCGTCGATGAGGAGGGTGAGGACCGCGGGGTCGGTGGAGGGGGTGCGGGCGGTGGTGGCGGCGAGGTGCATCTGGTCGGCGCGCTCGGGGTAGTAGCGGCCGAAGATCGCGGCGGACTGCGCGAGGTCGCTGGTCCAGCCGCCCCAGCGGGGCATGACCAGGGTGAATCCGGTACGGACGATACGGCGGGCGGCGCCCCGGCTGAGGGTTCTGCGGGCGGCGTCCGTGGTGGCCTCGGCGGCGCGGGTGCGCCAGCGCGGGAGGAGGAGGGCCAGATCGCCGTTGGTCTCTCGGGCCAGCAGGGTGGTGGGGCGGTACCGGGGCAGCCGGGCGGCGAGGTCGTCGCCGAGCAGTGGGGTGCAGAGGCAGGCGAGGAAGAAGCCGGCGTCGTGCCGTTCGAGGTCGCTGAGCAGGGTGCGGGTGCTGCTCAGCAGGATTCCGACGCCGTCGATCTGGGGGAAGGCCCGGTCGAGCGCGGTCTCGATCGCCGCGGCGTCGGCGCGGTCGGCGTCGGTGGGTTCGTGGTGGAGGGCGAGCTGGAGGTCGAGGTCGGAGACTCCGGGGACGGCGGTGCCGCGGGGAATGCTGCCGTAGAGGTACGCGCTGTGCAGTCGGGTGCCGTCGAAGCGCGCGGTGATGTGTGCCCGGGCCGCGTCGACCACGGGGGCGAACGCCTCCGGTACCCGGTCCAGCGCACCTTCGCGGGTGATCGTTCCGTCGCGGTCCAGCCCCTTCTCGTCCATGGGGCCACTGTGCCCGGTCCGAGTTCCCCGAGGTGTCGATGTCGAACGAATTTCGGCCCGGGTGGACGGAAGCCCCTCGTCAGAGGGGTGATCGCTGACGGCGAACGCCGTCTGGGGAACATTCCTCGGCTCAGCAGCATTGAGTCGGCATAGCTCAACTTGACTGCCTAAGGGGAGATCATGGCCGCCGATCACACATCGACCGACAACACTCCACTCACCCTGCCCGTGCTGCCGCTGGACGAAGAGGTCGTACTGCCCGGGATGGTGGTCCCGCTCGATCTCGGTGACACCGATGTGCGGGCCGCCGTGGAGGCCGCGCAGGCCGCTGCCCGGACCACGCCAGGCAAGCCGCAGGTGCTGCTGGTGCCGCGGATCGACGGCGCCTACGCCGGTACCGGTGTGCTCGGCACCGTGGAGCAGGTGGGGCGGCTCGCCGACGGTGACCCGGGGGCGCTGATCCGGGGTCGTGGCCGGGTGCGGATCGGGGCCGGTACGACCGGGCCCGGGGCAGCGCTCTGGGTGGAGGGCGAGCGTCTTGACGACCGCGCGCCCGGGCAACTGCCCGGTGCCGTCGCCGAGTTGATGAAGGAGTACAAGGCGCTCGCCACCGCCTGGCTGCGTAAGCGCGGGGCCTGGCAGGTGGTGGACCGGGTCCAGCAGATCGACGAGGCGGGCCAGCTCGCGGACAACTCCGGCTACTCCCCGTTCCTCACCACCGTGCAGAAGCTGGCCCTGCTGGAGACCGCGGACCCGGTGGACCGGCTCCGCCTCGCCACCGAGCAGTTGCGCGAGCACCTGGCCGAGCAGGATGTGGCCGAGTCCATCGCCAAGGACGTCCAGGAGGGCGTCGACAAGCAGCAGCGCGAGTTCCTGCTGCGGCGCCAACTCGACGCGGTGCGCAAGGAGTTGCGCGAGCTGAACGGGGAGCAGGACGGCGAGGACGAGCCGGACGACTACCGGGCCAGGGTCGAGGCCGCCGAGCTGCCCGAGCAGGTCCGCGAGGCCGCGCTCAAGGAGGTCGACAAGCTGGAGCGGGCCAGCGACCAGTCCCCGGAGGGTTCCTGGATCCGCACCTGGCTGGACACCGTCCTCGAACTGCCGTGGAACGAGCGCACCGAGGACCGCTACGACCTCCCCGGCGCCCAGGCCGTACTGGACCGGGAGCACGCCGGACTCCAGGACGTGAAGGAGCGGATCACCGAGTACCTGGCGGTGCGCAAGCGGCGCAGCGACCGGGGGCTCGGGGTGGTCGGCGGGCGGCGCGGGGGAGCGGTGCTGGCGCTGGTCGGCCCTCCCGGCGTGGGCAAGACCTCGCTGGGTGAGAGCGTGGCGCACGCCATGGGCCGCAAGTTCGTCCGGGTCGCGCTGGGCGGCGTCCGCGACGAGGCGGAGATCCGCGGCCACCGCCGTACGTATGTGGGGGCGCTGCCCGGGCGGATCGTGCGGGCGATCAAGGAGGCCGGGTCGATGAACCCGGTGGTCCTGCTGGACGAGATCGACAAGGTCGGCTCGGACTTCCGCGGCGACCCGGCGGCCGCCCTGCTCGAAGTCCTCGACCCGGCGCAGAACCACACCTTCCGGGACCACTACCTGGAGGTCGAACTCGACCTGAGCGATGTGGTGTTCCTCGCCACGGCCAACGTCCTGGAGGCCATCCCGGAGGCGCTGCTGGACCGGATGGAGCTGGTCCGGCTCGACGGGTACACCGAGGACGAGAAGATCGTCATCGGCCGGGACCACCTGCTGCCGCGGCAGTTGGAGCGGGCCGGGCTCGGAGCGGACGAAGTGGCCCTGGACGAGGGCGCGTTGCGCAAGCTGGCCGGGGAGTACACCCGGGAGGCCGGGGTGCGCAATCTGGAACGGGCCGTGGCCAGACTGCTGCGCAAGGTGGCCGCCCAGCATGAACTCGGCGAGCGGGAACTGCCGTTCACCGTCACCGCGGACGATCTGCGGGGCCTGATCGGGCGCCCCCACCATGTACCGGAGTCCGCCCAGGACCCGGCGGAGCGGCGTACCGCGGTGCCGGGGGTGGCGACCGGGCTCGCGGTCACCGGCGCGGGCGGCGACGTGCTGTACGTGGAGGCCTCACTGGCCGACCCGGAGACCGGCGGCGCCGGGCTCACCCTGACCGGTCAACTCGGCGATGTGATGAAGGAGTCGGCGCAGATCGCGCTCTCCTTCCTGCGCTCGCACGGCGCGGAACTGGAGCTGCCGGTGGGCGACCTCAAGGACCGCGGGGTGCACATCCACTTCCCCGCGGGCGCGGTGCCCAAGGACGGGCCGAGCGCCGGGGTCACCATGACGACCGCGCTGGCCTCGCTGCTCAGCGGGCGGCTGGTGCGTACGGATGTGGCGATGACCGGGGAGGTGTCGCTGACCGGGCGGGTGCTGCCGATCGGCGGGGTCAAGCAGAAGCTGCTGGCGGCGCATCGGGCCGGGGTGACCACGGTGGTCATCCCCAAGCGGAACGAGGCGGATCTGGACGATGTGCCGGCGGAGGTGCTGGCGGGGCTGTCGGTCCACGCGGTGACGGATGTGCGTGAGGTGCTGGAGCTGGCGCTGGTCGCGGGGGCGGCGGAGGCGGAGGTGCCGGTGGCGGCGTGACGCTACGGCGCACTGTGCGGGCGCTGCGCGTGCGTGCGGCCCCTTCCCCTGGCGTGATGGGGGAGGGGCCGCACGGTGGGTTGCCCGGCGCAGGGGTCAGCCGTTGGCGAGGGCCTGGACTCGGTCGAGGCCGCCGTTGAAGCTGTTGTGGTCGCCGACGTACGGGCCCTCGGAGGTGTACTGCCAGATGGTCTGGAAGTCCCAGCCGGCCGGGAGTTCGCCCACGGAGGAGTCGTAGCGGGCCACCCACAGCGGGTTGGTCTGGCCGAAGGCCGGGCTGTTGCCGGTGCAGTCCGCCCACCAGCTCGTCGCCGTGTAGATCACGGCGTCGCGGCCGGTGCGCGCCTTGTAGGTGTTGGTGAAGTCGGCGATCCAGTTGACCATGTCGTCCGCGCTCTTGCCGAAGCAGGCGTCGCCGTACGGGTTCCACTCGATGTCGAGGACGCCGGGCAGGGTCTTGCCGTCCCCGGACCAGCCGCCCCCGTTGTCCACGAAGAAGTTGGCCTGGTCGGCGCCGCTGGAGGTGTCGGGGGTGGCGAAGTGGTACGAGCCGCGGATCATGCCGACGTCGTAGGAGCCGTTGTACTGCTGGCTGAAGGAGCCGCTCGTGTAGTCGTTGCCCTCGGTGGCCTTGACGTAGGCGAACTTGACGCCGCTGTTCCACAGCGTGGGCCAGTCCACGTCGCCCTGCCAGCCGCTGACGTCGACGCCCTCGGTCTGCTCGGCCAGCCCCTTGGCGGGGGCGGCGCCGATGCCGTCGTGGGCGGCGACGCCCATGCCCATCACGGCGGTGCCGCGGTCGGGGGTGGCGGTGTCGGTCGGGGTGGCGGCGCTGGCGGCGGTGGGGAGCGCGCCGAGGAGGGCGAGTGCGGAGACGGCGGCGGCGGCCACCGCGACGCGGGCTCGGGATGTTCTCCGGGTGGTGCGGACTGTGCTGGGCGCGGACATGTACGTCCTCCGAAGGCCTCGGGGAGCCTGGGGGGCTCCGTGGGGGGATGAGGGGGGCTTCGAGGTGACCTCGCGGTTCACCGACATACAACGTTGTCGGTTGCATGTCAGCAGGGGACGCTACGCAGCCAGGCCCCCCTGCGGAAGAGTCCCTGGCCGCCGCCGTTGGTCTACTCCTGTCGTATAGGGGCCGGACCTGTGGCGACGTCGCCTACTGACTGGAAACTTTCAGGATCGGAAAGCCGGGTGGAGGCGTCGGCCGACCCGGCGAAGACGGCGAAGCCACCGGAGAACACCCATAGTCGGGGGAGAGCGCTTATAGCGCTGTTAATGCCGATTGGCGCCCGTCGCAAGGCTGTTGACGGGCTCTCGCGGCGGAACGGGTGCGGCCCTCCCCCTCGGAGGAGCGGGGGAGGGCCGGGGCGGCCGGCGGCCGGGCGGGTCAGCCGTTGGCGAGGGCCTGGACCCGGTCGTAGGCGCCGTTGAACTTGTTGTGGTCGCCGACGTACGGGCCGGTGGAGGTGTACTGCCAGATGGTCTGGAAGCCCCAGCCGGCCGGGAGTTCACCGACGGAGGCGGCGTAGCGGGCGATCCAGAGCGGGTTGGTCTGGCCGAAGGCGCCGCTGTTGCCGGTGCACTCCTTCCACCAGCTCGTGGCGGTGTAGATCACCGCGTCGCGGCCGGTGCGCGCCTTGTAGGTGTTGCTGAAGTCGCGGATCCAGCTGACCATCCCGCTGGCGCTCTTGCCGTAGCAGGACGCCCCGTACGGGTTCCACTCGATGTCGAGGACGCCGGGCAGGGTCTTGCCGTCCCTGGACCAGCCGCCGCCGTGGTCCACGAAGTAGTTGGCCTGGGCCGCGCCGCTGGAGGTGTCGGGGGTGGCGAAGTGGTACGAGCCCCGGATCATGCCGACGTTGTAGGAGCCGTTGTACTGCTGGGTGAAGTAGTTGTTCCGGTAGCCGGTGCCCTCGGTGGCCTTGACGTACGCCCACTTGACGCCGCTGTTCCACAGGGTGGACCAGCCGACGTTGCCCTGCCAGCCGCTGACGTCGACGCCCTCGGTCTGGGCCACCAGCGAGTTGCCGCCGGGGGTGCCGTGCGTTCCGTCGTGGGCGGCCACGCCCATGCCCATCACGGCGGAGCCGCGGGCGGGGGTGGCGGTGTCGGTCGGGGCGCTGCCGGTGCTCGCGGCCGCGGCCGTGGGAACCGCGCCGAGCAGCGCGAGTGCGGTGACGGTGGCACCGGCCGCCGCGGCACGGGTGCGGGAGGATCTGAGTGCGGTGCGAACGGAGTTGAGCGCGGACATGTACGTCCTCCGAAGGCCTCGGGGGAGCCGGGCGGCTCCATGGGGGGAGAGGGGGTGTTTCCTTCGATACGACCTTGCGGTTCACCGACAGCGACCTTGTCGGTTGCATGTCACTGAGGGACGCTACGCACGTAGACTCCCCTGCGGAAGACTTCCTCGTGGGTGCCGTTGGTCTACTCCTGCTCGATACTGGTCGGAGCTGTGGTGATGGCAGCTACTGGCGGGAAACTTTCAGGATCAGGAAACCGGGCGAAGGCGCTGACGTGCACCACGAAGACGACGAAGACACCAGAACCGCCCCTGGCGCCGGGGAGGCCGCGAGCCCCGAAAGCGGTGCGGACGGTGAATTCCTCGCCCTGGAACGGGAGTTGGCCTTCTTCCTGCGTCGGGCCCGGGCGAACTCGGGCGAGATGGCCCGCGAGGTCCACCCCGATCTCGAACCGGCGGCCTACGGGCTGCTGGTCTGCCTGGACGAGACCGGCCGCCAACGGGCCACCGATCTCGCCGAGTTCATCGGCGTGGGCAAGGCCACCATGAGCCGCCAGTTGCACGCCCTGGAGGCGCTGGGCCTGGTCGCCCGGGAGCGGGACCCGGCGGACGGCCGGGCCTGGCTGATCGGCCTCACCGGGGAGGGCGAGAGCCGGCTGCGCACCGTACGCGCCGCCCGCCGCGCCCGATACGTCCGCAAGCTCTCCGGCTGGCCCCGTACGGAGGTGGCCGAACTGGCCCGGCTGCTGCACCAGTTGAACTCCCTGGCCGGCGAACACCCGCCGGAGGACCGGGCCTAGACGGAGACGCTTCCCAGGCAGGGCTACAACTCCGCGTACACCACCGCCGCGTCGTCATGGGTCTTGCTGCGGCCCAGGTGGGCGCGGTCGGTGTCGGCGGACTCCAGAGCGCGTACCCGGTCGATCAGGGACTGCGGGCCCTCCTTGGCGACCACGGCCAGGCAGTCCGCCCAGTCGCCCTGATGGAACTTCTCCACCCAGCGCCCGGCGCCGTCGGTGAGTGCCGCCAGTGCCCGCACCCCGCACCGCGGCAGGGAGCCGGTGACGGCGCGGGCGGCGACGGCCGGATCGGCGGCCGCGGTGAAGAAGCCGCCCTCGCGGTTGCGCACCGTGGCGTCCGCGACCTCGTCCGAGACCAGGGAGGCGCGCGGCACCCACGTCAGCCGGTCGTCCAGCACCGGCGTCACCTCCCCCGTCGGACCGGCCAGCAGCAGCACCGAGTCGGACAGCACCAGATACTCGACCCGCTCCGCGTCCCACCGCGCGAGTACCACCGTTGCCTGAGGCGTACGAAGGTGAGAAAGGTCACAAGTGGAGGCGTGGGCTTCGGCGGTGCGGGCGAGGGCGGCGGCCAGTACCTCCGGCAGCGTCATATCCCGCCGGGAAACGGACAGTTCGCCCAGAGTGCCGCCCAGTCGGGCGGTGAACCACGGGACGGAGTGCATACAGCCGGTGCCGGTGCGCGGCGGCGTCACCCCGTCCAGCAGGACCAGCGCCCCGCCCTTTCCGGAGGCCGGAAGCGCCACCGACGCGAAGTCCTCATTGGGGCGTTCGGGATCTCCGGGGGCGGTGGCGAGTTCGATACGCATCCGGCAAGTCTGCCGCAGCCCCACGGCCCGGGCGCGGTACCGCGGGGCGGCGGGCGGCGCCGCTTTCCGGGCGGAAGGGACGCCTCCGGCAGCGCGCGGGCGCGCATCCTGCCAAAGGTCCACGGCAACGTCCAACCGGCCCCCCGGCAGGGCCCGATGCACCGTGCCACCGGAACTTGCCGCCGACACCCGGACGTTGTTCACTCCTTCGGGTGGCGGCCGCAGCAAGGCGCGTTCACTGCTCACCGGCACTGGAAGGGTCGGGAGCCGTACGCGAACGACGCTCGCGTCGACGGTCCGTCACCCGGGCCGATGGGCATCACGAGTCAAGATTGCGAGCACCGGTGCAGAAGATGCGTCTTGGACGCAAGGGCAGGCAGCAGGCCTCGGACGAGACCACGGGCCGCCCACCGGGCACGCCCGCGCCCCGGGAGGACACCGCACAGCCCGCGGGCCGCCGGGTCCGCGTCCGCAGCCGGCTGGTGATCGCCGTCGCCGTGGTCGCCGCGGCCGTCGCCGGAGCGGGCGCCCCCGCGATCATCGCCGCCTCCGGGCAGGTCCACGACACCCAGGAACTGGTCGACCTCTCCGAACGCACCGGCCGCGCCCTCACCCTGGCGCACGCCCTCGCCGACGAACGCGACGAGGTCACCGCCTTCATCGCGGCCGGCCGGCCCAAGGGCAAGGGCCTCAGCGAACGCCGCAGCGCCCCCGTGGACCGCCAGATCGCCGAACTCCGCCCCGGCGCCCCCGCGCCCCTCGCGGACGACCTCGACGCCATCGCCGCCGTCCGCCGCGCCGCCCTCACCGGCAAGGGCAGCGCCCTCGACGCCCACCGGTCCTACGCGGACGTCATCGGCCAACTCCACGGCCTCGCCGAGGACTTGGCCCAGCAGGAGCCGCCGCGGGCGGGTGGCGGCGCGGCCGCGCTGGCCGATCTGGACACCGCCGTCGCCCAGGCCTCCGCCACCCGCGGCCTGCTGCTCGCCGCCCTCGCCGTCCCCGGCGAGACCCGTACCGTCATCGACCCCGCCACCGGCCTGCCCACCGAGGTGAGCGCCGACTCCGGGGCCGCGAAGCAGCAGGACGAGCTGACCGCCGCCGCCCAGCAGGCCCATGTCGCCGAACAGGCCGCCCTGGCCTCCTTCCACGGCCGCGCCCCCGACGCCGACCGCAGCGCCTACGACACCACCGTCACCGGTCCCGAGGTGGCTGCCGCCGAGAAGTACCTGGCCCGCCTCGCCGACAGCCCCGAGCTGTCGGCGAGTGAGAAGGACACCGACCCGGAGAAGCTGGACGCGGCGCTCACCGCCCGGATCGACCAGATGCGGGGCTCCGAGGCCTCCCTCGCCAACGCCCGCAGCAAGACGCTCGCCGGCCTGCGCGACGACGATGTGACGGCGCTGGAGCTGCGGATCGCGCTCGTCGGGGTCTGCCTGCTGGCCGCCGTCGGCGTCGCCATGGGCACCGCACGCTCCCTGACCCGCCCGCTGTCCGTACTCCGCCTCGGCTCGGCCCGGCTCGCGGAGGACCCCGCCACCGAGGAACCGATCCGGTTCACCGGCCGCAACGACGAGTTCGCCCAGGTGGTCCGCTCCGTCAACGGCCTCCACACGCACGCCCTCGGCCTGCACGAGCGGATCGGCACCCTGGAGGCCGACCGCAAGCACCTGGTCGGGCAGCGGGAGTCCATGGCGGACGAGCGGACCGAACTGCGCGCGGCGCTGAAGGCGGCCACCGCCGATCTGGAGCGGGTCCGCGGCGGTATCCAGTCCACCTTCGTCAGCCTGGCGCTGCGCACCCTCGGCCTGGTCGAGCGGCAACTCGCCGTCATCGAGAAGCTGGAGGACCGCGAGCAGGACCCGGACCGCCTGTCCACCCTCTTCACCCTGGACCACCTGGCCACCGTGATGCGGCGGCACAGCGAGAACCTGCTGGTCCTGGCCGGCGCCGACCGCGGCCACCAGCACCCGGGCCCGGTACCGCTGGTGGACGTGGTGCGGGCCGCGGTCAGCGAGATCGAACGGTACGAGCGGGTCCGTATCGCCGCGCTGCCGCCGCACGCCCACACCGCCGGTTTCGCCGCCGACGACCTCAGCCATCTGCTCGCCGAACTCCTGGAGAACGCCACCTCGTTCTCCCCGCCGGACGCCGAAGTCGAGGTCTCCGGCTGGCTGATGGAGAACGGCGAGATGATGGTCTCCATCCAGGACGAGGGCATCGGTATGACGCCCGAGCGGATGGACACCCTCAACGACCGCCTCTCCGGCTTCGATCCGGACCAGGAGCACCGGGCCGAGGACGAGGGCCTCGGCCTCGGCCTGTATGTGGTGGCCCGGCTCGCCCACCGGCACGGCGCCCGCATCCGGCTCCGGGAGCAGAAGCAGGGCGGGGTGGCCGCGGTCGTCGTCCTGCCGACGGCATTGCTGGTGGACGCGCCGGCCGCCGCCGTCGCCCCCGCCCCGCAGGGCGGCCCCGGGGGCGGGAGCGCGGTGCACCTCAGCGGGGCGGAGGCCGAGGCCAACTCCAACGAGCTGCCCACCCGCCAGTCCGCCCCCGGCGCCGACCCGCTGATCACGGCCGCCGAGGCGAGCCTGGCCGCCGCCTCTCCGGAGGACGAGCCGGCGTTGGCGGACGCGACCCCGGCGGACGAAGCCGTCGCAGCGGCGCCTGCCGAAGAGGCCGAAGCCGAAGCCACCCAACTCCCCGCGGACACCGAGAAGTTGACGGAGGCCGACGGTGGCGCCACCGCCCCGGACGAACCCGCGCAGGCCGCCGCCGAGCCCCCCGCCCCCGGTCTCTACGCCATAGGGCCCGAGCGGCATGAGCGCACCGCGGACGAGGCCGAGCGGCCCGCGCAGGCAGCCGGGGAGCAGGTGCCGCCGCAGCGCACCGCCGGTACCCCGGAGCAGGAGGCGCCGCGGGCGGAGCGGATCACCGACAAGGGCCTGCCGAAGCGCACCCCCAGGCTCTCCGAACCGTCCGCCGTCCCGGGACCCCGTACCGGCCCGGTGGACGCGGACGCGCTGCGCCGCAGACTCGGCGGTTTCCACCAGGGCGCGGTCGCAGGCCGGCGCGATGTGGCCGCCGAACTCGCCGCCGAACAGGCCGAGTCCACCGAACAGGCCGAGTCGGCCGACCCGGCAGACCAGGCGGGTACCCCGGGGGCCAGCCCGGGCCGGGGGGCCGACGAGGCCGCCGCCGGACGCACCACCGACACTGCCCAGGGGGACACGGTCGAGGAGGCAAGCAGTTGACTGCGCCCAGCACCTACGGACTGAGCAGCGAAGCGAAGAACCTGCACTGGCTGCTGACGAATCTGGTCGAGGAGGTGCCGGGTCTGCTGTCGGTCGCCGTGGTCTCCTCCGACGGCCTGCTGCTGCTCTCCTCCGACCCGGAGAGAGACCGCTCCCGCTCCGACAAGTCCAAGCCGTCCACCGGCGGTCCCCGCGGCTCCGCGGCGGACCTCGCCACCATCGTCTCCGGCCTCGGCAGCCTCACCATCGGGGCGGCGAAGCTGATGGGCGCCGGGACGGTGAAGCAGACCATGGTCGCCATGGACGAGGGCAGCCTCTTCGTGACGTCGATCAGTGACGGTTCGCTGCTCGGTGTGCACGCCACCCCGGACTGCGACATGAGCGTCGTCGCGTACCACATGGCGCTCTTCGTCGGCCGGGCCGGGCATGTCCTCACCCCCGAACTCCGCAGTGAACTTCGCCAGTCGATGGAGAGCGCCCAGTGAGCCCAGCCGAACTCCCGGTCCGCGGCTCCGGCCGCGGCAAACCCGCCCGGGTACGCCCCTACTCGCTCACCGGGGGCCGCACCCGCTTCGGGCACGTCCTGCTGGTGGAGACCTTCGTCGCCGCGCTGGACGCCCCGCAGGAGCGCAGGGAACTCCCCAAGGGCTCGCTCGCCCGGATCATGCCCGAGCTCCAGGCCATCGTCGAACTCTGCCGCCGGATGCGGACCGTGGCCGAGATCGCCGCCCTGCTGAAGATGCCGCTCGGCGTGGTCCGCGTACTGCTGAGCGACCTCGCCGACCAGGGAAGAATCCGCGTGTACGGGACCGGTCACGGCCCCGGACAGCCGGACCGTGCACTGCTGGAAAGGGTGCTGAGTGGACTCCGCCGTCTCTGAACCGATCGCCGCCCCGCCGGCGGCCGACCCGGACGAGAACCTCCAGCCGTGGCAGGAGGACCGGTCACGCGCCCCCATCGCCACCAAGATCGTCGTGGCGGGCGGCTTCGGCGTGGGCAAGACCACCCTGGTCGGCGCCGTCTCGGAGATCACCCCGCTCCAGACCGAGGCGCTGATGACGGAGGCCAGCACCGAGACCGACGACCTGTCCGGCACCCCGGACAAGGTGTCCACCACGGTCGCCATGGACTTCGGCCGCATCACCCTCGACGACGACCTGGTGCTCTACCTCTTCGGCACCCCGGGCCAGCAGCGCTTCTGGTTCATGTGGGACGACCTGGTGCGCGGCGCGATCGGCGCGGTCGTCCTCGCCGACACCCGCCGCCTGGCCGACTGCTTCCCCGCCCTGGACTACTTCGAGAGCTGCGGCCTGCCGTACGTCGTCGCCGTCAACCACTTCGACGGCAGTACGGAGTTCGCCGCCGAGGACGTACGGGAGGCGCTCACCGTGCCGCCGCGGATACCCGTGATGATCATGGACGCTCGGCGGCGGGTACCGGTGATCGAGACCCTGCTGGCCCTGGTCGGCCACGCCCTCGACGTCACCCCCGAATAACACGTAGGAGAAACTCCCCCGATGCGGAAGATACTCGTCGTCGGAGCCGGCCAGGCCGGACTCCAGCTCGCCCTCGGCCTCCAGTCCCACGGCTACGAGGTCACCCTGATGTCGAACCGGACCGCGGACGAGATACGCAGCGGCCGTGTCATGTCGACCCAGTGCATGTTCCACACCGCGCTCCAGCACGAGCGGGACCTCCACCTCAACTTCTGGGAGTCGCAGGCGCCCCGCATCGAGGGCCTGGGGGCCTCCGTCGCCTGCCCGCCCGACGAGGAGACCGGTGTCCACTCCCGCGTCGTCGACTGGGTCGGCAGGCTCGACGGCTACGCGCAGTCGGTGGACCAGCGGGTGAAGATGGCAGGCTGGATGGAGACCTTCGCCCAGCGCGGCGGCCAACTCGTCATCCACGGCGCCGCCGTCTCCGACCTCGACTACTTCGCCCGCACCTACGACCTGGTGCTGGTCTCCGCCGGCAAGGGCGAACTGGTCTCCATGTTCGAGCGGGACGCGAGCCGCTCCCCGTACTCCGAGCCGCAGCGCGCCCTCTCCGTCGCCTATGTGCACGGCCTCGGCCCGCGGCCCGAGCACCCCGACTACGACGCGGTCCGCGTCAATCTGGTGCCCGGTGTCGGCGAGCTGTTCATCATGCCGACCTGGACCGTCTCCGGCCGCGCCGACATCCTCTTCTGGGAGGGCATCCCCGGCGGCCCCCTCGACGCCTTCCGCGGCGTCAAGGACCCGTCCGAACACCTGGCGCTCACCCTGGGCCTGATGGAGAAGTACACGCCCTGGGAGTACGCGCGCGCCACCAAGGTCGAGCTGACCGACGCCGGCGGCACCCTCGCCGGCCGCTACGCCCCCACCGTCCGCAAGCCGGTCGGGCGGCTCCCCGGTGGTGGTGCCGTCCTCGGTGTCGCCGACGTGGTCGTGGCCAACGACCCGATCACCGGCCAGGGTTCGAACTCGGCGTCCAAGTGCGCCGCCGCCTACCTCGCCGCCATCCTGGAGCACGGCGACCAGCCCTTCGACGAGGCATGGATGGGCCACGCCTTCGACCGCTACTGGGACACCGCGCAGCACGTCACCAAGTGGACCAACGCGATGCTGGCGCCCCCGCCGGAGCACGTCCTGAACCTCATCGGGGCCGCCGGCCAACTCCCGCCCGTCGCCCACCGCTTCGCCAACGCCTTCGACGACCCGTCCGACTTCGAGAACTTCTTCTTCGAGCCGGACAAGACCGCCGCCTATCTGGCCTCGGTCACCGCCTGAGCCTGACCACGGGAGGCCCAACTGCCCCCGGTACGCGGGTGGTTCACCGCCGGGCGGTCCGGTCGTAGCCCAGATCGGAGCCCGTGGTCGCGGAGACCGGGATCACCGGTGGTGTCCAGCCGGTGGTCCCGGCGCCGTCCGGATCGGGGCGGACCGCGCCGTGCACCGGATTCGCCGCCACCGGTGACACCTTGACCCGGGTGCCGGGCCGCGGCGCGTGCACCACCATGCCGTTGCCCAGATAGAGCGCGACATGGGTGGCGTGCGGGAAGTACACCACCAGGTCGCCGGGGCGCAGCCGGTCCAGCGGCACCCGGGTCAGCCGGGCCCACTGCTGCCCGCTGGTGCGGGGGATGCCGAGGCCGGCGTGCGCCCAGGCCTCGGAGGTGAGGCCGGAGCAGTCGAACGCCGCCGGCCCCTGGGCGCCCCACCGGTACGGCTTGCCGACCTGGCGCAGCGCCCAGCGGACCGCCGCCGCCCCGCCGCGGCTCGGCGGCCGGTAGCCGCTGAGTGAACCGGAGGCCGTCAGCCGGCGCTGCGCGGTGTCGGTGGCGGAGCGCTCCAGCCGCCCCATCGCGGCCAGTTGGCCGTCGCTCAGCCCCGCCAGCATCCGCTCCACCCCGCCGAGCCGGACCCGTACCGTGTCGCGCCGGTCGCGGCTGCGGTCGGTGAGGCGCTGCTGGCGGGCGAGGGCGCGACGGGCCGCCGCGGCGAGACGGTCCGCCCGGCGCTCCCCGGCGGCGAGCCGGCGCACCGTCCCCGCGCGCTCGGCGGACGCCCGCTGGATCAGATGTTCCTGGTCGAGCGCGGCCTGCGCGTTCCGCGCCAGCAGCAGCCGCAGATAGGGGGAGAGCCCGGAGACGCCCTGGTACTGGCGGCGGGCGAGCTGCCCGGCCGCGTCCCGCCCCCGCTCGGCCGCCCGCCGGGCCGCGGCCAGTCTCCGGTCCAGCTCCGCGGTCCGCGCCCGCTGCCGCCGCAGCGCGTCCGCCGTCTCGTCATAGCGCTCGGTCGCCGACTCGACCTGCCGGTACGCCTTCTGAAGGTCCGTCAGCAGTACGGCAGTCGGCCGCGCCGCCGGGGCTTCTGGTGCCGGTGCGGGGGAGGGGGCGGCGTGCGCGACCGGTACCAGCAGTGCGCTCGCGGCCAGTGCGGCCGCCGCGGCCCGGACGCCGTGCCGGGGAAACGTTCCTGACATACCCTCACCTCCGCGGCGGGGCGGCACCCGCACCCCGCGCACGGAGAGGATGGCCACCGGGCGTCGACGCGCCACGCACACTGGGCGGTTCGGCCCAGACCTCTCACCCGCGCGGGGGTCGGCCGGGCCTGGACCAGGGCCAGCGGCGCCCCGGCGAGCCGCTGTCCTCGTCGTCACCGCCGGGCGGTACGTACTCGTAGCGCCAGCCGCGGTGGAGGGGCAGGCGGCCGGTGGGGGCGAGCGGCGCTCTGCGGTAGACGAGGACGGTGGGCGGGCCGCCCCGCGGGTCGGGGACGGGCACCCGGTAGGTCTTCGGCGGATTGCCGGTGGGGCCGAGCAGTACGGGCAGCACCCGGCCGTCGAGGGGGCCGCCGACGAACGCGGTGTCCTCGCTCTTCACGCCGGTGCCGCCCGGTCGGAGCCGTCGAGGAGCGGAGCGATCCGCTGGAGGAAGCGGTCCAGCATCCCGCCCTGTGCCTCCAGGGCGACCGCGTGCCGCACCACCCCGGCGGTCTGCTCGTCATGGGTGGCGGCGGTGGCCAACTGCGCCACGAACTGCTCCACCAGCCAGTCCCGCAACTCCGCCGCAGGTAGCCGCTTGCCCTCGTCCAGCCAGATCAGGGAGGCGGCCTCGACGGAGGAGATCCAGGTGCGCACCGCCATCCCCAGGTGGGCGCCCGGCTCGGGCACGCCGAGGTGGCCGAGGATCTGCTCGGCGGCGGCCCGCCGCACCCCGTCGACGATGGCGCTGGTGCGGGAGGTGCCCACCACACTGCCGCCGTGCAGCAGTGCCGCGAAGCCGGTGCCATGGCCGTCGACAAAGGCGAGATAGCGGTCCAGGGCGTGCAACAGCCGTTCGGTGAGCGGGCCTTCGGCCGGTTCGGCGAAGCACTGGCGCAGCAGATCGGCCGCGGAGTGCAGGGCCGCCTCGTAGAGCTGCTGCTTGCCGCCGGGGAAGTAGCGGTAGACGAGGGGGCGGGAGACGCCGGCCGCCTCGGCCACGTCGTCCAGCGAGACGTCGTCCGGTGAGCGGTGCGCGAAGAGCGACAGGGCCGCGTCGAGGAGTTGGCCGCGCCGTGCCTCGACGCTGAGCCGCCGGTAGGCGGGCGTGGTGGCTGCCGGGGTCATGTTCGAAAGGGTATGCCAGCCGGGGCGCCGGCGGACCCGCGTCCGCCGCCACCCGTACCGGGGCCGGTGCCTCCGCTCGCTCGACTCCGGGCCGACCACCCGCCGGACTCAGGCCAGTAGTCCGGAGGAGCGCCACATCGCGCGGCCCGCGCCGCGCAGTACGCCGATGTCGTCCAGGAAGTCGGTGAGCCGCTTGGCTCCGGTCTGCATCACCTCGCGGCGGTGGCCGCTGGCCTTGACCTGGGCCACGGCCTGCCGCCGGTCCAGGCCGACATCGGTGTACACCTGCGGGTTGATGAACGCCTCGGAGAAGACGCGGGCGAACTCGCCGGAGGTGAGCCGGGTGAACTCCTGCGACCAGCGTGGCGCGGTGACCATCTGGCGGCGCAACTCCTCCCGGGCGTACCGCACATGCCGGGCCTCCTCCACGACATGGATGCGGGTGACGCCGCGGACCAGCGGCTGGACCCGCTCGTCGGGGAAGGTGAGGCGCTGCATCCAGTCGAGGATCTCCTCGCCGAGCAGGGTTGCGGTGAACGAACCGGGCGTGGTGGACACGGTCTTGAACAGCCGCCCGAGCCCGTGGTGCCGGCGGTTCACCGGGTAGTACGGGGTGTCCCCGCGCTTGATGAGGCGGGCGAACATCTTGGAGTGCCGGCACTCGTCCTCGATCTCGGTGAGGGCGTACCGGACATGGTCGCTGGTGGCGTCCTTGTCGTAGATGTGGCGCACCAGGAGCTGGATCAGGATGACCTCGAACCAGATGCCGAGCGAGGCCAGGGCCGCCGCCTCGTGCTGGGAGAGGGCGATGCGCTGCTCCTCGGACATGCGGTGCCACATCGGGGTGCCGTAGAGGGACACCAGCTCGGGTGGCCAGAACCACTTGCCCGGTTCGAAGGGGGCGTCCCAGTCGAGTTCCCGGTCGGGGTCGAAGGAGTGCCGGGCGGAGGACTCCAGGAGCCGTCTCGCCACCTGCTCGCGGTCCTTGAGGAGTCCGAGCGCGTCTCGCCGCACTGCGGTTTCCGTCAGGGTCGTCATGACTTCGTCGTCACCTCGCCGAGTTCGCGGTACGCGCCGAAGGCGCGGGTTACCCGCGGTCACCCCACGCCTCCTGCTATGAGAATGCCTGTCAGCAAGCCCGTCAATCCCCTGTGCGCGCATTGTTGCGAACAGCCGGTGCCCGACCGCCGTCACCGTGAACACCTCAGCGCCGCAGTGCCGCCTCCATCACCGCTCGGGCGATGGGGGCGGCGGTGCCGCCGCCGCTGATGTCGGTGCGGTGGGCCGCCTTGTCCTCCACCACGACGGCGACCGCCACCGCGGGACGGTCCGTGTCGGGGGGCTGGGCCCAGGAGATGAACCAGGCGTACGGGGTGCCCGAGTTGCCGCGGCCGTGCTGGGCGGTGCCGGTCTTGCCGCCGACGGTGGCGCCGGGGATGGCCGCCCTGGAGCCGGTGCCGTGTTCCACCGCCTCCGTCATCAACTCCCGCATCCGGTCCGCCGTTTCGGGGCTCATCGCCTGGTGGGAGATCTTGGTGCCGGTCTCGGAGACGGTGCGCCCGTCGCGGGTGGCGACCCGGTCCACCAGGTGCGGGGCCTGCACCACACCGCCGTCCGCGACGGCCGCCGCGACCATCGCCATCTGGAGCGGGGTGGCCCGGGTGTCGTACTGGCCGATGGCGGAGAGGGCCAGTTGGGGCCGGTCCATGGTGGTGTCGAAGGTGCTCGGGGAGACCGGGACCGGGATGCGCAGTGAGGCGTCGTTGAAGCCGAAGCGGCGTGCGGTGTCCACCATGGCGGGCAGCCCCACGTCCACCCCGAGCTTGGCGAAGACCGTGTTGCAGGACCAGGCGAAGGCCTCCCGCAGCGAGGCGTCCGCACAGCCCCGCGCCTCGTTGGCGAGCCGGGTCCTGGTCCCCGGCAGGGTGTACGGCTCGGGCGAGTCGGTGGGCGCGTCCACATCGTCGATCCGGCCGGACTCCAGGGCGGCGGCCGCCGTCACCACCTTGAACGTGGAGCCGGGCGGATAGGTCTGGGCGAGGGCCCGGTTCAGCATCGGCCGGTCCGGGTCCCGGGCCAGCCGCTGCCAAGTGCGGCGCACCGAGGGGCCGTTGCCGGAGAGCTTCCCCGGGTCGTACGAGGGGGTGGAGACCAGGGCGAGGACGCGGCCGGTCGCCGGGTCCAGGGCGGCGACCGCGCCGCGCCGGCCGCCGAGGCCCCGGTAGGCGGCGCGCTGGAGCCGCGGGTCGAGGGTGGTCTCCACCCGGCCGCCGGGGAAGCGGCGGGGGGCGGTGCCGGGCCAGCGCGGCCAGCGGGAGAGCGCCTGGTCGGTGCCGGACAGGACCGGGTCGGCGGACTGCTCCAGCAGCGCGTTGCCGTAGAACTGGGAGGAGTAGCCGGTCACCGGGGCGTACAACGGGCCCTCGGTGTAGGTGCGTTCGTAGCGGAGCTGCTGGTGGCTGTCGCGGGAGCCGGTGACCGGGCGGCCCGCGACCAGGATGGGGCCGCGGGGCTGGGCGTAGCGGGCGATGGCGGGGCGGCGGTCGCCGGGGGCGCCGGTGCGCTCGTCCGCCTCCACCAGTTGCACCCGGACCGCGTTCACCAGCAGCGCCACCAGCAGCAGCCCGCACAGCAGCGCCGACCGCCTGATGTACGCCGTCACCGCGCCACCTCCGCCGCCGGTTCCGCCGGAGTCGGCGCCGCGCCGCGGCGGGCCGCGTCGTCGCAGCGCACCAGCAGGGCCACCACCACCCAGTTGGTCACCACCGAGGAGCCGCCCTGCGCCAGGAACGGCATCGCCATCCCGGTCAGCGGGATCAGCCCGGTCACCCCGCCCGCGATCACGAACACCTGGAGCGCCACGATCGCCGCCAGCCCCACCACCAGCAGCCGCCCGAACGGGTCCCGCAGCAGCAGCGCGGTACGGAACGCCCGCTCCACCAGCAGCCCGTACAGCAGCAGGATCGCCGCCAGGCCCAGGAAGCCCAGCTCCTCGCCGGCGGTCGCCAGTACGAAGTCCGACTTGGCGGCGAAGCCGATGAGCACCGAGTGGCCGAGGCCCAGCCCGGTGCCGGTCATCCCGCCGGCCGCGAACGAGTAGAGGGACTGGGCGAGTTGACCCGCGCCCTGGCCGGCGTCCGCGGTGGCGAAGGGGTGCAGCCAGTCCTCGATCCTGCTGTGCACATGGGGTTCGAACCGGCCCACCGCGTACGCCCCGAGCGCCGCCAGCAGCAGTCCGGCCGAGACCCAGCTCGTCCTGCCGGTCGCCACGTACAGCAGCAGGACGAACAGGCCGAAGAAGAGCAGCGAGGTGCCCAGGTCCCGTTCCAGGACCAGGACCACGACGCTCAGCAGCCACACCGCGAGCAGCGGACCCAGCGCCCGGCCGGTGGGCAGCCGCAGCGGGCCGAGGCGGCGGCCGGTGTGCCGGAGTGTGGCGCGGGAGGCGGCGAACTGCCCGGCGAAGAACACCGCCAGCAGCACCTTGGCGAACTCGCCCGGCTGGAACGAGAGTCCGCCGAGCCGCACCCAGATCCGCGCCCCGTTCACCGCGGGGAAGAACACCGGCAGCACCATCAGCGTGAGCGCCGCGACCACCGAGAGATAGGTGCCGCGCTGAAGCGTCCGGTGGTCCCGCAGCACCACCACGACCAGGGTGAACAGGGCGATCCCCAGTGCGGACCAGACCAGTTGGGTGGGCGCCGCCGTGTCGTGCGGGGTCTCCTGGTCGAGCCGGTGCACCAGCACCAGGCCCAGACCGTTGAGCAGGACCGCGATCGGCAGCAGCAGCGGATCGGCGTACGGGGCGCGGAAGCGGATCGCCAGATGGGCGGCGAGCGCCAGCACCGCGAGGCCCGCCCCGTAGCGGAGGGCGTCCGGCGGCAGCGTGCCGTGCCGGGCCAGCCCCACCGCGCAGTAGCCGTACACGCAGAGCAGTACGGCGAGCAGCAGCAGGCACAGCTCGGCGCCGCGGCGGCGCCGGGGTGCCGGGGTGCCGTCCGCGGGCAGGGTCGGGGCGGACTCCACGGCCGTGACAGTCACGTGCCTCCCTCTGCTGGGGCGGGGCTCGGTCGTTCGGCGGGTGAGCCGAAGGGGCGCGGCCGGTGTCCTCCGGGGCCTGGGGGCGTCCCCCGGCGGACACCGGCACAGAGCGCCCCGGAGGCGAACCGAGCCTCAATAAGGGGACGCGCTTCAGCACCAGCGCGGGCTGTGGCCCCAGGTGTCGATATAGCGGGCCGAGCCCCAGGCCCAGGTGCCGTCGGTGAGGAGGTACCAGCGGCGGTTGCCGTCGACGCTCTCGCCCTTGGTCTGGCAGTAGATGGAGACCCGGGCGTTGAAGGGCTCGCTGCGGACGACGCGGCTGCCCCGGGTGGGCGCGTCCCGCAGCAGCAGTCCGCTGCGGGCGGTGACCCGGCCGGTGGTGGTGCCGTCACCGCCGTGGCCGCTGCCGCCGTGGTCGTCGCCGCCCGCGGCGAGGGCGCTTCCGGACGCGGCGAGGGCGGCGAGCGCGCCGCCCGCGGCGACTATGCCGAGCCGTGCGGTGGTGGACCGCAGAGACATGGGACCTCCTTGGTGAGAACGGAAAACGGAAGAAGAGGCGGGAACCTCGCCTCACGCTAGGCAGGGCCCCGCACACCCCGCAGTTCACGCTGCGCCATCGGTGCGGTCACCGTCGGTGCCGGCCCGCCGGTGGCCGGTTGCCGGGGTGCGGCGGCGGCTGGTCCCATGGGGAGGGGGTGATGGCCGGTGAGCACGCCGCGGGTGGTGCCGTCCTGGCGGCACGGACAGGAGCGCCTGTACGTCTTCGGCCGGGCCGGTGATCGGCTGGCCTGGTACGACCGGGACGAGGCCCGGGTCAGCCTGCTGCGGGAGGAGGACCGGGAGCGGGTGCTCATGGCGTTGGGCCCGTTCCTCGCCGGTGAGGTGTCCGTCGGCCCGCCGCCGGTGCCGAGCCGCACCGAACTGTCCCGGCTGAGCCTCCACCCGGACGACGATCTGGCCCCCAACCGCCCCGGGGAGACGCTCCGTTCGGCCGCGGAGTCCGGACCGCGGGGGAGGGTGCGGCGGCTGCGCCCCGATCCGCTGCGCCGGGCGCTGGCCGCGGAGGAGGCGGTCGGCGCGGCCCTGGACGACCTGGAGGGCGCCGGGGTGCTGGTGCTGCACTCGGTGCCGCTGCCGGGCGGGGACCGTATCCACCATCTGCTGATCGGGCCCGGTGGCCTCTTCGCGGTGCATACGCTGGCGGCCCGGCGGCAGCGGGTGCGGGTGGCGGATCCGCTGGTGGCGGTGGGCCGGGCCCGTCCGGAGCCGCTGCTCGACCGGGTGCGCTCGGTGGCGTACCGGGCGTCGTTCGGGCTGGCCGTGGAGGTGCGGGCGGTGCTGGTGCCGGTGGAGGCGGCGGCGCTGCGGCTGGAGCGGGCACCGCGCGGGATGCGGGTGGAGGAGCTGCTCTCGGTGGCGGGGCCGCCGTCGTTCGCGACCGGCGGCGGGGTGCTGAAGCCGGCCGACATCGCCTCCCTGTACGCCCTGGCCCGCGACCGCAGGACCTGGCTGCGGGTCTGAGGGGACCGGGTGCCTCAGCTCGGCAGGGGGCGGGCCGACGCCGGGTCGGTGAGCGGGGCCAGCAGGTCGCCGTAGGTCTCCAGCCGGCCGGGGAGGTCGGCCGCGGTGACGGTGAGATCCTCGGGGCTGTCGCAGGCGCTGACCTCGGCCCAGGTGACGGGCGCGGACACGGTCGGCCGGGGTGCGGCCCGCAGGGTGTAGGGGGTGGCGGTGGTCTTGGCGGCCGCGTTCTGGCTGAAGTCGACGAAGACCTTCCCGGGGCGCAGGCTCCGCGTCATCCGGTGCACCACCAGCTCGGGCAGGGCGCGCGCCGCCTCCACCGCGAGGCGTTTCGCGTAGGCGGTGACCTGGGCGGACGGGGCCGGCTCCAGCGGTACCAGCAGATGCAGGCCCTTGGCGCCGGAGGTCTTGGCGTGGGCGTCGAGGCCGTCCTCGGCGAGCCGGTCGCGCAGCCACAGCGCCACCCGGCAGCAGTCCACCAGGGTGGCGGGGGCGCCGGGGTCGAGGTCGAAGACGAGCCGGTCGGCCTCGGCGGGCCGCCGCACCCGCCACTGCGGGGTGTGGAACTCGGCCACCAGATTCGCCGCCCACACCAGCGAGGGCAGATCCTGCACCAGCACCTGCCGCAGCGCGCCGCCGGAGTGCTCGACGCGGGCGGTGCTCACCCAGTCGGGGATGCCGGGCGGCACGTTCTTGGTGAAGAAGCGCTGGCCGTCCGGGCCGTCCGGGTAGCGGAGGAAGGACACCGGCCGGTCCCGCAACTGCGCCAGCAGCGGCCCGGCGGCGGTCGCGTAGTAGTGCACCAACTCGCCTTTGGTGAAGCCGGTGTCCGGGTACAGCACCTTCTCCAGCCGGGTCAGCGCCACCCGCCGGCCCTCCACCTCGGTGATCGGCGTCATACCGCCGAGCGTCGCACGGGAGGGGCCCGCGGCGCGTCCCGGGCCGGTGGCAGGGATTCCACGGCGCGCCGACACTGGCCGTAGCGGGGGTGCGGTGTTCGGCCCGGACCTGGAAGGTGTACGCGGTGCGATCGATCTGGAACGGTGCGATCTCCTTCGGCCTGGTCAGCATCCCGATCAAGCTGGTGAACGCCACCGAGAGCCACAATGTCTCCTTCCGCCAGATCCACACCGAGGACGGCGGCCGGATCCGGTACCGCAAGGTGTGCGAACTCGACGGCGAGGAGGTCGTCCCCGAGGAGATCGGCAAGGGCTACGAGGACGCCGACGGGTCGATCATCCCGATCACCGAGGACGACCTGGACCGGCTGCCGATCCCCACCGCCAAGACCATCGAGATCGTGGCCTTCGTCCCGGCCGACCGGATCGACCCGCTCCAGATGGGCACCGCCTACTACCTCGCCCCGAACGGGGTGCCCGCCGCCAAGCCGTACACCCTGCTGCGGGAGGCGCTGCGGCGCAGCCGGCGGGTGGCGATCGCCAAGTTCGCGCTGCGCGGGCGGGAGCGGCTGGGGATGCTGCGGGTGGTGGACGAGACGATCGCCATGCACGGGCTGCTGTGGCCGGACGAGATCCGCGCCCCCGAGAGCGCCGCCCCACAGACCGAGGTCACCGTCCGGGACGCCGAACTCGACCTGGCGGACGCCCTGATGGACACCCTGGGCGAGGTGGACCTGGACGATCTGCACGACGACTACCGGGACGCGGTGGAGGAGTTGATCGCCGCCAAGACCGCGGGTGAGCCGGTGGCCCGGCCGGCGGCGGAGGGCGGCGGCAAGGTCATCGATCTGATGTCGGCGCTGGAGAGTTCGGTCCGCGCGGCCCAGGAGGCGCGCGGCGAGACCCCGGAGGCGGAGGCGGCAGCGGCCGGGACCGGCGGCGGGAAGGCGGCCACCCCGAAGTCCACCGCCCCGAAGTCCGCCCGGAAGCCCGCGGCCCCACGGAAGTCCACCGCCGCCCGGAAGACCGCCGGCACCGGGAAGTCCACCGCGGGCCGCACCACGAAGTCCGCCAAGTCCGCGAAGTCCGCCGACGCGGGCGGTACGGCGAAGTCGGCCGGTACGGGGAAGGGCGCGGGCACCGGAAGCGCACGCGGCGGTACCGGCGGGAAGTCGGCCCGCGGCACCCGGAAGACCGGTACCGGCCCCCGCCGCGCCTCCGCCTGAGCCGCACACGGGCCGTCCCCGTCGGTGTCCGGTCGCCAACTCCCCGTGAACGCAGGCGGGTTGGGGGCGGTGGCGGGGCTTGCGTCCGGCGGGGGACGGGGCTTTGCTTGCCAGGACCGGCGGGGTCGCCGGCGCACCGGAACAGCGCAGCCGAGGAACCGAGCAGATGGAGCACCACATGACGATGGGCACGCCCAAGCCGCAGGTCGACACCGGCCGGCCGCACCCGGCGCGGGTCTACGACTACCTGCTCGGCGGCAAGGACCACTACGCGGTGGACGCCGAGGTCGGTACCCGACTGCCGCAGAACGCGCACCAGGACGCCCGCGCCAACCGCGCGTTCATGCACCGGGCGGTGCGGATGCTGGCGCGGCGCGGGGTGGACCAGTTCCTCGACGTCGGCACCGGGATCCCCACCGAGCCCAATCTGCACCAGGTGGTGCAGGAGGTGAACCCGGCCTGCCGGGTCGCGTACACGGACAACGACCCGATCGTTATGCGGCACGCGGAGGCGCTGCTGGTCTCCGCGCCCGAGGGCGCCACCGACTACATCCAGGCCGATGTCCGCGAGCCGGCGGGCATCATCCGGCACGCCCGCGGCTTCCTGGACTTCGACCGCCCGGTGGCGCTGTCGGTGATCGCGCTGATGCACTTCATCCCCGACGACGAGGACCCGTACGGCATCGTCTCGGAGCTGGCGCGGGAGCTGGTGCCGGGCAGTTATCTGGTGCTGTCGCAGGGCACCGGCGACTTCCACCCGGAGCTGGTCGGCGGCGCCGCGGACGCCTACGCCAAGGGCGGGATCCGGCTGGCGCTGCGCACCCACGCCGAGGTGCTGCGCTTCTTCGACGGCCATGAACTGCTCGCCCCCGGCCTGGTCACCGCGCCGTCCTGGCACGAGGAGGGGGAGCCGGCGCCCCGGCAGGAGGACAGCTCCTTCTATGTGGGCGTCGCCCGCATCGGCTGAACTCCCGTGGGAGCCAAGGAAGTTACGGCCGCCTCGGGTAGCGGATGAAGAGGACGGCGTCCACGTCGCCGTCCGGGGCGGCGTAGAGGTGGGGGCCGTCGGAGAGCCAGTGGCCCTGGGCGCCGGGGTCCACGGTCAGCGGCCGGTCCACGGGGCCGAGGCGGGCGGTCCCGGCGAGCACCACGACCCGCTCCTCGGTGCCCGGGATATGCGCCGCCGACTCCTGCACGGCACCCGCCCGGATCAGCATCCGGTACACCTCGGTGACGGCCGCCGCGTCCTCGAAGCGCTCCTGGAGGACCACGGTCACCGCACTGCCGGAGAGCCCCGTCGGCCGGTCCGGGTCCGGGCGGCCGGAGGTGGGGGAGAGGTCGGCCAGGGCCGAGCTGAGCGGCAGGCCCAGTGCGGTGGTGACGGCGTAGAGGGTTTCCACGGTGGGGTTGCGTCGGCCGCCCTCCAGCTCGGAGAGGGTGCCCTTGCCGACACCGGAGCGGCGGGCCAGCTCGGACAGCGAGAGCCCCTGCCCGGTCCGCAACTGCCGTAGCCGGCGCCCCACTTGGTCGCCCACCCGTACGCCGTCCGCCCCGTCCCCGGGCCGCTCCGCCATGGCCGCCGCCCTCCGCCGCGCCTCGCGCCGCACCGCCGCCGGTTGACGCTTCCTCGTACCGCCGCCTAGTGTTCCACACACAGAACGTTCTGTTTACGGAACGCTCGGGCGGTGTGCCGCCCGCACCACGCCCCGCGCCGAGACGGAACGCCCATGACCACCCCCCGCCCGGACCGCCCGCACCGGATACGGGCGCTCGCCCCTCTCTCAGCGGTTACCGCCGGAGCGGTCGCCGTACTGATCGGGGTGACCAGTTCCGCCGCGCTGGTCTTCACCGCCGCACGGGCCGCCGGAGCCGACGACGCCGAGGTCGCCTCCTGGATGCTGGCGCTCGGCGTCGGCCTCTGCGTCACCTGCGTCGGGCTCTCGCTGCGGTACCGCGCGCCCGTGGTGACCGCCTGGTCCACACCGGGCGCCGCACTGCTCGCCACCGCGCTGCACGGCGTCACCATGGCGCAGGCCGTCGGCGCCTTCCTCTTCTCCGCGCTGCTGATGCTGCTCAGCGGGGTCACTGGCTGGTTCGCCCGCGTCATGGACCGGATACCGGTACCGATGGCCTCGGCCCTGCTCGCCGGGGTCCTGGTGCAGTTCGGCACCGGCCTCTTCACCACCGTCCAGCACAGCTTCGCGGTGGCCTTCCCGATGTTCGCCGCCTACCTCCTGGCCCGCAGGCTGCTGCCCCGGTACGCGGTACTGGTGGCGCTGCTCGCCGGCGTCGCCGCCACCGCGCTCACCGGCGAATGGCACCCGGAGCGCATCCAACTCTCCGTCGCCGCCCCCGTGTTCACCACCCCCGCCTTCGACTGGCAGGTGCTGATCGGGGTGGGCCTGCCGCTGTTCGTCGTCACCATGGCCTCGCAGAACCTGCCGGGCGTGGCGGTCCTGCGCGGCGACGGGTACACCACCCCCGTCTCCCCGCTGCTCGGCTGGATCGGCGGGGTCAACGCGGTGCTCGCCCCGTTCGGTGCCTACGGGCTGAACCTGGCCGCGATCACCGCGGCGCTCTGCACCGGCGAGGAGGCCCACCCGGACCGCGACCGCCGCTTTCTGGCCGCCGTCTGGGCCGGCCTCGGCTACCTCTGCGTCGGGATCCTCGGCGGCACCGTGGCCTCGCTGCTGACCGCGCTGCCGGAGGCCCTGGTGCTGGGCATCGCCGGTATCGGGCTGCTTGGCACCATCTCCGGCTCGCTCACCGCCGCCCTCGCCGACGAGCGCTCCCGCGAACCCGCCGTGGTGACCTTCCTCGCCACCGCCTCCGGCTTCACCCTGCTCGGCGTCGGCTCCGCCTTCTGGGGCCTGCTGGCGGGCGCGCTCACCGCGCTGGTCCTGCGGCGGCGCCCGGCCCGGTAGCGGACGACCCGGCGCTCCGGTACGTCAACGCCCTTGTACGGCAAGGGACTTCGGGAGCATCAGCGGGCCCCCGCCCGCTACCCCCGGTCCCAGCGCCAGCCGTCGCCGATGTCCTCGCCGTCGTGCTCCACCCGGATACCGTCCGGGACCCCGCTCACCGTCCCCACATGCCGCCCCAGCCGCAGCACCGCCAGCCGTGGGAACGCCGAGAGCCAGGTCATGGGCTCCCGGGCGTCGTGCACCAGCAGATGCAGATGCGTCAGCCGGTCCGCGACCAGGCCCGTCACCAGCTCCTCGGGGGTGAGCAGCTCCGCCACCTGGATCCGGCTCCGGCCGCCCAGCCTGCGCAGCTCCGCCATCTCCTCCGGACCCGTCACCGTGAAGTACAGGCCCTCCGGACGCAGATGGGCGATCACCTCCGCCGCATACCGCTCGGTGTCGAACCGCCGCCAGGCGCCCGCCAGTTCGGCCCGCACCGCCACTGAGCCGCGGTCCCGCAGCCGCGCCAGGTAGTCGATCGCCGCGTCGTCGCGTACGCCCGTAGCGGTCGCCGCCAGCAGCAGGGCCCGCCGGTCGGAGACCTTCTCCGGCTCCGGCAGCAGCTCCAGCACGATCGGCCCGATCCAGCCGAGGCCGCGGGCACTGCCCAGATTGTCCGGCTGCGCGATGAAGCGCGTCCGCTGCCGCACCATCTCCCGGGTCTCCGGGCTCATCTCGGTGGCGTGCTCCAGACAGGCCGACGCCAGCAGCTTGCAGTACTTGGCCTCCGCCGCCGACAGGCCCGGCCGCGCCGACACCAGCTCCTCCATCATCAGCGCGCACTCGTTGGGCCTGGCCAGCGACACCGCCATCCGGATCACCTCGTCCCAGTCGCTGCGGTGCGCGTTGTTCACCAGGAAGTGGAAGTCGTGCCGCTCCACCGCCTCCTTGGCGCTCAGATAGTCCTGGAAGGTGCGGTGCACGAAATCCACCACACCCGGCGTCGGCATCCTCAACAGGCCCGTACGGTGCAGCAGATGGTCGAAGAGGAGTGCGGCGTCGCCCTGCCGGCCGGCGCTGGGGATCGCGGGCAGATAGCGGTCCAGGATGCTGACGGCGGTCTCCCGGCCCACCTCCGTCAGATCGTTCAGCAGCATCCAGTGCGCCAGCTTCTGCAGCAGCCGCTCCTTCGCCTCCCGGTCGATGACGATGCCGTCCGCGTCCACCTCGCGCTCCGGGTCCCGCCGCTCCAGCAGCATCGCCAGCGCCGCCTTGTACAGGGCCTTGCGGCCGCGGGGGAGGATGCCGTTGCGGTCCCGGTTGAGCGCGCAGATCAGGCTGCACATCAGGGGATTGGTGGCCAGTCCGCGCAACTCCCGGATCAGCCGCACCGAATGCCGCAGCTTCCGCTCGTACTCCGCGAGCCGCGCCGGATCCGCGCCCGGCTCCGCGGCGGCCGCCCGGTGCCAGGCCTGGATGAAGCGGGCCACCTGGTCCCGGTTCATCGGGGTCAGCGTCAGCTCGCCGAAGCCCAGAGGGGCCAGCCAGTCGTCCCGTACCGCGGACGGGCGGGTCGTCACCACCCAGCGGTTGCCGGGGAAGGCGCGGCGCAGCTCGTCTATCTGGGCGCGGATCCGCTCCCGGCGTTCCGCCGTCGCCTCGTCCACCCCGTCCACCAGCAGCAGCGCCCGCCCGGAGCGCAGCACCCGCACCGCCCAGCCGTCCGGCTCGGCGCCCGCCATCGGATGGTGCGCCGCGGAGAGGAACTCGGCGGGCGCCGGCATGTCCCGGTCGGAGAAGCGCCGCACCGGCAGCATGAACGGCACCAGGCCGCGCAGCGAGGCCAGTTCGCCCGGGAGGCGGTCCGCGGCGGTGTGCACCGCGAGCCACTGCATCAGCGTGGTCTTGCCGGCGCCCGCGGTGCCCCGTACCAGGGTGCGCGGCCGGTCGCCCAGGGCGTGGTCCACCGGCACCGGGACCGAAGGGGGCTGCGGACCCTCCCCGTCCGCCCCGGCGTCCACCGCCGTCGGCCCGTGCTCGGTGGATTCGGCGCCCAGCGGAACGTAGGTGGCGTCCAGCGACCAACTCCCGGGCGAATTCACAAAGTCCACCCCGACGATGGTCACCTGCCCGTACAGCCGGACCAGGCTCGCCACATACGCCGACTCGAACTCGGCGTCCACCGCGTCCGGCACCGGCAGCCGCTCCAGCAGCCGCACCGCCTCCGCCAGCCGCCGGCTCTGCTCCACCGCGGTCCGCGCCGCGAACGTCGACCGCCCGCTGAAGAAGTGCAGGATGTGCAGGCACGCGGTGTCCACCAGCCGGTCGTGGAACCAGCTCGCGTCCGCCGACAACTCCCGGCAGGCGTCCGGTACTTCACGCCGCAGCCGGCGGGCGAACTCCTGCGGCCCCAGCGCCACCGCCTGCACGTCGTCCATGTCCAGGTCGCCCAGCCCGTACAGGGTGGACACCAGGGCGTCCACCACCGCGGTGTGCTCGTCCGCCGGGAAGCCCTCCCGCGGCCCCGTCGACCGGAGCGCCCGCCGCACCAGCTCGTCCGTCAGCTTGTGCAGATCGGCCCGCGTCAGGGTGCGCTGCTCCCCGCGGAAGGACACCAGCGCGGAGAGCCGCACCCCCCGGTCCACCAGACCCGCGCCCGGACCGTCCGGTACGAAGAGTCTCTTCACCAGCGGGGTGACGACAGCCGACCCGACCCGAAGTCCGAAGCTCGCAGGATCCACCGTCCCGAACGTAGGCGACCGGGCGGCCGCGCTCAAGAGGCGGTCACCTCCCCGTAGTTGGCCGGACGAAGACGCAGAACGGATGACCCGCCGGGTCCGCGTACACCCGAAGGGGCTCCTCCGGGTCCGTGGAACGGTCCGCCAGCAGCCGGGCGCCGAGCGCCGTCACCCGCTCGTGCTGTGCCTGAAGCTCGGCCGCGGTGCCCACCGTCAGATCCAGATGGAGCTGCGCCGGGCGCGGACCGCCGGGCCAGGTCGGCGGCTTCCACCGGTCCACCTGCTGGAACGCCAACCGGGGTATGCCCGAGGCGTCCTGGAGCACCAGCCAGTCCGCGCCCAGGGGATCCGGCGCGCCCGCGGCGGGCGGCTCGTCCCCGGGCCGGTACCGCAGCCCCAGCAGCCGCCGGTAGAACTCGGCCAGCGCCCGCGCGTCCGGCCCGTCCAGCACGGTCTGGCGCAACTGCGGTGGGAGAGCGGGGAGTTGGGCGGGAGCGGGGGCCGGCTCCTCGTCCGCGCGGAGGATCAGGAAGGCCTGCGGCACCCCCTCGCCCAAGCTCTCCAGTGCCGCCCGGACCAGCCGGCTCCGCTCGCTGAAACCGGCCCGGCGCAGCAGCCCGGCGACCTCCTCCGGATCCAGCCGCCGGAAGTCCAGCGACACCTCATGGCCGAACGGCCGCTCCAGGCGCAGCGGTTCGGCCCCGACCTGGAAGGCGGCCAGCAGCAGCCCGCCCGGCGCCAGCGCACGGCGGAACTCCGCGAAGACCTCCGGCAGTCGCTCCCACGGGGTGTGGATCAGCGAGTACCAGGCGACCAGCCCGGCGAGCGCGCCGTCCGCCACCGGCAGCCGCCCCAGCGCCCCCGTCTCGTACCGCACCCCGGGATGGGCGGCGCGGGCCAACCGGACCATCCCCGGGGAGAGATCGAGCCCCGACACCTCCAGGCCGAGACCGGCCAGATGCGCCGTCACCCGCCCCGGACCGCACCCCGCGTCCAGGACCGGCCCGCCGCCCGCCGACCGCACCAGCTCGGCGAAGGCGGCCAGGACCGAGCGGTCCACCGGTCTGGTGGCCAGGGTGTCGCCGAAGTGGGCGTCGTAGTCGGCGGCGATGGTGTCGTAGAAGGCGCGGGTGTCGCTGAGGAAGGCGGGCTCGGAGGCGTGCGTGCCCTCCGCGGCGGGGGCGACGGCGGCTCTCGTGGCGTACTCTTCGGGCTTGTCGGTCACAGTGAGTGACGCTACTCTCCGGCACTGACAACGGACCCCGGAGCCCCGTCCCGAGGGTGGCCGAAAACCGCGGGGGGCACGCCAGTTCGGAGTGTGCCCCGTGATCCGGCCCCTTCCTCCTCATGCGCTCCCCTGCACCAGGACCGTCCGGGCAGGGCACGTACCGAGGGCATACCCGCAGGCCCGGCGGGGGAGACGGACCCCGGGCGCGCCGCCGACCCGATGCGCCCGCCCTGCGCCCTTCTCCGCGTACCCCACCGGAATGCAGCCTGGAGGGGCAGGGCACCAGCAGAACCACGGCGCGGGAGAGCAGTTGAGCAGCACAGCACCGGGAACCGCACGGGGGCGAAGGAGGCAGGGCATGGTCGAGGAACTGACGGTCACCGCATGGCAGTACTTCGGACACGACCGTCTCTATGTGAACCTTCCCGACGGCACCGCCATCGGCTGGGCCGACCGCAGAACCGGCGAGATCACCGTGGTCCACGCGCGCTACCGGGACGCCGTCACCGACGCGCTGGCCCGCCGCGTGCCCGAACTCCTGCCGGCCCGCCCCCGGGTCTCCGTGCACGCCCCCAGCGTCGCCGAGGACGCGGACGAGGGGGAGCAGAGCACCGGGGCCGCGCCGCCCGAGGAGCCGATGGCCGCGGTCCCGTCCGACGACGGCCAGGAGCCCCCGGCCGGGCAGGACCGTAAGGCGTTCTGGCCGGGGGAGGGGCCGCTGCCGGGTCCCGCGTCCGCCGGTGAGGGGAGCGAACGCGGGCCGGGCGGCGGCAGGGCCGACGAGGCCACCGCGTTCCGGGACCGCTCCCAGGCGCTCAGGCAGAGCCTCAACAAGCTGCGGGAGAATCCGCGGCGGCCCCCGGAAGGCCGCCGTCCGGCCGCGCCGCTGCCGCCGCTCACCCCCGCCACCGACCTCGCGGGCCGCCGCCCCGGCGCCGGTCTGCGCACCGCCGCCCCCGGCCGGACCGAGGAAGGCGCCGCCGACACGGGCACGTTGGAGCGCCTCAGCTCCCGCATCCTGCGCCGCCGCCCGCTGGACGAGGACCGCCGCCGGGACCTCCTCGGCGAACGCCGCGCCGGCGCCGAGCTCAACCGCCTCACCCGCCACGGCTGGCGCGTACTGCACTCCGTCCCGCTACCGGACGGCGCCGACCTGGACCATCTGCTGCTCGGCCCCGGCGGCGTCTTCACCGTCCGCACCGTCCACCACCCGCAGCAGCCGGTACGGGTGGAGGAGGACGCGGTCCGCATCGGGGACGGCGAGCCGCTGCCGTACCTCGCCGAGTGCCGCGCCGAGGCCGCCTTCGTGCAGAAGACCCTGGAGCGGCACTGCGACTTCCCGCTGCGGGTCGAACCGGTGCTGGTCTTCGTCGCCGCGGCCGGACTCGACGTCGCCGCCACCCTCTCCGACGTCCGGGTCTACCGGGAGCGCCAGGTCTCCGCACTGGCGCCCCTCACCGGCCAGCTCACCGCCCGTCAGCTCGACCACCTCCACGAACTGGCCCGCCACGCGGAACTCTGGCGGGAGCCATGACGGTGGAAGCGGTCAACGACCCGGCGGGCAAGGGGAGTTGAGGGAGCCGGGGTCAGGCCTTGCGGGCCACGCCGCCGTACATGGCGACCTCTTCGGGCAGGTCCGCCATGTCCGGCGTCGGGCGCCAGCGGTTGCAGGAGACGACGCCCGGCTCCAGCAGCTCCAGCCCGTCGAAGAACCGCTCGACGCGCTCCGGGGTGCGCTGGGTCAGCTTCGGGGTGCCGTTCTCGTTCCAGAAGGCGACCGCCTCGTCCACGTCCGGCATCGCCGCGCTGGTGATGGTGTGCGACAGCACCAGATGGCTGCCCGCGGGCAACGCGTCCATCAGCCGCCGCACGATCCCGTACGCCTCCTCGTCGTCCTCCACGAAGATGACCACACCGAGCAGCATCAGGGCCACCGGCTGGGAGAAGTCGAGGGTCTCCCTGGCGCGTTCCAGGATGGCGTCCACATTGCGCAGATCCTGGTCGAGGTAGTCGGTACGGCCCTCGGGGGTGCTGGTCAGCAGGGCGCGCGCGTGCACCAGCACCAGCGGGTCGTTGTCGACGTAGACCACCCGGGACTCGGGGGCCAGGCGCTGCGCCACCTCATGGGTGTTGTCCGCGGAGGGCAGGCCGGTGCCGATGTCCAGGAACTGGCGGATCCCGCAGTCGGACACCAGATGCCGCACCGCGCGCCCCAGGAAGAGCCGGTCCGCTCGCGCGTACTCGCCGATCCCCGGGTGCAGTTGGCGGATCTGGTCCCCGGCCGCCTGGTCCACCGCGTAGTGGTCCTTGCCGCCGAGCCAGTAGTTCCAGATCCGTGCGGTGTGCGGCTGGGTGGTCACCAGCCGTGCCGCCACATCCCCGTCGTCCCCCACGCCCTGCTCTGCCATCGGTGAACTCCCGTCCTGCGGTGCCGCGTTACCCGATCAGTCTGTGGGCGGCCAGCCTACGTGCCCGCGGGGCGCTCGCCGTCGGCCGCGGCGGCGGGGGCGGGCGCGGTCCGGGCCGCCGCGGGCTCCCGGGCTTGCGCGGGTACGTCGATGTCACCGGCGGCGGGCGCGGTGCCCGGGGGCGTCCGCTCCGGGCGTACCAGGAGCAGCACCAGGACCCCGGCCAGTGCGGCGGCCACGGCCGACCACAGGAAGACCTGGTCGAGACCCGAGGCGAAGGCGTGGCGCACCAGGTCCCCGGCGGCCCCGCGGTGCTCCGGCGGGGCGCCCGCCACCAGCCGCTGCGCCTGCCCCGCGGCCAGCGCCGCCGCCCCGTCCCGGGCGTCCGGCACCGCACCGGAGGCGCCGAGCACCGCCGCCGCACGATGGGTGAACACCACCCCGAGCACGGCGATCGCCAGCGTCATGCCCAACTGCCGGAAGGTGTTGACCGCGCCGCCCGCCATCCCGGCCTGCCGCGGCGGCACCGTGGACGTCGCCGCGGACACCAGCACCGGAGTCGCGAGCCCCACCCCGACCCCGGTGACGAGCAGCCCCGCGACCAGCGAACCCCGGCCCGCGTCCGCCGACATCCCGGACCGCAGCAGCAGCATCCCCGCCGCGACACACAGCAGCCCCACCCCGACCGGCAGCCGCGGCGCCAGCCGCTGCATATGCCGCCCCGCGAACGCCGCCACCAGGAAGGACGCCGCGGCCAGCGGAGTCAGCGCCAGCCCCGCCGCGACCGGGGACAGCCGCAGCACCGACTGCAACCACAGCGACACCAGCACCAGCGAGCCGAACGCACCGCCCTGGAGCAGGAACGCGCCCCCCATCAGACCGGCGAACGAGGGCCGCCGCAGCAGCGCCAGATCCAGCATCGGGGCCCGGCCGCGGTGCGCCGCCCGCCGCTCCACCAGCACGAAGACGACCAGCGCCAGCGCCGTCACCCCGAACACGCCCAGCACCTGCCCCGACGTCCAGCCGGTCTCCCCGCCCCGGATCAGCGCATAGGTGAGGGCGCCGGCCGCCACCGTGAACGCGGCCGCCCCCGGCACATCGACCCGCACCGGCCGTTCCCCGGCGCCCGGCGGCCGTATCGCGTCCCGGCGGACGACCCGCAGGGTGAGGGTGACGGCGATCGCGGCCACCGGCAGATTGACCAGGAAGATCGACGCCCACCCCAGATGCTCGGTGAGCAGCCCGCCGAGCAGCGGACCCGCCGCGGCCGCCGCCCCGTTCGCGGCGCCCCACACCCCGAAGGCGGTACCCCGGTCCCGGCCCTGGTACGAGGTGAGCAGCAGGGCGGGCGCGGTGGCGAACATCGCGGCCCCACCGGCGCCCTGCACCACCCGCGCCGCCACCAGCAGCCCCGCGTTCGGCGCCAGCCCGCAGGCCAGCGAGGCCGCCGCGAACACCACCAGCCCGTACACATACAGGCGCCGGTGGCCGAAGTGGTCCGCCAGCGCACCCGAGGCCAGCAGCAGCGCCGCCAGCGCCAGCGCGTACCCGTCGACCACCCACTGGAGGGAGGCGAAGTCCGCGTGCAACTCGTCGGCCATGGTGGGCAGTGCCACATTCACGATGGTCACGTCCACCAGCAGGATGAACGCGCCCAGGCACACCGCCGCCAACGGCCACCACTTGCGCATAGCCCCCACACTCCGTCCGTTCCGTCTCGCCATGCCGATACCGCCGGTACGGGCGCCCGCGCGCCGCTGCCGGCCGGTCCCCCCCGGCAAGTCTCCGCGCAGCGCCGGTGAAGTCCGGTACCGGGGGCAGCCGTTCGCGCGGATCCGACATCATGAGGGGCATGGCGACGTATCTCGACACAGAGCCGTACCCGGACCGCGTTCTTGACGAAGGCGACCAGGCGCTGGCGCACGCCCTCCAGATCAACGGGCGGGCCTCGTTCCGCGAGATCGCCGCGGTACTCGGCGTCTCCGACCAGACCGTCGCCCGCCGCTGGGCCCGCCTCCGCTCCGCCGGCACACTCCGGCTGCTGGGGCTGACCGCGCCGTTCCGCCTCGGCGACTCCCTCTGGCTCGTCCGCGTCCGCTGCACGCCCGACGCCGCCGCCCCCATCGGCGAGGCCCTGGCCCGCCGCACCGACACCACCTGGGTCCAACTCGTCTCCGGCGGCACCGAGATCAGTTGCGTGGTCCGCACCCGCGACGGCACCCCCGCCGACGCCCGCGTCCTCCAACGACTGCCCCGCACCCCCCGGGTAGTCGACATGTCGGCCCACTGCCTGCTGCACATCTACTACGGCCACGACCTCGGCCCGATCAACAAACGCGGCCCCCTCACCCCCGACCAGGCCGCCGCCCTCACCCGCGACCCCACCCCGCGACCCCCGGCCGAACCCCAGCCCCCCGCCCTCCTCGACCACGCCGACCGGCTCCTGCTCGACGCCCTGGCCCGCGACGGCCGCACCCCCGCCGCCGAACTCGCCGCCACCACCGGCCTGTCCCCCTCCACCGTCCGCCGCCGGATCACCGAACTCCGCACCTCCGGCGTCCTCTACTTCGACCTCGAATACCACCCCAGCCTGCTGCACCGGCACTTCCGGGCCGGCCTCTGGCTGGAGATCGCCCCCGCCTCCCTCTCCGCCGCCGGCACCGCCCTCGCCGCCCACCCCGAAGTAGCCTTCGCCGCCGCCACCACCGGCACCACCAACATCTACGCCTCCGTGGACGTCCCCGACGCCCAGCACTTCTACCGCTACCTCACCCACTCCATCGCCACCCTCCCCGGCCTCCACCACACCATCACCACCCCCACCCACCAGACCCTGAAGGGCGCGGGACCTTATGCGGGGGGTGGTTGACGGGAGGCGCGGGGCGGCCGCCGGACACGGGGACCGCGATGACGCCGCCCCCGGCCGGTCCGGCGCTCGGCCCGGACCGGCCGGGGGCGGACCCGGCCCGTTACCGGTCACGCCGGCAGGGCGTGGAGTTTCTTGCCGTGGTGGGCGAAGACGTGGGTGCCGTCGGTGGCGACGAGCCATTCGTGGAAGTCGCCGGAGTTGTCGTTGAAGGTCCAGCGCAGGGCGCCGGTCTTCACGTCGAAGGCGTGCACCCCGCCGCGGTCGTCCAGTTCGGTGCCCCCGTAGAGGGTGTCCTTGACCTTGACGAACTGGATCGGTGCGGTGCGGTTCGCGTTGGCCAGGTCGTCGCGGCGCCAGTGGGTCCTGCCGTTCGACGGGTCCATCGCCCACAGGTTCCGGCCGCTGTCCGCGACGTAGAGGATGCCGTCCAGCACGCTCGGCGCCTTGAACGTGTCGAAGTCCTTGGCCTTCACCGACCACTTCCGGCCACCGTCGGACAGCCGGAACGCCTGCAGTGAGGCCCCCTGCGCCACGATCACCAGGTCCTGGTGCACCGCGAAACTGCCGTAGTTGGTCTTGCCGGTCTTGTGCGTCCACACCTGCCGGCCGGTGGCGGTGTCGCGGACGGTGAGGTTCTTGCGTATGTCGGTGTAGACGAGGCGGTTGCCCTGGACGACGGCGTTGATGCCGTTCTCCTCGGTACCGGTGTCCCGCTTCTCCCGCCAAACCAGCTTGCCCGTACGGGCGTTGAGCGCCGCGATCACATTGGTACGGGTCATCAGACCCTTCTTGAGGATCGCCGCGGTGACATACACCTGCTTGTCGTCGGCGGCGATCGGCCGCGGCTGGTCGAAGTCGGGGCCCAGCCGGCTGCGCCAGGTCTCCTTGCCGGTGGCGGGGTCGAGTCCGCCGATGCTGCCGTCGAACTTCCCGCTGGCGAGAAACAGCGTGCCCCCGCCCAACAGCAGCCGCGCCCCCGCCGTCGTGCCCTCGGCCAGCGACCAGCGCTCGGCGCCGGTCTTCGCGTCCCGCGCGGTGAGCGGCTCCCCGGCGGCGAGCACCACTCCGGCGGTGGCCAGCAGCCCGCCGTCCTGCGAGTTGATCTGGGTGGCACTGGGCTTGCTCCACAGCGGCTTCGGCGCCCGCCCGTCACTCCCACCCGAGCCGCTGCCCGAGCCACTGCCCGAACTGGCGGCGGACGACGGCTCCTTGCCCCCGCCCTTGGGCTGGTCGTCCTGCCGGCAGCCGGCGGCCCCCGCGCCCAGCACCGCCAGCGCGGCACCGCTCCCCGCCACCCGCAGCAGCTTCCGCCGTGAGGTTCTGCCTCCGGCCGCGCCGAGTCCTCTGGTCATGTGCCCACCCTTGCCAAGTCGTTGTGACGACGGCCGTCACCGGCCCGCGTCACGATCCCGTACGGCCGAAGCTTTCAAGCCACCGGCCACCACGTACGCTAACCCTTCCCGACCAGCGGTGATCCGCCCCGAGGTACAACCGGGACAACGCCGTGAACCACCCGCAACATCGTCCGAAGCCGGTCACAACCTGCGACTGCTCCGCCTCCACGCCCCTGCCGGGCTGTGCAGCAGCCCGCGCTGTGCGTGGCCTAAAGGCCTCGATCGGCCGCTGTGCCCGCCTTCCGCACGGTGACGCTCCCCGGCGCCCCGACGGGGTGATCCGGGTCGAGCGGGCCGGCAAGCTGTGGACGGCACTGGTCGAGACAAAGACCAATGGCAACGCCCTCAGGGCCGATCAGGTCCAGGCATACGCGGATATCGCCGCACGCCGGGGCTATGAGGCCGTTATCACGCTGTCGAACGACGTCGCCCTGGAAGGCAGCCCGCTGGTCGACGTCAAGATTGACGGAAGGCGCAGGAACAAGGTCGCCCTCCGGCATCTGTCCTGGGTCGAAGTCGCGCACCAGGCCCAGATGTTGATCCGCCACGAGGGCGTCGTCAACGCGGCCCACGCCTGGCTGCTACAGGAACTACTCCATTATCTCAGGCACGACAATTCCGGTTGCCACGGTTTCCAGAACATGGGCCCGGCCTGGGTGCCGGTACGCAATGGAATCGATGACGAGACGCTGTGCCAGGGAGATCCGCGCGCACTGGAAGTCGTGGAGAGCTGGGAGCGGCTCACCCGGCAGGTATGCCTCGGGCTCGGCGGTGAACTGGGGCAGAAGGTCCTGCCGGTTCAGCGCACCCGTCGCGGAACGGATCCGGAGGCCCGGCGGAATCTCCTCGCCGATCAACTCTGCCTCGACGGAAAATTGCAGGCGGAACTGCGTATCGAGGGAACGCCCGGCATTCTGGCGATCAGCGCGGATCTCCGTACCAGCAGGCTGCGGACCTCCATCGAATTCCCCGCACCCGAGCAGGGGTATCCCCTCACCTGGGCGAAGCGACTCATCCGGACCCTCGCTGAAGCGCCGTCAACTCTCCATATAGAAACCCTTGTTGACGTGGAGCAGGGCGGCCCGCGCGGCACTCTGGAACGGCTGCGCCCGGAGCCCGCGGACATGCTCCCCAAGGACAGCGGAACTCGTATCACCGGCTTCCGTCTCTCCCTGATGAAGAGCATGGGAAGCAGTCGCGGCAACGCCGAGTCAGGCTTTATCCGCAGCGTCGACGACGTGGTGCACCGCTTCTACTCGACCGTGGTCGTCCATCTGGATCGCGCGACTCCGCGCAGAACCTCACCCAAGGCGCCGCAGCCCGCGCAGGGCTGATCCGCACCTCCTGCGCTATTGCATACAGTATCCAGAACCCGCTAACGTCGCCGTACGCGGCTGACGCGGTCGGTGGCAAGCGGCGCGGAACTCACAAGCGAATGGCGGTGCGGGGCATGACGGATGACAGCGATGACACGACGACAGAGCGGATTCTCACCGCCGGTGGGAACGTCTGGGCCGTGGTCGGCCTGTCCGACAACCCCGAGCGGGCCGCCTACCGCGTCGCCGCGAAGCTCCAGCGCATCGGCAAGAAGGTGGTGCCGGTGCACCCGAAGGCCGAGACGGTGCACGGCGAGCAGGGCTACGCCTCCCTCGCGGAGATCCCGTTCCCGGTCGACGTGGTGAATGTGTTCGTCAACTCCTCCCTCGCCGGCGACGTCGCGGACCAGGCCGTGGAGATCGGCGCCCAGGCCGTCTGGTTCCAGCTCGACGTCATCGACGAGGCCGCCTACGACCGCACCCGCAAGGCCGGCCTGCGGATGGTGATGGACCGCTCCGCGGGACGGGAGATCACCCGCCTCGGCCTCCTGGACTGACACCCCTCCGGCACCCGCTGCCACACGCACCCTGCCCCAACACCCCACTGACAGCGGGGACTTGGGGTCGCTAAAAGACCCCGGCCTCAGCGGAAGCGCTGATGTCGGGGTCTTCGGGCACCTTCTTCAAGGTGCCCCCGGCAGGATTCGAACCTGCGCACACGGCTCCGGAGGCCGTTGCTCTATCCCCTGAGCTACGGGGGCGTGTCGGGCGCTGTTGCGCGGTGACGGGTAGAACACTACCAGCTCCTTCGGGGTGGTCATGAACGGTTTTGGAGGGGCCGGACGCTTGATCGGCAACGGGAGAGCGGAGGTCACCCGCAGGGGGTGGAAGTGGGCAAAGGGCGGACGCGGTCTCGGGAGCAGTCCTAGTCTCGAAGGGTGTCAGGCGTGCTCGGCCGGGTGCTTGTCGTCGACGACAACAAGGTGATCCGGCAACTGATCAGGGTCAACCTCGAACTGGAGGGTTTCGAGGTGGTGACCGCTGCCGACGGCGTCGAGTGCCTTGAGGTGGTGCACCAGGTCAGGCCCGATCTCGTCACCCTCGACATCGTGATGCCCCGGCTGGACGGGCTGCGGACGGCGGCCCGGCTGCGGTCCGATCCGCGGACCCGGTCGCTGCCGCTGGTGATCGTCAGCGCCTCGGTGCCGGAGGAGGTGGGCGCCGGTCCGGAGACGAGCGTCGACGCCGTCGTGGCGAAGCCGTTCGAACCGGATGAACTCGTGGCCACGGTACGGCGGTTGGTGCAGCGGGGGCCGCGGAGCCGGCCGGTGTGCGACCGGGACGCCGAGCGGGGCGAGGAGGGCGAGGCCGAGGGGGCCGAGCAGGGGTCGGGTTCCTGACGCGGGCCGACCGGGCCTGACCGCCGTCCCGGGATGCGAAACCGGGTCGCCGACGCACCCCCTCCCTCCCATACGCTTGTGCCGTGACCCCCGTCGAGCTCTCGCGCACCGTGTTGCACGCGGTGCGTTCCGCCGTCGACGCCGGGGAGCTTTCGGTGGCCGTCCCGGAGCGGACCGTGGTGGAGCGGCCGCGGCCCGGCGGCTGCGGGGACTATGCGACGGGTATCGCGTTGCAGTTGGCGAGGCCGGCCGGACGGGCGCCGCGGCAGGTGGCCGAGGTGATCCGGCGGCGGCTGCTGGCGGGCTCGGACGGGATCCGGGCGGTCGACATCACCGGCCCCGGTTTCCTCAACATCACGCTGGACGGCGCCCGCCACGGGCGGGAGTTGGTACGGGCGGTACTGGCGGCGGGGGAGCGGTACGGGTTCGTTGGGGCGGAGCCGGCAGCGGCCTCCCGGGAACTGCGTCTGGTGGTCCCCGCCGAGGTGCGGGCGGTGGTGGTGGCGGAGGCGCTGGTGCGGGTGCTGGAGAGCCAGGGGTGGACGGTGAGCTGGGACGGGCCGGGCGCGAACCGGGTCACCGCCGCCCTCGCCCGTACCGATGGCGCCTATGCCGCCTATGACACCGGTGACGCCCACGGCGGTCACCGCGACCGCACCCCCCACCACGTCCGTCCCGTTCCCGCCCCGTCCGATCCCTGGGTGCTGGGGGTGGATGGCGGGCGGTGGGCGCTGCTGGCGGTGGCGGGGGGCGACCGGCCGCGGATCGGGGCGGAGCATCTGGTGCAGCGGGAGCAGAATCCGCTGTTCCGGGTGCGGTACGCCGCCGCGCGTACCCGGGCGCTGGTGCGGAACGCCGCCGAGCTCGGGTTCGGGTCCGACCCCGAGGGACCGCTGCCGGAGGAGGCCGCTCCGCTGCTGGCGGCGCTCGCCGGGTACCCGGTGGCGCTGGCCGCGGCCGCCCGGCTGCGGGCGCCGGACCGGGTGGCCCGGCAGTCGGTGGCGGTGGCGGACGCCTTCCTCGGTTTCCAGGCGGCGGTGGCGGTGCTGCCCATGGGGGACGAGAAACCCTCGGCCGCCCACCGGGCCCGGCTGGCGCTCGCCGAAGCCGCCGGGACGGTGCTGGCCGGCGGCCTGTCCCTGCTCGGCGTCGACGCCCCCGAGACCATCTGAACTCAGAACCACGTACGAGAGAGTCACACCATGAGCCGTTCCGCACACCCCGCCGGGCCCCGTCACGCCGATGTGCTGCCCGAGGGGCACTACTTCGCTCCGCCCGCCGACCTGAACACCCTGGAGCCCAAGGTCTGGGCCAGTACCGTGCGCCGCGGCGAGGACGGGGTGCTGACCGTCGGCGGGGTGCCGGTGACGCGGCTGGCCGAGGAGTTCGGCACCCCCGCGTACTTCATGGACGAGTCGGACTTCCGGGCCCGGGTGCACGACTGGCGTGGTGCCTTCGGGCCGGGCGCGGACGTCTTCTACGCGGGCAAGGCGTTCCTGTCCCGGGCGGTGGTCCGCTGGCTGCACGAGGAGGGCATCAACCTCGATGTGTGCTCGGGCGGGGAGCTGGCGACGGCACTGGCCGCGGGGATGCCCGCGGAGCGGATCGCGCTGCACGGCAACAACAAGTCGGCGGCGGAGATCGAGCGGGCCGTGGAGTCCGGGGTGGGGCGGATCGTGCTCGACTCCTTCCAGGAGATCGAGCGGGTCGCCGGGACGGCGCGGCGCCTCGGGCGGCGGCAGCGGGTGCAGATCCGGGTGACGGTGGGGGTGGAGGCGCACACCCATGAGTTCATCGCCACCGCGCACGAGGACCAGAAGTTCGGTATCGCCCTCGCGGACGGGCAGGCGGCGGAGGCGGTACGGCGGGCGCTGGCCCAGGACAGCCTCGAACTGCTCGGTGTGCACTCGCACATCGGCTCGCAGATCTTCGACATGGCGGGCTTCGAGGTGGCGGCCCGCCGGGTGGTCTCGCTGCTCGCCCAGGTGCGGGACGAGCACGGGGTGGAGCTGCCCGAGATCGACCTCGGCGGCGGCCTCGGCATCGCGTACATCGCGGACGACGATCCGCGGGAGCCGCAGGAGATCGCCAAGGCGCTGGGCGAGATCGTCGGCCGGGAGTGCCTCGCGGCGAGGCTGCGCACCCCGCGGATCTCGGTGGAGCCGGGCCGCGCGATCGTCGGCCCGACGACGTTCACGCTCTACGAGGTGGGTACGGTCAAGCCGTTGGAGGGCTTGCGTACCTATGTGTCGGTGGACGGCGGTATGTCGGACAACATCAGGACCGCGCTGTACGACGCCGAGTACTCGGTGGCGCTGGCCTCGCGGGCCTCGGAGGCGGAGCCGATGCTGTGCCGGGTGGTCGGCAAGCACTGCGAGAGCGGGGACATCGTGGTGAAGGACGCCTTCCTGCCCTCGGACCTGGCGGCGGGCGACCTGATCGCGGTGCCGGCGACCGGCGCCTACTGCCGTTCCATGGCCAGCAACTACAACCACGCGCTTCGCCCGCCGGTCGTCGCCGTGAAGGACGGCGAGGCGCGGGTGATCGTCCGGCGGGAGACGGAGGAGGATCTCCTGCGTCTCGACCTCGGATAGTTGAAATCGACATCTCAGGATCCGGACGGGGCGAAGAATCCTCCGTCCGGTGAGTGAGACTGGACCAACCGTAGAAGTACGAGAAGCGAGGTCGGATGATGCGTACGCGTCCGCTGAAGGTGGCGCTGCTGGGCTGTGGGGTCGTCGGCTCCGAGGTGGCGCGCATCATGACGACGCACGCCGAGGACCTCGCGGCACGGGTCGGGGCGCCGCTGGAGCTGGCGGGGGTCGCGGTCCGCCGCCCGTCGCGGGTGCGTGAGGGCGTCGACCCGGCGCTGATCACCACCGACGCCACCGCCCTGGTCAAACGCGGCGACATCGATGTGGTGGTGGAGGTCATCGGCGGGATCGAGCCGGCCCGTTCGCTCATCACCACCGCCTTCAAGCACGGCGCCTCCGTGGTCTCCGCCAACAAGGCGCTGCTGGCGCAGGACGGCGCCGCCCTGCACGCCGCCGCCGAGGAGCACGGCCGGGACCTGTACTACGAGGCGGCCGTCGCCGGCGCCATCCCGCTGATCCGTCCGCTGCGCGAGTCCCTCGCCGGCGACAAGGTCAACCGCGTGCTGGGCATCGTCAACGGCACCACCAACTTCATCCTCGACAAGATGGACACCACCGGCGCCGGCTACCAGGAGGCCCTGGACGAGGCCACCGCGCTCGGCTACGCGGAGGCCGATCCCACGGCCGATGTGGAGGGCTTCGACGCCGCCGCCAAGGCCGCGATCCTGGCCGGGATCGCCTTCCACACCCGGGTCCGCCTGGACGATGTGTACCGCGAGGGCATGACCGAGGTGACCGCCGCCGACTTCGCGTCCGCGAAGGAGATGGGCTGCACCATCAAGCTGCTCGCGATCTGCGAACGGGCCGCGGACGGCGGCTCGGTGACCGCCCGGGTGCATCCCGCGATGATCCCGCTGAGCCACCCGCTGGCCTCCGTACGGGAGGCGTACAACGCGGTGTTCGTGGAGTCGGAGGCGGCCGGGCAGTTGATGTTCTACGGGCCGGGGGCGGGCGGTGCGCCGACGGCGTCCGCGGTCCTCGGCGACCTGGTGGCCGTCTGCCGGAACAAGCTCGGAGAGGCCACCGGACCGGGCGAGTCCGCCTACACCCGGCTCCCCGTCTCCCCGATGGGCGAGGTCGTCACCCGCTACCACATCAGCCTCGACGTGGCCGACAAACCGGGTGTCCTCGCCCAGGTGGCGACGGTCTTCGCCGAGCACAGCGTGTCCATCGACACGGTGCGCCAGCAGGTACGGCAGGACGGTTCGGGCGAGGCCTCGCTCGTCGTCGTCACCCATCGCGCCACCGACGCCGCCCTCACCGGCACCGTCGCAGCGCTGCGCGACCTCGACACCGTGCGCGGTGTCGCCAGCATGATGCGGGTTGAAGGAGAGTAACCAGCAATGACCCATCAGTGGCGCGGAATCATCGAGGAGTACCGGGACCGGCTGCCGGTCTCCGACACCACCGAGGTCGTCACGCTGCGCGAGGGCGGCACGCCGCTCGTGCCGGCCCAGGTGCTCTCCGAGCGCACCGGCTGCGAGGTCCACCTCAAGGTGGAGGGCGCCAACCCGACCGGTTCCTTCAAGGACCGCGGGATGACGATGGCCATCACCAAGGCCAAGGAGGAGGGCGCCCAGGCCGTCATCTGCGCCTCCACCGGCAACACTTCGGCCTCCGCCGCCGCCTACGCGGTACGGGCCGGCATGGTCAGCGCGGTGCTGGTGCCGCAGGGCAAGATCGCACTCGGCAAGATGGGCCAGGCCCTGGTGCACGGCGCGAAGATCCTCCAGGTCGAGGGCAACTTCGACGACTGCCTCACGCTGGCCCGCGCCCTCTCCGAGAACTACCCGGTGGCACTGGTCAATTCGGTCAACCCGGTACGTATCGAGGGCCAGAAGACCGCCGCCTTCGAGATCGTCGACGCTCTCGGCACCGCCCCCGACATCCACGTCCTGCCGGTCGGCAACGCGGGCAACATCACCGCGTACTGGAAGGGGTACCGCGAGTACGAGGCGGACGGGCCGGCCGGTTCCACGCCGCGGATGTGGGGCTTCCAGGCCTCCGGTTCGGCGCCCATCGTGCGCGGCGAGGTGGTCAAGGACCCGTCGACGATCGCCACCGCGATTCGCATCGGCAACCCCGCCTCCTGGCAGTTCGCGCTCGCCGCGCAGCAGGAGTCGGGCGGCTTCATCGACGAGGTGACGGACCGTGAAATCCTGCGCGCCTACAAGCTGTTGGCGTCCCGGGAAGGTGTGTTCGTGGAGCCGGCCTCGGCCGCTTCGGTCGCCGGTCTGCTGAAGGCCGCAGAGCAGGGCAAGGTGGACCGCGGCCAGCGCATCGTCTGCACCGTCACCGGCAACGGCCTCAAGGACCCGGACTGGGCGGTGGCCGGCGCGCCGCAGCCGATGACGGTCCCGGTCGACGCGGTGTCCGCCGCGGAGCACCTCGGCCTCGCCTGACGCAACGGCCCTCGCAACCGCAAAGCCGGGCAAGCCGGTACAAGCAGCGTGGGGGGTGCACGAGGGGCTTCCGACACGCACCGTGCGCCTCCCGTGCGCCCTGTGTCGCCACCGAAGCATCCTTCGATAGGCTGTACGCAATCCGCTCACCGCACCTGCCGCGGTGCAGCGCTGTCCCCGTGGCCCCGCGCGCCGCGCCGGGGCCCAGGACCCCAGAGGTCCCACTCACGGACAGCCGCCACAAGACACCAGACACGTACAGAGACATCCGGCAGACAGACAGCTCGCCCACCGAAGATCACGCGAGGCCTCCGCAACGCGCGGAGACCGCGCAACGATCCAGCAGCCCAAGGAGAGTCCACGAGCGATGGCCGGTCCCGCGTTCCGCGCCGCCGCCGTCCGGGTGCGCACCCCCGCCACCAGCGCCAACCTCGGCCCCGGCTTCGACGCCCTCGGCCTGTCGCTGGGGCTCTACGACGACGTCGTGGTCCGGGTCGCCGATTCCGGCCTGCACATCGACATCGCGGGCGAGGGCGGCGACACCCTTCCCCGCGACGAACAGCACCTGCTCGTACGGTCCTTGCGGACCGCCTTCGACCTGCTCGGCGGGCAGCCCCGCGGACTTGAGGTCGTCTGCGCCAACCGCATCCCGCACGGCCGCGGCCTGGGTTCCTCCTCCGCCGCGATCTGCGCAGGGATCGTCGCCGCCCGTGCGGTGACCATAGGGGGCGACGCCCGCCTCGACGACACCGCGCTGCTGGAGCTGGCCACCGAGATCGAGGGCCACCCGGACAATGTCGCGGCCTGCCTCCTCGGCGGGTTCACGCTGTCCTGGATGGACGGCGGCGCGGCCCGCGCGATCAGGATGGAGCCCGCCGATTCCGTCGTTCCGGTGGTTTTCGTCCCGTCGAAGCCGGTGCTTACCGAGACCGCCCGCGGACTGCTGCCGCGCAGCGTCCCGCATGTGGACGCCGCGGCCAACGCGGGCCGGGCCGCACTGCTCGTGGAGGCCCTGACCCGGCGCCCCGAACTGCTGCTGCCCGCCACCGAGGACCGGCTCCACCAGGAGTACCGCGCCCCCGCCATGCCGCAGAGCACCGCACTGGTGGAGCGGCTGCGGGGCGACGGGGTGCCCGCGGTGATCTCCGGCGCCGGACCGACCGTACTGGCGCTGACCAGCGCGGACGAGGCGGACAAGGTGGCGCTGCTGGCCGGTGCGGGCTGGGCGGCGAACCGGCTGCCGCTGGACACCGGCGGTACGAGCGTGCTGCCGCTCGCGCCGCCCGCCGCCGAGTAGCCGCCGGGTTACCGGATGACGAGAGGGGGAATGTTTGTTGGATCCGGTAGTGTTAACCTCAAGTCTGCACCCGACCCCAGCATGGCGAGGTGCTTCGTGTCCCAGTCCGGGACAGACATCCTTCCGGGAGCCTCCCGAGCCGTTTCTTGCTCCGCATAGAACGGCACCATGAGCACGCTCCGGAACAGGCGTGACCGAGCCGCGTGACACAGAACGATCCGTGGCACGTCTTGGGGACACGCCAGCACCAGTTATCTCTTCCGCCCGCTGTGGCGGACCACCGCCCCGGCCGGTCCACCCAAGCAAGGACCATCGCCGGACAGCACAACCGGTCGCCGAGCCAGACAGGCCGACGTCCGCTCCAGGGAAGGACCCTTCGTGAGCGACACCACCGATCTGATGGGCGTGAGCGCCGACAGCACGGTCGACAATGCTGCCGCCTCCGCCACGGACGCCTCCGCCGCGCCTGCCGCCGGTGCGTCCGGCGGGACGAGGCGCCGCCGTGGCACCGGCCTTGAGGGCATGGTGCTGGCCGAACTGCAGCAGGTCGCCTCCGGGCTCGGCATCAGGGGCACCGCCCGGATGCGCAAGAGCCAGTTGATCGAGGTCATCAAGGAGGCGCAGGCCCAGTCGGGCGCCGCCGCGCCCGCGGACACCGAGACCAAGCCCAAGCGCCGCACCACCTCGCGGACCCGCACCGGCGACGAGGGCGCCGCCAAGGCCGAGAAGGCCGCGGAGAAGGCACCCGAGGCCAAGGCCGAACCGGCCGCCACGCAGGAGCAGATCGACATCCCCGGCCAGGGCGCCGGCGACGAGCAGGCCGGCGGCGATCGCCGTCGCCGCCGCGCCACCGCCGAGGCCGGCAGCCCCGACCAGAAGGCCGATTCCCGGACCGAGCGCGCCGAGCGTTCCGACAAGGCGGAGAAGGCCGGGGAGAAGGCCGAGGGGCAGGACGGCGGCCAGGGCCAGAAGCACGACGGTGGCGAGCACGGCGACGGCCGGCAGAACCGCCGGGACCGCGGCCGGGGCCGGGACCGTGACCGCGACCGCCGCAAGGGCGACGAGCAGCACGGCCAGAAGCACGACGGCGGCAACCAGCAGCGCCAGCAGGGCGGGCAGGGCGGCGGAGGCAGCCGCCAGGACGACGGTTTCGACGACGACGCCGGTGGGCGCCGCGGCCGGCGCGGCCGGTACCGGGACCGCCGGGGCCGCCGCGGCCGTGACGAGGTCGGCGAGCCGCAGATCTCCGACGACGACGTCCTGATCCCCGTCGCGGGCATCCTGGACATCCTGGACAACTACGCCTTCATCCGCACCTCCGGCTACCTGCCCGGCCCGAACGACGTGTACGTCTCGCTGGCCCAGGTCCGTAAGAACGGTCTGCGCAAGGGCGACCACCTCACCGGTGCGGTGCGCCAGCCCAAGGAGGGGGAGCGCCGGGAGAAGTTCAACGCGCTGGTCCGCCTCGACTCCGTCAACGGCATGGCGCCCGAACACGGGCGCGGGCGGCCGGAGTTCAACAAGCTGACGCCGCTGTACCCGCAGGACCGGATGCGCCTGGAGACGGACCCGGGTGTGCTGACGACCCGGATCATCGACCTGGTCTCGCCCATCGGCAAGGGGCAGCGCGGTCTGATCGTGGCGCCGCCGAAGACCGGCAAGACCATGATCATGCAGGCGATCGCCAACGCCATCACGCACAACAACCCCGAGTGCCACCTGATGGTCGTCCTCGTCGACGAGCGTCCGGAGGAAGTCACCGACATGCAGCGGTCGGTGAAGGGCGAGGTCATCTCCTCGACCTTCGACCGTCCCGCCGAAGACCACACCACCGTCGCCGAGTTGGCCATCGAGCGGGCCAAGCGGCTGGTGGAGCTGGGACACGACGTGGTGGTCCTGCTGGACTCCATCACCCGTCTCGGCCGTGCGTACAACCTGGCGGCGCCGGCCTCCGGGCGCATCCTGTCCGGTGGTGTCGACTCGACCGCGCTCTACCCGCCGAAGCGCTTCTTCGGTGCCGCGCGCAACATCGAGGACGGCGGCTCGCTGACCATCCTGGCCACCGCGCTGGTGGAGACCGGCTCGCGGATGGACGAGGTGATCTTCGAGGAGTTCAAGGGCACCGGCAACATGGAGCTGAAGCTCGACCGGAAGCTCGCCGACAAGCGCATCTTCCCCGCGGTGGACGTGGACGCGTCCAGCACCCGTAAGGAAGAGATCCTGATGGGCGGCGACGAGCTGAACGTCGTCTGGAAGCTGCGCCGGGTGCTGCACGCCCTCGACCAGCAGCAGGCGATCGAGCTGCTGCTGGACAAGATGAAGCAGACCAAGTCCAACGCGGAGTTCCTGCTCCAGATCCAGAAGACCACGCCCACCCCGGGCAACGGCAACGACTGACGCCGTACCGAGGCAGTCCGGCAGCCCCCGTCGTCCGACGGGGGCTGCCGTGCGTGCGGCCGCCGGGAGACGTTGACCACAGGCTTGTAGTCGCCGAGGTCTCGGGGCCCGGGCCGCGGCGCCGGTGAAAACGCCAGGTCGCGGGGGAAGCCGGCGTCAGCCGACGCGGGCCGGGCCACTGTGTGTACGCGGGTGGATACCGGGACGACCCGGTGCATTGTGCAACCCTTCAGGGCGGCCGTCACGTCCCACCTCCGGGGCGCGGGGCCGGAGCGTGACTGGCCCCGGCAGCAGGGGGTACCCCGACCCGACGAGGACTTGAGGAGCACATGCCCGACGACGAGAGCACGCCCGAGACCGGCAGCCCGCGCCCCCGTGCGAAGGGCCGCCGAGGCAGGCCCCGCGGCAGGCGGAGCAAGGCGGTCCTCGTCACCGCCTGGGCCGCCGCAGGACTCGTCGTCCTCGGCGGCGCCGGCCTCGGCTACGTCTACTTCAAGCTCAACGGCAACATCAACGGCGTGGACATCAACGCCGCACTCGGCCGCGACCGGCCGCGGAACGTGGACAACGGCTCCATGGACATCCTGGTCCTCGGCTCCGACTCGCGCTCCGGTGCCAACGCCGCGTACGGGCACGGGCAGGACGGGGCGCGCTCCGACACCGCGATGGTGGTGCACATCGCCAAGGGCCATAAGAAGGCCAGTGTGGTGTCGATACCGCGGGACACCCTCGTCACCCGCCCCGAGTGCACCGACAAGCACGGCAGGCCGGTGCCGGCCGCCCGGCAGCAGATGTTCAACTCGGCCTACGCGGTGGGCGGTCCGGCCTGCGCGGTGAAGACCGTCGAGTCGCTCTCCGGTATCCGCATGGACCACTACGTCGAGGTCGACTTCACCGGATTCAAGAAGCTGGTCGACACCCTCGGCGGCGTGGACGTCACCACCAGCCGGGCCATACACGACCCCAAGAGCCATCTGCGGCTGGCGCCCGGGGCGCACCGGCTCGACGGTGAGCAGGCCCTCGGCCTGGTCCGCACCCGGCACGGCGTCGGCGACGGCAGCGACCTGGGCCGCATCCAGCTCCAGCAGGCCTTCGTCAAGGCCCTGCTGAACCAGGTCAAGCAGGTCGGCGTGATCAGCAACCCGAAGAAGCTGTACGACCTGGCCGACACCGCCACCAGTGCCGTCACCACCGACTCCGACCTGGACTCCGTCAAACAACTGGCCGGATTCGCGGGCAGCCTCAAGGACATCGGCGGCCAGGACATGACCATGGTGACCCTGCCGGTGCGCTACGACCCGGCCGACGCCAACCGCGTCCTGCCGCTGGCCCGCGCCGACGCCCAGGTGTGGTCCGCGCTCAAGGCCGACAAGCCCATCCCCGCCTCCGCGGTACGCGACTCGGCGGGCGACAAGGGCGACGCCGGGCGTGTGGTCGGCGGCCGCTGATCCGCCCTCGGCCATCCCCGTCCCGGCCCGTGCTGACCAGAGGGAATACCCGGGCCCCCGACCCGGTTTTGGGAGATACGGCCGGTCCTGGCAGACTGGTCCGCCGGTCCCGGTTCACGCCCCCGCATCCCGCGGCGGCGACCCGGCACCCTCCCGGAACATAGGAGACACCTTGAAGCGCGACATCCACCCCCAGTACGTCGAGACGCAGGTGAGCTGCACCTGCGGCGCCTCGTTCACGACCCGCAGCACCATCGAGAGCGGCACCGTCCGCGCCGAGGTCTGCTCCGAGTGCCACCCGTTCTACACGGGCAAGCAGAAGATCCTCGACACCGGTGGCCGTGTGGCCCGCTTCGAGGCCCGCTTCGGCAAGGCTGCCGGCTCCAAGAAGTAGCGAGCCGACCGCGCCGGTCCTCGGCCGTCCCCCGCCGGGGACGGACCGGGACCGGCGTTTTTGGTCGTCCACCCGGCCGGTCGCGCACCGGCCACCGTCAGTCACAGAAGTTCAGGAGCCGGAGATGTTCGAGGCGGTCGAGGAACTGATCGGCGAGCACGCCGATCTGGAGAAGCAGCTCGCCGACCCCGCGGTCCACGCCGACCAGGCCAACGCGCGCAAGCTCAACAAGCGCTACGCCGAGCTGACCCCGATCGTCACCGCGTACCGCACCTGGCGCGGCACCGGGGAGGACATCGAGACCGCTCGTGAACTCGCCGCCGACGACCCGGAGTTCGCGGCCGAGGTGAAGGAACTGGAGCAGCGGCGCGAGGAGTTGACCGAACAGCTCCGGCTGCTGCTGGTGCCGCGCGACCCCAGCGACGACAAGGACGTCATCCTGGAGATCAAGGCGGGAGCCGGCGGCGACGAGTCCGCGCTCTTCGCCGGCGACCTGCTGCGGATGTATCTGCGCTACGCGGAGCGCGTCGGCTGGAAGACCGAGATCATCGACTCCACCGAGTCCGAGCTGGGCGGCTACAAGGACGTCCAGGTCGCCGTGAAGACCAAGGGCGGCCAGAGCCCGGAGCCCGGCCAGGGCGTATGGGCCCGCCTCAAGTACGAGGGCGGGGTGCACCGGGTGCAGCGGGTGCCGGCCACCGAGTCCCAGGGCCGTATCCACACCTCCGCGGCCGGGGTCCTGGTGACGCCCGAGGCGGAGGAGATCGACGTCGAGATCAACCCCAACGACCTGCGGATCGACGTGTACCGCTCGTCCGGGCCCGGCGGCCAGTCCGTCAACACCACCGACTCCGCGGTCCGCATCACCCACCTGCCGACCGGGGTCGTCGCCTCCTGCCAGAACGAGAAGAGCCAGTTGCAGAACAAGGAGCAGGCGCTGCGCATCCTGCGTTCCCGGCTGCTGGCCGCCGCGCAGGAGGAGGCCGAGAGCAAGGCCGCCGACGCCCGCCGCAGCCAGGTGCGCACCGTGGACCGCTCGGAGAAGATCCGCACCTACAACTTCCCGGAGAACCGCCTCTCCGACCACCGCGTCGGCTTCAAGGCGTACAACCTGGACCAGGTCCTCGACGGTGAGCTGGACGCGGTCATCCAGGCCTGTGTGGACGCCGACTCGGCCGCCAAGCTCGCCGCCGCCTGAGCCCCGCCGGCCACTCCCGCCCGTCCGTCCCGTCCCGTCCGCCCCGCCAGCCCGTCCCGTTGAGATCGCCGGAGGAACAGCGTGCCGCAACAGCCCGGGGAGCGCCCCCAGAGCCCCCGCAGTGTGCTGCTCGCGGAGGTCGCCCAGGCCACCCGGCGCCTCGCCGACGCCGGTGTGCCCTCCCCGCGCAACGACGCGGAGGAACTGGCCGCGTATGTGCACGGGGTGAAGCGCGGTGAGCTGCACACCGTCCAGGACACCGACTTCGACGCCCGCTACTGGGAGGCGGTCGCCCGCCGCGAGGCCCGCGAACCGCTCCAGCACATCACCGGCCTCGCCTACTTCCGCTACCTCGAACTCCACGTCGGACCAGGGGTGTTCGTACCCCGGCCGGAGACCGAGTCGGTCGTCGACTGGGCCATAGCGGCGGTCCGCGCGATGGACGTGGTGGAGCCCCTGGTGGTCGACCTGTGCGCCGGCTCCGGGGCCATCGCGCTCGCCATGGCGCAGGAGGTGCCCCGCTCCCGGGTGCACGCCGTGGAGCTGTCCCCCGAGGCCCTGGTGTGGACCCGGCGCAACGCCGAGGGCTCCCGCGTCCGCGTCCACCAGGGCAACGCCTTCACCGCCCTGCCCCAACTCGACGGCCAGGTCGACCTGGTGATCTCCAACCCGCCGTACATCCCGCTCACCGAGTGGGAGTACGTGGCGCCCGAGGCCCGCGACCACGATCCGGAGCTGGCGCTCTTCTCCGGCGAGGACGGCCTCGACACCATCCGCGGTATCGAGCGCACCGCCCACCGGCTGCTGCGCCCCGGCGGTGTCGTCGTGGTCGAGCACGCCGACACCCAGGGCGGGCAGGTGCCGTGGATCTTCAGCGAGGAGGCCGGCTGGGCGGACGCCGCCGACCACCCCGACCTCAACAACCGGCCGCGCTTCGCCACCGCCCGCAAGGCCCTCCCGTGACGCGCCGCCCCACCCGCGACCCGCGCGACCCGCGCAACCCGCCACCCTTCACCCCCGATCCGTACGTGTACCAGGAGGCCCGCTGATGGCACGGCGCTACGACACCAATGACGCGACCGACCGCACCACCGGGCTGCGCGAGGCCGCCGCCGCCGTCCGCCGCGGCGAACTGGTCGTGCTGCCCACCGACACCGTCTACGGCATCGGCGCCGACGCGTTCAGCACCGAAGCCGTCGGCGACCTGCTGGAGGCCAAGGGCCGCGGCCGCGGTATGCCCAGCCCTGTCCTCATCGGCTCCCCGAACACCCTGCACGGCCTGGTCACCGACTTCTCCGAGCCGGCCTGGGAACTCGTGGACGCCTTCTGGCCCGGCGCGCTCACCCTCGTCGCCCGGCACCAGCCGTCCCTCCAGTGGGACCTCGGCGAGACCCGAGGCACCGTCGCGGTACGGATGCCGCTGCACCCGGTGGCGATCGAACTCCTCACCGAGGTCGGCCCGATGGCCGTCTCCTCCGCCAACCTCTCCGGCCACCCCGCACCGGAGGACTGCGACGCCGCCCAGCAGATGCTCGGCGACTCCGTCTCCGTCTACCTCGACGGCGGGCCCACCCCCGGTATCGAGCCGTCGTCCATCGTCGACGTCACCGGTCCGGTGCCGGTACTGCTGCGGGCCGGGGCCCTCGGTGCCGACGAGCTCCGCAAGGTCGTACCCGACCTTGAGGTGGCCAATTGACGGCCCCTGAGGGGCGTGGCATAGGAAACGCCGCCGGGACCGGCGACACCTTCAGGATCCTCCACGTCAGCACCGGCAACGTGTGCCGCTCGCCCATCACCGAGCGGCTGACCCGGCACGCCCTGGCGGGCCGCCTCGGCGGGCCGTCGGGGATGCTGGTGGAGAGCGCCGGCACCTGGGGCCACGAAGGCGCCCCGATGGAGGCGCACGCCGAGACCGTGCTCGCCGACTTCGGCGCCGACGCCGCCGGATTCACCGGCCGGGAGCTGCTGGACGAGCACGTCATCCGCGCCGACCTGGTGCTCACCGCGACCCGCGACCACCGCGCCCAGGTCATCTCCATGGGGCACTCCGCGGGCCTGCGCACCTTCACCCTCAAGGAGTTCACCCGGCTGGTACGCGCCATCGACCCGGCGACCCTGCCGGACCCGGACGGCGCCGACGGGGTGGTGGAACGCGCCCGCGCCCTGGTGCGGGCCGCCGCCGCGCTCCGCGGCTGGCTGCTGGCGCCGAACGTGGAGGCCGACGAGGTCTACGACCCGTACGGGGCGCCGCTCACCTTCTTCCGGTCCGTCGGCGACGAGATCCACCAGGCCCTCGACCCGGTGCTGACCGCCCTCACCGGCATCCCGTCCCGGCCGGGCCGCCCCCTGCCGTAGCGCCCGCGGGCACCGCCTGGGGATTCCCGCCGCTCCCTGCCGCTCCCCGCCGGCGACGGCCGCGCGCCGCCCCCGATCCCGCTCTACATTGGGTGGCAGCGATCCCCCGAGGTCCGGAGACCGGCATGTCGCTCACCCACGCCCCCGCAGACACCCCGCCACCCGCCGGCCCGGACCCGGACCTGCTGCACCGGCAGGACCCCGAACTGGCCGGAATCCTCGACGCGGAACGCGACCGGCAGGCGCACAGCCTCCAGTTGATCGCCGCCGAGAACTTCACCTCGCCCGCGGTACTCGCCGCCCTCGCCTCCCCGCTCGCCAACAAGTACGCCGAGGGCTACCCGGGCGCCCGGCACCACGGCGGCTGCGAGTTCGCCGACCTCGCCGAGCGGGCCGCCGCCGACCGCGCCCGCGCCCTCTTCGGCGCCGAACACGCCAACGTCCAGCCGCACTCGGGCTCCTCCGCCGTCCTGGCCGCCTACGCCGCACTGCTGCGCCCCGGGGACACCGTGCTCGCCATGGGCCTCCCCTACGGCGGCCACCTCACCCACGGCTCCCCGGCCAACGTCTCCGGCCACTGGTACGACTTCGTCGGCTACGGCCTCGACCCGGCCACCGGGCTCGTCGACCACGACCAGGTCCGCGCCCTGGCCCGCGCCCACCGCCCCGCGGCCATCGTCTGCGGCTCCATCGCCTACCCCCGCCACCTCGACCACGCCCTCTTCCGGGACATCGCCGACGAGGTCGGAGCCCGGCTCATCGCGGACGCCGCCCACCCCATCGGACTCGTCGCCGGGGGAGCGGCACCCGACCCGGTGCCCTACGCGGACGTGGTGTGCGCCACCACCCACAAGGTGCTGCGGGGACCGCGCGGCGGTCTGCTGCTGTGCCGGGCGGAACTGGCCGAACGCGTCGACCGGGCCGTCTTCCCCTTCACCCAGGGCGGCGCGCAGATGCACACCATCGCCGCCAAGGCCGTCGCCTTCGCCGAGGCCGCCACCCCCGCCTTCGGCGCGTACGCGCACCGGGTCGTCGCCAACGCACGGGCGCTGGCCGCCGCGCTCGCCCGGCACGGGCTGCGCATCTCCACCGGCGGCACCGACACCCACCTCCTGGTCTGCGACCCGGCGCCGCTCGGCGTGGAGGGCCGCACCGCCCGCGGCCGGCTCGCCGCCGCCGGCGTCATCCTCGACTGCTGCGCCCTCGCCCCCGGCGACGCCCGCGGCCTGCGCCTGGGCACGGCGGCCGTCACCACCCAGGGCATGGGGGAGGCGGAGATGGACCGGATCGCGGAGCTGATCGCCGGGCTGCTGGCCGGCCGCCTGGACGCCGGGCGGGGCCGGAGCGCGGTCCGCGAACTCACCGACGGTTTCCCGCCGTACCCGGTCACCGGCTGACGCGGGCCCGCCGCGGAGCGTGGAACCATCCGGGCCGCCCGGGAAGTCCTTGTCGATACGCCCGCTAGGGTGTGGGGCTGAGATGGCCAGCGAGATCTGTGGGGAAGCCCGTGCGTGAATACCTGCTGACACTCTGCATCACGGCCGCGGTGACGTACCTGCTGACCGGCCCGGTGCGGAAGTTCGCGATCGTGGCGGGTGCGATGCCGGAGATCCGCGCGCGCGATGTGCACCGGGAGCCGACCCCCCGGCTCGGCGGGATCGCGATGTTCTTCGGGCTCTGCGCGGGACTGCTGGTCGCGGACCATCTCCCCAGCCTGAACGCGGTGTTCGACCAGTCAAGCGAGCCGCAGGCACTGATCTCCGGGGCCGCGCTGATCTGGCTGATCGGGGTGCTGGACGACAAGTTCGAGATCGACGCGCTGATCAAGCTCGGCGGGCAGATGATCGCCGCGGGCGTCATGGTGGTGCAGGGCCTCACCATCCTGTGGCTGCCGGTGCCGGGCGTGGGCCTGGTCGCCCTCACCCGGGGCCAGGGCACCCTCCTCACGGTCGCCCTGGTGGTGATCACCATCAACGCGGTCAACTTCGTGGACGGCCTGGACGGGTTGGCCTCCGGCATGGTCTGCATGGCCGCCACCGCGTTCTTCATGTACGCGTACCGCATCTGGTACGGCTACGGCCTGGAGGCGGCGGCGCCGGCCACCCTGTTCTCGGCCATTCTGATGGGCATGTGCCTGGGCTTCCTGCCGCACAACATGCATCCCGCGCGGATCTTCATGGGGGACTCCGGGTCGATGCTGATCGGCCTGGTGCTGGCGGCCGGCGCGATCTCCGTCACGGGGCAGATCGACCCGGACGCGATGAACCTCTTCTCCGGTTCGGAACGGGCCACCGTGCACCAGATGGTGCCCGCCTACATCCCGCTGCTGCTGCCGCTCACCATCATCGCGGTGCCCGCCGCCGACCTGGTGCTGGCCATCGTGCGGCGCACCTGGCGCGGACAGTCGCCGTTCGCCGCGGACCGCGGACATCTGCACCACCGACTGCTGGAGATCGGCCACTCCCACAGCCGCGCCGTCCTGATCATGTACTTCTGGTCCGCGCTGATCGCCTTCGGTGCGCTGGCCTTCTCGGTGAACGCGGCCTCGATGTGGATCGTGCTGGCCGTGGTGGCGCTCTCCGCCCTCGGCCTGGTGCTGCTCCTGCTGCCCCGCTTCCGGCCCCACGCGCCGTACTGGGCCGAGCAGTTGGTGCCGCCGCGGTACCGCAGGCGCGCGTCGGGGCGGGGTGCGGATGCGGGGGACGCCGGTGCGGAAGGCGCGGGGGAGGCCGGGGCGGAGGAGTGCCAACCGGTGGCCGCCGGTGTGACCGGCGTCAATGGAGCCACCTCGATCGGCGCTCGTTCGCGGCATCTTGATCCCCGCCGGGCCGGAACTCGCCGCTGAGGCACGGCCGTTGGACCGCTGTTCTTTCGTGTGTGCTTCTTTGCCGTCTTGGTGATGTGCCAAATCGCCCCATTACCAGACAAGTCGGGGCGGAAAAGTGCGCAGACGCGCGGACTGGTTCTCACGTGTGACGGTGAGCACACGAGGCAGGTAAAGACCTCGTTAAATAGTTTGTGATACCGTTCACGAGAACCCGGGACAGAGCCGAAGGACCGTAGTGCGACGGTCCATTGGCCCGAAGAAACCCCTCGGCCCGGGGTCCTGTTTCGTCCCCGACGACACATCCCCTGCACACCACCCCCAGCAAGCGGAGACACCGCCATGCCGTCCAATGACGCCCGGATCCTCCTGCAGGCCGCCGTGCCCACCGCAGTCGCCGGCGCGATCGCCGCCGCCGTGAGTGCGGTGCTCGCGGGCGGCAAGGGGGCACTCGGAGCGGTCGTCGGCACGGCCCTCGCCATCGCCTTCATGGGCCTCGGTCTCTACGTTCTGCAACGCACGGCGAAGTCGCTGCCGCAGCTCTTCCAGGCGATGGGCCTGATGCTCTACGTCGCCCAACTCCTGCTGCTCCTGATCTTCGTGGGAGTGTTCAAGGACACCACCGCCTTCCACCCGAAGGCGTTCGCCGCATCCCTGGTCGTCGCCACCGTCGTATGGATGGCGGCCCAGGCCCGGGCGCACATGAAGGCGAAGATCCTCTATGTCGAGCCCGATACGGAAAAGCGCGACCAGAGCGAGAAGTCAGGGCTCCCGTCGTGAGGGGTAGGGGCGGGATAAGCGGGCCCCGCGCGGGCTGCTATCGTCCGGTGCCAACTGCGGCATCGCGGGCGCGGGCAACCAAGCCGACGCCTGCTCTGACGCGAGGCTTGACGCCCGACTGCCGCCCCCACATCCGTAACACCAGTCCAGTGCCGAACTGCGGCTCAACGCCGCGCCGACACAACGAGGTTGCCGTACCTATGCGCCACGCTGAAGGAGCCCGCGGTGAGTGCTGACCAGACCGAGCTCGCCTTTGACTGGAGCTGCCGCATCCTGTCCGAAAACGGGTGTGGCTTTCCGGCTCCTGGCCTGAACTCCTTCCTGTTCAAGCCGCTCTTCTCGGTGGGCAGCTTCGAGTTCAACAAGGTCATGCTGCTGGCCCTGCTCACCACGGTCGTGCTGCTCGGCGTCTTCTGGGCCGCCTTCGGCAAGGCCAAGGTCGTCCCGGGCAAGCTGCAGATGGCCGCCGAGGCCGGCTATGACTTCGTGCGCCGCGGCGTCGTCTACGAGACGCTCGGCAAGCGCGAGGGCGAGAAGTACGTCCCGCTCATCGTCGCGCTCTTCTTCTTCATCTGGATCATGAACATCTGGTCCGTGATCCCGCTCGCCCAGTTCCCGGTCGGCTCGGTGATCGCCATCCCGGCGTTCCTTGCCCTGGTCGTCTGGGTGCTCTGGGTCTCGCTGACCTTCAAGCGGCACGGATTCGTCGGCGGCTGGAAGAACATCACCGGCTGGGACAAGTCCCTCGGCCCGGTGCTCCCGCTCGTGGTGGTCATCGAGTTCTTCTCGAACCTCTTCGTGCGGCCCTTCACCCACGCCGTCCGGCTCTTCGCCAACATGTTCGCCGGTCACCTCATGCTGGTGATGTTCACCGTCGCCTCCTGGTACCTGCTGAACAGCTACATGATCCCGGCCGCGGGCGTCTCGTTCATCATGACCATGATCATGATTCTCTTCGAGCTCTTCGTCCAGGCCGTGCAGGCGTACGTGTTCGTGATGCTGACCTGCTCGTACATCCAGGGCGCGCTCGCCGAGCACCACTGAGCCGACCCGTCCGCCAAAACCCCAGAACGTCCGGTGGCCAACCCCCACCGGTCCGTAAAGAAAAGAAGGAAGAAACAGCATGGCTGCCACTGAGACCCTCGCCGCTGTCTCCGGTTCCCTCGGCTCCGTCGGTTACGGCCTCGCCGCCATCGGCCCCGGCATCGGCGTCGGCATCGTCTTCGGTAACGGCACCCAGGCCCTGGCCCGCCAGCCCGAGGCCGCCGGCCTGATCCGCGCCAACCAGATCCTCGGCTTCGCGTTCTGTGAGGCGCTCGCCCTCATCGGCATCGTGATGCCGTTCGTGTTCGGTAAGTAATCCGCTTACTTACCCAGCATCCCGACGAAAGGCACTGATGTGATCGCCAACCTGGTGCAACTCGCGGCCGCGGAGGAGCAGAACCCGCTCGTCCCCGCGTGGCCCGAGCTGCTCATCGGCGCCATCGCCTTTGCCATCGTCTTCTTCGTCTTCGCCAAGAAGCTCCTCCCGAACATCAACAGGGTTCTGGAGGAGCGCCGCGAGGCCATCGAAGGCGGTATGGAGAAGGCCGAGGCCGCCAAGACCGAGGCCGACAGCGTGCTGGAGCAGTACAAGGCCCAGCTCGCCGAGGCCCGCCACGAGGCCGCGCGCCTGCGTCAGGACGCGCAGGAGCAGGGCGCCGCGCTCATCGCGGAGATGCGTGCGGAAGGCCAGCGGCAGCGTGAGGAGATCATCGCCGCCGGCCACACCCAGCTTGAGGCCGACCGCAAGGCCGCCGCGCAGACGCTGCGCCAGGACGTGGGCCGACTGGCCACCGAGCTGGCCGGCAAGCTCGTCGGCGAGTCCCTTGAGGACCACGCCCGGCAGAGCCGCACCATCGACCGCTTCCTCGACGAGCTCGACGGAAAGGCCTCCGGCACCGAGACGGCCGAGGTCGCCCGGTGACCGCACACGGAGCGAGCCGTGAGGCCCTGGGCGCCGCCCGCGACCAGTTCGACGCGCTGACCGACCAGGCCTCCTCCGACCCGGCGCAGCTCGCCGGGGAGCTGGCCGCGGTCACCGCGCTGCTGCACCGCGAGGTGTCCCTGCGCCGGGTTCTCACCGACCCGGCGCAGGCCGCGGACGCCAAGGCGGACCTGGCCGCGAGGCTGTTCGGCGGCCAGGTCGGCGGGGACACCGTCGACCTGCTGTCCGGCATGGTCCGCTCGCGCTGGTCGCAGTCGCGTGACCTGGTCGACGCCCTGGAGGAGCTGGCCGACACGGCCGACCTGGCCGCCGCCCAGCGCTCCGGCACCCTGGACGACGTCGAGGACGAACTGTTCCGCTTCGGCCGGATCGTCTCGGCCGACGCCGGGCTGCGCGCCGCGCTCAGCGAGCGCAACGCCCCCGCCGCCGCCAAGGGCGAGCTGCTGCACCGCCTCCTGGACGGCCGCGCGGACGCCGTGACCGAGCGGCTGGTGATCCGTCTGGTGACCCATCCGCGGGGACGTAGCCTGGAAGCGGGCCTTGAGGCCCTCTCCGCGCTCGCCGCGGAGCGCCGGAACCGCATGGTGGCCGTGGTCACCTCCGCGGTCCCGCTGTCGGACACGCAGAAGCAGCGGCTGGCCCAGGGCCTGTCGAAGCTCTACGGCCGGCAGATCCGCCTCCACCTCGACGTGGACCCCGAGGTCCTCGGCGGGATCCGGGTGCAGGTCGGCGACGAGGTCATCAACGGCTCCATCGCGGACCGCATCGAAGAGGCGACCCGCCGCATGGCCGCCTGACGCGGCGCGGCACCAACCAACTCAACAAGAGCATTGCTTACGGCCCGAGTTGGGCCGTGCAGAGGATGCACATGTTTCTGGGGGCCGGCGGTGGAACCGCAAGGCGAAACAGCCCCAGATCCCCTAAGAAACTTCGGGCCCAACAAGGAGAGCAGGGAACCCAGCATGGCGGAGCTCACGATCCGGCCGGAGGAGATCCGGGACGCACTGGAGAACTTCGTCCAGTCGTACAAGCCGGACGCGGCCTCGCGCGAGGAGGTCGGTACGGTCACCCTGGCCGGCGATGGCATCGCGAAGGTCGAGGGCCTGCCCTCGGCCATGGCCAACGAGCTGCTGAAGTTCGAGGACGGCACCCTCGGCCTCGCGCTCAACCTCGAAGAGCGCGAGATCGGCTCGATCGTCCTCGGCGAGTTCAGCGGCATCGAGGAGGGCCAGCCGGTCACCCGCACCGGCGAGGTCCTGTCCGTCGCCGTCGGCGAGGGCTACCTCGGCCGCGTGGTCGACCCCCTCGGCAACCCGATCGATGGCCTCGGCGACATCGAGACCAGCGGCCGGCGCGCCCTGGAACTGCAGGCCCCCACGGTCATGCAGCGCAAGTCGGTGCACGAGCCGATGGAGACCGGCTACAAGGCCGTCGACGCGATGACCCCCGTCGGCCGCGGCCAGCGCCAGCTGATCATCGGCGACCGCCAGACCGGCAAGACCGCGCTGGCCGTCGACACGATCATCAACCAGCGTGACAACTGGCGCTCCGGCGACCCGAAGAAGCAGGTCCGCTGCATCTACGTCGCCATCGGCCAGAAGGGCTCCACCATCGCGTCCGTGCGCGGCGCGCTGGAGGAGGCCGGTGCCCTGGAGTACACGACCATCGTCGCCGCCCCGGCGTCCGACCCGGCCGGCTTCAAGTACCTGGCGCCGTACACCGGTTCCGCCATCGGTCAGCACTGGATGTACGACGGCAAGCACGTCCTGATCATCTTCGACGACCTGTCGAAGCAGGCCGACGCCTACCGTGCCGTGTCCCTGCTGCTGCGCCGCCCGCCGGGCCGTGAGGCCTACCCGGGCGATGTCTTCTACCTGCACTCCCGCCTCCTGGAGCGCTGCGCCAAGCTCTCCGACGCGGAGGGCGCCGGCTCGATGACCGGCCTCCCGATCGTGGAGACCAAGGCCAACGACGTCTCGGCGTTCATCCCGACCAACGTCATCTCCATCACCGACGGCCAGTGCTTCCTGGAGTCCGACCTGTTCAACGCCGGCCAGCGGCCCGCGCTGAACGTCGGTATCTCCGTGTCCCGAGTCGGCGGCTCGGCCCAGCACAAGGCGATCCGCCAGGTGTCCGGCCGGCTCCGGGTGGACCTCGCCCAGTTCCGTGAGCTGGAGGCGTTCGCCGCCTTCGGTTCCGACCTGGACTCCGCGTCCAAGGCGCAGCTGGAGCGCGGTTCGCGCATGGTCGAGCTGCTCAAGCAGGACCAGTACCAGCCGATGGCCACCGAGGACCAGGTCGTCTCCATCTGGGCCGGTACCACCGGCCGCATGGACGACGTACCGGTCAAGGACATCCGCCGGTTCGAGCGCGAGCTGCTGGACCACCTGCACCACAACGAGCAGGGCCTGCTGACCTCCATCCGGGAGGGCGCCAAGATGTCCGACGACACCATCCAGGCGATCGCCGACGCGGTCGAGGGCTTCAAGAAGCAGTTCGAGACCTCGGACGGCAAGCTGCTCGGCGAAGACTCGCCCGCCGCCAAGTAAGTGACGACCGAAGGGACCTGACTCATGGGAGCGCAGCTCCGGGTCTACAAGCGTCGCATCCGGTCCGTCACCGCGACCAAGAAGATCACCAAGGCGATGGAGATGATCGCCGCCTCGCGCGTCGTCAAGGCGCAGCGCAAGGTGACCGCCTCCACGCCCTACGCGACCGAGCTCACCCGAGCGGTCACGGCGGTGGCGACCGGTTCGAACACCAAGCACCCTCTGACCACCGAGGCCGAGACGCCCACCAGGACCGCGGTGCTGCTCCTCACGAGCGACCGCGGTCTGGCCGGCGCCTTCAACTCCAACGCCATCAAGGCCGCGGAACGGCTCACCGACCAACTCCGCGCGGACGGCAAGCAGGTCGACACGTACATCGTCGGCCGGCGCGGTACGGCCCACTACAACTTCCGCGAGCGCAAGATCGCGGAGTCGTGGTCGGGCTTCACCGACGAGCCGACGTACGCGGACGCCAAGACCGTCGCGGGCCCCCTGATCGAGGCCATCGAGCGGGACACGGCCGAGGGCGGCGTGGACGAACTCCACATCGTCTACACCGAGTTCGTCTCGATGATGACGCAGACCGCGACCGAGGCCCGGCTGCTGCCGCTGAGCCTCGACGAGGTCGCGCAGGAGTCGGCCGCCAAGGACGAGATCCTGCCGCTGTTCGAGTTCGAGCCGTCGGCGGAGGGTGTCCTCGACGCCCTGCTGCCGCGCTACGTCGAGAGCCGCATCTACAACGCGCTGCTGCAGTCGGCCGCCTCCAAGCACGCCGCCACCCGCCGCGCGATGAAGTCGGCCACCGACAACGCCGGGGACCTGATCAACGCCCTCTCCCGGCTTGCCAACGCGGCCCGCCAGGCCGAAATCACCCAGGAAATCAGCGAGATCGTCGGTGGCTCCAGTGCCCTGGCCGACGCGACCGCGGGGAGTGACAAGTAATGACCACCACTGTTGAGACGGCCGCTGCCACGGGCCGCGTCGCCCGGGTCATCGGCCCGGTCGTCGACGTGGAGTTCCCCGTCGACGCCATGCCGGAGATCTACAACGCCCTGCACGTCGAGGTCGCCGACCCGGCGAAGGACGGCGAGCTCAAGACGCTGACCCTGGAGGTCGCCCAGCACCTGGGTGACGGCTTGGTCCGCGCCATCTCCATGCAGCCCACCGACGGCCTGGTCCGCCAGTCCGCGGTGACCGACACCGGCGACGGCATCACCGTCCCCGTCGGCGACTTCACCAAGGGCAAGGTGTTCAACACCATCGGTGAGGTGCTGAACGTCCCCGAGGAGAACGCCAACGTTGGTGAGCGGTGGTCCATCCACCGCAAGGCGCCCAACTTCGACCAGCTTGAGTCGAAGACCGAGATGTTCGAGACGGGCATCAAGGTCATCGACCTGCTGACCCCGTACGTCAAGGGCGGCAAGATCGGTCTGTTCGGTGGTGCCGGTGTCGGCAAGACCGTGCTGATCCAGGAGATGATCTACCGCGTCGCCAACAACCACGACGGTGTGTCGGTGTTCGCGGGCGTCGGTGAGCGTACCCGTGAGGGCAACGACCTCATCGACGAGATGTCCGAGTCGGGCGTCATCGACAAGACCGCGCTGGTCTTCGGTCAGATGGACGAGCCGCCGGGCACCCGTCTCCGCGTCGCGCTGGCCGGCCTCACCATGGCCGAGTACTTCCGCGATGTGCAGAAGCAGGACGTGCTGTTCTTCATCGACAACATCTTCCGCTTCACCCAGGCCGGTTCCGAGGTGTCCACCCTGCTCGGCCGGATGCCGTCCGCGGTGGGCTACCAGCCGAACCTCGCCGACGAGATGGGCCTCCTCCAGGAGCGCATCACCTCCACCCGCGGCCACTCGATCACCTCGATGCAGGCGATCTATGTGCCCGCGGACGACCTGACCGACCCGGCGCCGGCCACCACCTTCGCCCACCTCGACGCGACGACGGTGCTCTCCCGTCCGATCTCCGAGAAGGGCATCTACCCGGCGGTGGACCCGCTGGACTCCACGTCCCGCATCCTGGACCCGCGCTACATCGCGAGGGAGCACTACGACGCGGCCATGCGCGTCAAGACGATCCTTCAGAAGTACAAGGACCTCCAGGACATCATCGCCATTCTCGGTATCGACGAGCTCGGCGAGGAGGACAAGATCGTCGTCCACCGGGCCCGCCGGGTGGAGCGCTTCCTGTCGCAGAACACCCACGTCGCCAAGCAGTTCACCGGCGTCGACGGGTCCGATGTGTCGCTTGAGGAGTCGATCTCGGCCTTCAACGCGATCTGCGACGGCGAGTACGACCACTTCCCCGAGCAGGCGTTCTTCATGTGCGGTGGCATCGAGGACCTCAAGGCCAACGCCAAGGAGCTGGGCGTCTCCTGAGCCCCGGCCCACCAGCCGCAGGCCCACGGCAGGGGGCGGCGCACGCCCCCTGCCGTACGCCCACTAGAATCTGACCCAACACCCGGCGAAGCCGCCGGGTGGTGACCCGAGGAGCCACACCTTGGCTGCTGAGCTGCACGTCGAGCTGGTCGCCGCCGACCGGCAGGTCTGGTCCGGCGAGGCCACCCTGGTCGTCGCGCGTACCACGTCCGGCGACATCGGCGTCATGCCCGGTCACCAGCCGCTGCTCGGTGTGCTGGAGTCGGGCCCGGTGACCATCCGTACCAATGACGGCGGTACTGTCGTCGCCGCGGTGCACGGCGGTTTCATCTCGTTCGCCGACGACAAGCTGTCGTTGCTGGCCGAGGTCGCCGAGCTGTCGGACGAGATCGACGTCCGGCGTGCCGAGCGCGCGCTGGAGCGGGCCAAGTCGGAGGCCGACGCCTCCGCCGAACGCCGCGCCGATGTCCGACTGCGCGCGGTGGCGGTGCGCTGACCCAGGCGTACGGAGAGCTTTGACTCAGCCGCGGCCAGGACCGGAGTGATCCGGACCGGGCCGCGGCTGAGGCGATCCGCGTCCGGTACCCGCTGTGCGGGATGCTGGACGCGGGGACCGCGGCGGCTGCCGGCCGTGTGCGGTGCAGTAAGGGATGTCGCTAGTCGTCCGCCAACGGAGAGGCGAGGAGGTCGGTGCCGATGATCCTCGTCCTGCTGGTGTGCGGTATCGCGGTGGTAGCGCTGGTGGTGCTGGGGCTGTTCGCCTTCGGGCTGCGCCGCAGGCTCGTCCAGCGGTCCGGCGGTACCTTCGACTGCAGCCTGCGCTGGGACGCGCCCGGTGCGGACGGCGCCGAGGACACCTCGGGCAAGGGCTGGGGCTACGGCATCGCGCGGTACAACGGCGACCGCATCGAGTGGTTCCGCGTCTTCTCCTACGCGCCCCGGCCACGCCGCACCCTGGAGCGCAACGCCATCGAGGTGTCCGGGCGGCGGGCCCCGCAGGGCGAGGAGGAGCTGGCGCTGCTCTCCGACGCCATCGTGCTGAGCTGTGTGCATCGCGGGGCGCGGCTGGAGCTGGCGATGAGCGAGGACGCCCTGACCGGCTTCCTGGCCTGGCTGGAGGCGGCCCCGCCGGGCCAGCGCGTCAACGTCGCCTGAATCTCCCCCTGTTGCCGGCCGCCCGCCCGGTCAGAGTCCCAACTCCTGGGCCAGGACGGCCGCTTGGAGGCGGCTGCGGAGCCCGAGCTTGCCCAGGACCCGGCTCACATGCGTCTTCACGGTGCCCTCCGCCATGCCCAGGCGGTCCGCGATCTCCGCGTTGGAGCAGCCCGCGCCGAGGCAGCCCAGCACCTCGCGCTCCCGCGGCGTCAACTCCGCCAGCTCCGGCGGCGGTTCGGGTACGGCGGCCGGACCGGGGACGGCGGCGAACTCGGCGATCAGCCGCCGGGTCACCGCGGGCGCGATGATCCCCTCACCGCGGGCCACCGTACGGACCGCGGTGAGCAGATCCGCCGCCTCGGTGTTCTTCAGCAGAAAGCCCGCGGCGCCCGCCCGCAGCGCCCCGAAGACATACGAGTCCAGGTCGAAGGTGGTCAGCACCAGGACGTCGGCGAGGCCTTCGGAGGTCACCGTGCGGGTGGCGGAGACCCCGTCCAGGCGTGGCATCTGCACATCCATCAGCACCACGTCGGGGCGCAGCGAGCGCGCCAGCCGTACCGCCTCCTCGCCGTCCGCGGCCTCTCCGGCCACCTCGATGTCGGGGGCGCTGTTCAGGATGAGCGCCAGGCCGGCGCGTACCGCGCTCTGGTCCTCGGCGACGAGTACGCGGATCACTCCGGGGTTCCTTCCTGGGGCCGGCTCTGCGGCAACCGGCCCTCGGGGAGCGGGCGTTGCGGTGGGTGGTGTCCGGTCTCCGGCTGCTCCAGCGGCAGCACCGACCGCACGCACCAGGCGGTGCCTCCGGAGGCGGTGGCGGCCGGGCCTGGTCCCGCCTCGAAGGTGCCGTGCAGCAGGGCGGCGCGCTCGCGCATCCCGACCAGCCCGGCGCCCGACCCCGGCGCCCGTGGCCCGCGCCGCTCCCCGTACGGGCTGCTGACCCGCACCTCGACGCGGTCGCCGGTGCGTGCCACGGCCACCTCGACCGGGCCGGGGGCCGCGTGTTTGAGGGCGTTGGTCAGGGACTCCTGGACGATGCGGTAGGCGGCGAGGCCGACGGGGGCGGGCAGGCCCCCGGTGTCGCCGGTGACGGTGAGCGAGACGTCGAGTCCGTTGCCGCGGGCCTGGGCGACGAGGGCGTCCAGGCCGTCCAGGGTGGGGGCGGCGGCCGGTTCGGAGTCGGCGCCCGAGTCCCGCAGCAGGCCGATCAGGCGGCGCATCTCGGCCAGGCCCTGGACGCTGTTCTCGCGGATGGTGCCCAGCGCGGTGCGGGTGGTCGCCGGGTCGTCGATGGAGAGGGCGGCGGTGGCGTGGATGGCGATCGCCGAGAGGTGGTTGGCCACCATGTCGTGCAACTCCCTTGCCATCCGGGCGCGTTCGGCGGTCACCGCCTGACCGCGGTCCATCTCGGCGAGCAGCGCGGTCTGCTCGGCGCGCAGCCGGGCCGTCTCGGCGGCGTCCCGGTGGTTGCGCACCAGCGCCCCGGTGGTCGCGGGACCGAACGACACCAGCCCGGTCAGCACCCCGACGAACAGCGCCTCCGGGCTGCGCCACCAGGCGAGGGCCCCGAAGGTCATGGCGAGGGTGACCACTCCGGTGGCGACCGGGATACGGCGGGCGGCGGCGGGCGTCCCGTAGACCACCGCCGCGTACACCAGGTCCGTGAACATCAGGATGGTGGCGAGATTGCCCAGGGTGAGCTGGTCGGCGGTGATGGCCGCGGTGCCGGCCCAGAGCGCCGTCCGCGGGTGGCTCCGGCGCAGCAGTTCCAGGCCCGCCATCACCACCAGCGGTACCAGCGTCCACGCCCCGCCGAGGAGGACGAGACCCCCGGCGTGCAGCCCGAGCGCCCAGGCCAGGACGCCGGAGGAGAGCCCGGCGCCCGCGATCATCAGGTCCTGGCGGTGCGGCAGCGGGCGGGGTGCGGCGGGCATGGCACCATCCAACACGGCCGCGGCCCGGGCCACCTCCCCGCCGCGGTGGAGCGTGGGCGGGCCTTCGGTACATCGAAGGATGCAGTCCCATCTCGTCGGCGGCGACGAGGCAGCGGGGCGGATCGGGCGGGAGTCTGGAGGAGGACGGAGAGGAGTCCACCGTGATCGTCACGCTGATCGTCGTCTGCGAGGTCGCCTTCTGGGTGCTGCTGGCCGTGGGCCTCGCCCTGCGGTACTGGGCGAAGCGGCCGCGGGCGAGTGTGGTGGTGCTGCTGTGCGAGCCGCTGCTGGAGGTACTGCTCTTCGTGATCGCCGCGATCGATCTGAAGAACGGCGCGGAACCGGGCCCCCGGCACGGGATCGCCGCCGTCTACATCGGTTTCTCCCTGGCGCTCGGCCCGTCCCTGGTGCGGTGGGCCGACGCCCGGGTCGCCCACCGGTTCGCGGGCGGGCCGCCGCCGTCCACCCCCAGGTACGGGTGGCCGCGCGCGGTCCACGAGTGGCGGGTGGCGGCGCGCTGGACGGTGGGGTCGCTGATCGCGATGGCGCTGTTGCAGTGCGCGATCTGGTACGTGGGGCGGGCCGGGGCCACCCAGGTGCTGTCGGACTGGCAGCGGGGGATGCTCTATCTGATCGGGATCAACCTGGTGATCGCGCTGAGCTACACCTTCTTCCCGAAGAAGGCCCCGGCCGGCCGCACGGAACAGCCCCCGCCCGCCCCCACGGTTGACCGAGGGCCGTTCGACAAGAGGCTCTAGCGTTCGCCGCCCGGTACCCACAGCACATCGCCGACCTCCTTGTTCGCCGTTCTGGCGAGGATGAAGAGGAGGTCGGAGAGGCGGTTGAGGTAGGTCGCGGTCAGCGGGTTCATCGTCTCGCCGTGTACGTCGAGCGCCGCCCAGGTGGACCGCTCGGCCCGCCGCACCACGGTGCACGCCTGGTGCAGCAGGGCCGCGCCGGGGGTGCCGCCGGGCAGGATGAACGAACGCAGCTTCTCCAGTTGCGCGTTGAAGTGGTCGCAGTCCTCCTCCAGCCGGTCCACATAGAACTGCTCGACGCGCAGCGGGGGGTACTCCGGGTTCTCCACGACGGGGGTGGACAGATCGGCGCCGACGTCGAAGAGGTCGTTCTGCACCCGTACGAGGACCTTGGTGACCTCCTCGCCGAGGTCGCCGAGGGCGATGGCGGTGCCGAGGACCGCGTTGGCCTCGTTGGCGTCGGCGTAGGCGGAGATCCGCAGATCGGTCTTGGGGGTGCGGCTCATGTCGCCGAGGGCGGTGGTGCCCTGGTCGCCGGTTCTGGTGTAGATGCGCGTGAGGTTGACCATGGGCCTCAGCCTAGGGGGTGTCCGCAAAGTCCCGCCTTGCCCCGCGACGCCTGGCACGCACTCTCGCCGCACCGGGCACAAGGCCAAGTACGTCCAGTACGAGGCCTCGCGCCCGGCACGCCGAGAGCACGCACCAGACGCCGCGGGGCCGCCCTTCGGGCGACGGCGGGACTTTGCGGACACCCCCTAGGCCTCGGCACGGCGGAGGGCGCGCGGGTGCCCGGCGAGACGGTCGCCTGCTGAGTGAACGGTTCCTCAACTACGCCCGGTGCAAGGCCCGGTGAGGTGCTGGGGGTGCCGTCTCGGGGGTCGGCCGATGTGATGTCCGTCCAGTGAGACGTGACACGCATCTCTCCCGTCCCCACGGGCCCCTCGTGGGCGCTAAGGTCCGCCGGAGAGCAATCATGGACATGTTTTCACGGGGAGAGGGAGTCGGACTGTGGCAGGGAAGCTCGCCGTCATCGGAGCGGGACTCATGGGGTCGGGAATCGCTCAGGTCTCCGCGCAGGCCGGCTGGGACGTGGTCCTGCGGGACGTCACCGACGAGGCGCTGACCCGGGGGACCGACGGCATCAAGGCCTCGTTCGAGAAGTTCACCGCCAAGGGCAAGCTGTCCGCGGCGGACGCGGAGGCCGCGCTGGGCCGGATCACCGCCACCACCGACCTGGACGCCGTCGCCGACGCCGACATCGTGGTGGAGGCCGTCTTCGAGCGGCTGGAGATCAAGCACGAGATCTTCCGCACCCTGGACAAGCTGGTGGGGGAGCGGACCGTGCTCGCCACCAACACCTCGGCGATCCCGATCACCAAGATCGCCGCGGTCACCGAGCACCCGGAGCGGGTCGTCGGGGCGCACTTCTTCTCGCCGGTGCCGATGATGCAGCTCTGCGAGCTGGTCCGCGGATACAAGACCAGCGACGAAACCCTCGCCACCACAAGGGAGTTCGCCGAGTCCGTCGGCAAGACCTGCATCGTCGTCAACCGCGATGTGGCGGGCTTCGTCACCACCCGCCTGATCTCCGCGCTGGTGGTGGAGGCGGCCAAGCTCCAGGAGTCGGGCGTGGCCACCGCCGAGGACATCGACCTGGCGTGCAAGCTCGGCTTCGGCCACGCCATGGGACCGCTCGCCACCGCGGACCTCACCGGTGTGGAGGTCCTGCTGCACGCCACCGAGAACATCTACACCGAGTCCCAGGACGAGAAGTTCGCCCCGCCGGAGTCGATGCGCCGGATGGTGGACGCCGGTGACTTCGGCCGCAAGACCGGGCAGGGGTTCTACACGTACTGACCGGGTGCCGTACGACGGCACACCCGCACCACCGCACCACGCGAGCCGAGTCCGTGCACCCCGGGGGAGACCAAATCTTCACCCCCCGGGGTGAATTGGATATCGGTTCGCTCACAACCGGGCCACTCGGCTGCACAACTCGCGGTCAGTTGCAGTGACATACACCGTACGCGGGTAAACGCCGACCACGCCGACCGCCGTCACGGCACCGGGCAGCCGACCAGCATCGCCGACAGCACTTTTGGGGAGCGCATATGCACATCAGGGGCGACCACGTCGAGTTGGTCGTCGGGGGCCGCCTCGACGTCCGCAGCGCGGCGGACGCCCGAACGGTCCTGCACTCCGCCGTGGACGACGGAGTCGGTGATCTGGTGCTGGATCTGTCCGAGTTGGACTCCTGGGACGCCACCGGGCTCGGCGTCATCATGGGCGTGCACCGGCGCGCCGGGCGGTGCGGCCGCAGGCTGGTACTGCGCGCGGTGCCGCCGCAGATGCAGCGGCTGCTGGTCGCCACCCGGCTGCACCGCATTCTCGCCATCGAGGGCGGCATCGGCCTGGAGTCCCTGCCCAGGGTCTGAGGTACGGGGTCCGGGCGGAGCCCAACTCGCCCTGCGCGCACCGGAGTTCAACGCCGGCGAGGCTGTGGACGGGATCGGGACCGGGGCCGGGTGAGGCGGGCCGCATCCCGCAGGGCAAAGGGGAACTCGCCGGACAGGACCAGCTCTTCGGGTATCTCGGGCAGTTCGGAACGGTTGGGATGGTTCGGGGCCCCGGGTGGCCGGAAGTAGTCGGGGCGGTCTAGGGTGCGGGGGCCCGTTCCATGACAGACCCGGCAGACGGGCACCGGACCAGCAGCGAGAGCATGGTGTGCAGCGGGACCCGCGACCGCGGGACACGGGGCCGGGAGGGCTCGGGCACACGATGATGCTTGTGGGGGCTTGACCATGGACCCGAACGACCCGAACGGCGCCGACTTCCCGCACCGCCACGGCGGACACCCCGACCCCGCACCGCAGGACGCCCGGTATCTGCCCGTGCGCCACTCGCCGCCCGCCCGCGCCCCCCTCGACCCGACCCCCGCCGCCAACCCGCCGCAGGTCCGCACCGTCACCCTGCACACCGGCGACTTCCTGCTCACCGTCAACCCCCTCGACGGGAGCGAGATCGAGCCCTGCCCGCCCGGCGAGCGCGCCCCGCAGCCCGTCCGCCGCACCCCCGCCGAGCGCGCCGAACGCGCCCGCGCCGCCCTCCCGCCGGTCCCGCCCGCCCCCACCGCGCCCCGGGTACCGCTGCTGGCGCGGGACGAGGCGCGCCACCGGCTGGCCCGGCTGCTGGCCCGCGGCCGCTCGGTCCGCCTCACCGGCCCGGCCGGCTGCGGCCGCACCGCACTGCTGGACGCCGTGGCCGGGGACTGCGCCGGTCTCGCCCCCGACGGCGTCATACGCCTGACCGGCCACCGCCGCACCACCGCCGACCTGCTGTACGACCTGTACGCCGAGGTCTTCGACGCGGGCCCGGCCCGCCCGGACGAAACGGCTCTGCTGGCATCGGTGCAGGGCATCGGAGCGGTGGTGGTCCTGGACGATCTGGAGTTCGGCGGCGCCGCCCTCGACGAACTCCTCGACGCGACCCCCGAGTGCGCCTTCCTGCTCGCCGCCACTCCCGAGGTCGCGGCCCCCTCGCCGGGCTCGCATCTGGAGGAGGTCCACCTGCCGGGGCTGGACCGGGGTGCCTCGCTGGCGCTGCTGGCCGCCGGTACCGGCCGTGCCCTCAGCCCGGAGGAGTCCGCCTGGGCCGGGGAGCTGTGGCCGGAGTGGGACGGGCTGCCGGTGCGCGTCCTCCAGGCCGCCGCGCTGCTGCGGCGCCGGGACCGGATCCGCGCCGGCGAGCCCCTGGACCAGTCCCCGTGGCGGCCCGAATCCGCCCTGGGCGAAGGGCGGTTGACCCCGGTTACGGCGTTCGGGGCCGCCACGGTGCCGCTGCCCACCTTCGGGGAAGGCGCCGCGCCCGTACCGGTGCTGGCGGCCCGGCTGGGGCACGCCGCGCGCGCCGCACTCCGCTTCGCGCTCGCCCTCGACGGTGAGCTGCCGCACCCCGCGCATCTGCCCGCCCTGGTCGGCGACACCCACGCGGACACCGCCCTCACCGAACTCCTCGACGCCGCCCTCGTCACCCCCGTCGGCTCCCGCCACCGGCTGGCGGCCGGGGCGGCCGCCCAGTTGGAGGCCGTCGGCCAGGACGGCGACCGTGCCGCCCATCTCCGGGCCGCCGCCGCCCACTACGCCTGGTGGACCGGCCACCCCTCGGTCACCCCCGAGCGGGTCGCGGCCGAGGCCGAGGCGGTACTCGCCGCCCTCGCCGGGGCCGTCCCCACCGCCGGGAGCACCGCCCCCGCGCCCGGTCCGGCGAGCGGGACCGAGGACGGGCCGCGGCGCAGCCTGCCGGTGCGGCTGGCCCGCGGTGCCGCCCCCGCCTTCGCCGCCGCCCTCGACTGGGGTTCCTGGGAACGGGCGCTGCGTGCCGGGCAGGAGGCCGCCCGCCACGCCGGTGAGATCGCCGACCAGGCCTATTTCCACCACGAGTTGGGCGTACTGGCGCTCTGCCGCGGCAGCCTCGACCGGGCCCGCGCCGAGCTGGAGGCCTCCATCGGGCTGCGGGGCGCGCTCGCCGACCGGCGGGGCACCGTCGCCGGGCGGCGCGCCCTCGCCCTGGTCGCCGACCGCTCAGGACACACCGTCACCGGCCCGCTCCCCGGCGAGCCGCCGATCGCCGCCCGCCACGACGACGACCCGTCCTCCACCCCCGCCACCGGCGTCCCCGTCCCGGTGATCGTGCCGGGGCCGCCGAGCCGACCGGAGCCGGCGGCGGTGTCCGGGTTCGAGCCGGTGCCCGCGGAGCAGGAGGCCCTGGTCACCCACCGGATGTCCGCTGCGGCGGAACCGGAAGCGGTCGGCCACGGCCACCGCAAGGCCGGGGTGGTGCGGGGCACCCGGCGGAATCTGGCGGCGGCCGGCGCCGGTGCCGTACTGGTCGCGGTCCTCGGCACCGTGATCACCCTCGGCATCACCTCCCGCGGCGACCAGGACTCCTCCGGCACCGTCGGCAGCACGCCCTCCGCCAGCCAGGACGACAGCGGGGACACCGCCGCCGAGGAGCCGACCACCGCACCCGCGACCACCGCCTCCTCGCCCGAGCCCGAGGACAGCGTCACGCCCACCACCAGCGCGCCGACGCCCACCCCTGACCCGGTGACCCAGGAGCCGTCCCGCAGCGCACCGGCCAGCCCGACCCGGCACCCGAGCCCCACGCCGACGCCTACCAGGTCCTCGCCGAAGCCCACGCCCACCAAGTCCTCGCCCAAGCCGACGCCTTCGGGCAGCGAGACGGGGAAGCCGACGCCCACCGAGTCACCCACCACGGAACCCACCGGGCCGGACGGCACCTCCGATTCGGCGAGCCGCACCGCCGCGTCCACCCGGGCCGAGGGCAGCCCCGCGGCGAGCGGCGACACCACGTCCAGTCCGGAGGCCGGGCCGGAGGCCTCGCCGAGCGGCAGCCTCTGACGACCGGCACCCTCTGTCGGCCGACCGCGGGGCCGTCAGAAGAGGCGCAGCTTGTCGTCCTCGATACCGCGCAGCGCGTCGTAGTCCAGCACCGCGCAGCCGATGCCTCGGTCGGTGGCCAGGACGCGGGCCTGCGGCTTGATCTCCTGGGCCGCGAACACCCCGCGTACCGGGGCCAGATGGGGATCGCGGTTGAGGAGTTCCAGATAGCGGGTGAGCTGCTCCACGCCGTCGATCTCGCCGCGGCGCTTGATCTCCACCGCGACGGTGGCGCCGTCCGCGTCCCGGCACAGGATGTCCACCGGGCCGATCGCGGTGGGGTACTCGCGGCGGATCAGGGTGTAGCCGTCGCCGAGGGTCTCGATGCGGTCCGCGAGCAGCTCCTGGAGGTGGGCCTCGACGCCGTCCTTGATCAGGCCCGGGTCCACGCCCAGTTCATGGCTGGAGTCGTGCAGCACCTCGGCCATGGTGATGATGAGCTTCTCGCCCGCCTTGTTGATCACCGTCCACACCCCGGAGTCCTCGCCCGAGCCCTCCTTCAGGGTGCACGGCGGCGACATCCAGTTGAGCGGCTTGTAGGCCCGGTCGTCGGCGTGGACGGAGACGCTGCCGTCGGCCTTCACAAGGATCAGCCGGGGGGCGAGCGGGAGATGGGCGGTGAGGCGGCCCGCGTAGTCGACGGAGCAGCGGGCGATGACGAGACGCATGGTCGGCAACGCTACTCGACCGGGCCCCGCCCGCGCGACTCGCGCCCGAGCTCCCGCGAAGGCGCGGTCGGGGCCGGGCCGATGTCCGGTTGATCGCCGGTTGGCATCGGATCGTTGTCCATATCCCGCACGAACCCGTCCGGGTCTTTTCGGAGTTGGCCGGTTGTGTCCGCCATCTCCTGGTGCGGGGCGGTGCAGGTGCTTACGGTGGACGCAGGAGGTCGCCGCGCGTGTACACAGCGTGTCCGGCAGCCGTACTTGTCCGTCAGCCCCCGTGCGGTCACGGGGGTGCGAGAGGAGAACCCATGTCGCTCGACGTCTCACCGGCCCTACTCGAACAGGCCGAGCGAGGCGAGGTCGACGAAGCCGCCTTCGTCGACTGCGTCCGGACCTCCCTGCCCTACGCCTGGGGGATGATCAGCTCTCTGGTGGCCCAACTGAAGGTCGACGGCGGGGAGTTCGCCGACAACCAGACGCCGCCGCCGGACGAGCAGGCGCGCGGCCAGTTGCTGCGGGCGCTGGCGAGCGACGCGATACGCGGCGCGCTGCAACGGCACTTCGGGGTACGGCTGGCCTTCCAGAACTGCCACCGGGTGGCGGTCTTCCCGCTGGACGCCTCGGTGGACGAGCGGCTCGCCCGTTTCACCTCCGTCCGCGGCCAACTCCTCAACCAGTCACCGGAGTTGCGCGACTGCTGAGTCCGGACGCGTGCGGGGCCGGTCACCCCGCTCCGAAGTGGAGGGTGGCCGCGCCACCCGCGCGGGCCCCACTTAGCCCCCCCCAAAACCCCTCCCCCGGGGGGGTTTTGGGGCAGGCCGGGGAAGGGGGGGGGGGGACGCGG
>NZ_JBHVRR010000019.1:0-29855 GCF_042885635.1 Streptomyces sp. NPDC058045 | reverse complement strand
CTGTTGTGGCGTGGCTGCGTACGCGGGCGGGGTGGGCGGGCGACCCCCCCGCCCGGGTGGGTCGGCGCCGCCGCCCCGGGCGCCCCCCACCTCTTCGCCCGCCCCAACTCCCGTCCCCGGGGGCTGTTTTCGGACATGCCGGGAATGGGGTGGGCGAGACTCGGACGGATCTGACGGGCCGTCGGATACGCGTTCGGAGGCCGTGGTCACCGCAACTGCGGCAGCACCTCGGCGCCCAGCCGCCGGATGTTCTCCTCGGTGCCGCGCAGATCGCCCGACCCCTCGGTGAGCAGCGCGAACCGCCGGATACCGGTACGCTCCGCGGTCGCCGCCAGCCGGTCCGCACACCGTCGCGGACTGCCCACCGGATGCAGCCCGCAGAGGAGTTCGGTGTACGCGACCGGGTCCCGCATCCCGCGCGGGCGGCCGTCCACCGAGACATGGGCGGCGAGGCCCTTCCGCAGCCAGCCCGGCATCGCCTTGAGCAGCGTCTCGGCCGCCTCCGCGTCCCGGTCCGCCAACTGCGCCACCCCCGCCGACACATGAGGGGCGCACGCGATCTCCTCCGCGCCCCGGCCCGCCGCTCGCGCCGCCGAACGCCACAGTGCGACCATCCCCGCCTTCTCCTCGTCCCCGCAGTGCATCCCGAGCAGCATCGGCAGCCCCCGCTCCGCCGCCAGCCGTACGCTCCGCGGCGAGGTGCACGCCACCACCACCTCCGGGCCCGGCACCTCCCGCACCGCCTCCCCCGGCCGCGGCACCACCGCCACCTCGCGGAACGTGAACCGCCCGCCGCCGCCCGCCACCCGCGGCTCCCGCAGCCACCGCAGCAGCAGGTCGAGCGAGTCCGGGAAGCCCCGCTCATAGGCGTCGAGACCGGTGCCGAAGACCTCCAGATCGACCCAGGGCCCGCCGCGGCCCACGCCCAGCGAGAACCGCCCGCCGGAGGTGAGATGCAGCAGCGCGGCCTGCTCGCCGAGCGCCACCGGGTGCACCGTGGGCAGCACACTCACCGCGGTCCCCACCCGGATGCGTTCGGTCCGCCCCAGCAGCAGCGCCGCCAGCGTCACCGCCGAAGGACAGGTCCCGTACGGCACGAAGTGGTGCTCGGCGAGCCACACCGTGTCCAGGCCCGCCCGGTCGGACACCTCCGCACTGCGCACCGCCCGGTGCAGCGCCTCCCCGTGCCCCTGCCCGGGGAACTGCGCGGCCAGTACGAAGCTGCCCACCCGCACCGCCCCCGTGCCCTGTGTCGCAGCGGTCTGCGTCATCGCACTCTGCCTCCCAGGGGCCGACGCGGCACACCCTCTACGCAACAACGCACGACACCTGCCGAAGGCACGGCCTGCCCCGCCGAGGCGGATGCCCGCGCCCAACTCGCGCCCGGCGCACGCCCGTTGAGCGCCCCCGTAGGTCTCGGTGGCCGCCCCGGCGGTGTCGTCCGGAACCGACCGGTTCGGCCCGGTGCGGGACACCCGGCGCGTACCCTGGAGGCGGCCAGCCGTTCCCTTCCTGCCGTGAGGTGTGTGCCGTGTCCCCGCGTCGAAACCGCGCGTCGTCCCGCAGGGCCGCCGGGCGCACCGGGCCCGCGGGCGGTTCCGAGGGATCCGCGGCGGACCGGGAGCGCGGCCGGTACGGCGGATTCCAGCGCACCGAGGACTGGCAGGGCGAGGAGTGGAACGTCCGGCTGGTCGCCGGGGCGAGCGCCGAGGGCAAGCGGTACCGCTGCCCCGGCTGCGACCAGGAGATCCCCTCCGCGGCCCCGCATGTGGTGGCCTGGCCCGACCACGCCGGTGTGGACGAGCGCCGTCACTGGCACAAGTCCTGCTGGAACGCCCGGGACCGCCGCACCTCCCGCGTCCAGCGCTCCCGCAACGCACCGCGCTACTGAGCCCCCGGCGCCGAGGGGAACCGGGGGCTCAGTGGCGGTGTCCGCTCAGACGTCGCGCTGGCTCATGACCGCGTAGGCCGCGCCGAGGCCCGCCACGGCGAGGGCCAGCATGATCCACAGCGGGTCCCAGCCGGTGGGCCCGGAGTTGCTCAGCGTGGACGAGTAGAAGGCGCTCAACTGGTTCGGGATCGAGTACTCCAGCAGGAAGTCCCGGATGGCGTGCATGGAGCGGGCGAACATGAACAGCGCCAGCACCAGCGGCGCCAGCAGCACCCCGACCATCAGCGTGATGCCGCCCGCGGAGTGCCGCAGCAGCGCCCCGACGGCCAGTGCCAGCAGCCCGAAGAGGGCGATATAGAGGCTGACCCCGAGGGTGGCGCGCAGCCATTCGGAGCCGGTCGGGTCGTCCGCGCCGTTGCCGGTGAGCACCGCGGACTGCACCAGGGCCACCAGCGACGTGCAGACCAGTGTCACGGTGAAGGCCACTACGAAGAAGACGATGGCCTTGGCGAGCAGCACCCGGCCGCGGTTGGGGCAGGCGGTCAGGGTGGTGCGGATCATGCCGGTGCCGTACTCGGAGGAGACGGTGAGCACCCCTAGCGAGGTGATGCAGAGGCTGCCCACCAGCACACCGAAGAAGCCGCCGGAGAGCACCGGGGTGTTGTTGGACGCGCCGTCGTTCTCCATCGAGAGCACCCAGGTCACCAGCAGGCCGAGGCCGAGGACGAGGACGACGTACACACCGAGGGTCCACAGGGTGGAGCGCACCGAGCGGATCTTGGTCCACTCGGAGGCGAGGGCGTTCCCGAGGTGGGCATGGGTGGTGGGGATCGGCGAGGTGTACCCCGGCGCCCCGGCCCAGCCACCCCCGACGGCACCCGCGCCCGGCATCGCGAACTGCTGTGCCGCTTGCGGGACTTGGGGTGCCTGTGGGACCGGCTGGGGCGCCTGGTGCGGCGGCTGGGGTGCCGGCGGGGCGGCTTGCTCCCCGGCGGGCTGCCGCGGGGCGTCCGCGGGCTGGGGAGCGCCGGGCGGGGTGGGCGGGGTCGGCGTCGTCACTGCGGGTCCTCGCTGTCGCGCTTCGGCATCTCGGGGGAGGGGGCGGCGGCCGGCATCGGCGCCGCGTAGGGGTTCGGCTGCCCGGCGGGTGCCGCGCCGGGGGCCTGGGTACCCGGCGGCATCGCGAAGGGCTGCCCGCCCTGCTGCGGGGGCGGCGGCGCGTACCAGCCCGGCTGGCCCTGACCGGGGACCGGGGGCTGTTGCGTCGGCGGCTGCCAGTCGGCCGGTGGCACATCCTGGAGCCCGGCCCGCTGATCGTGGGTGGAGCGGTAGTCCACGGCGCCCTGCGTCATCCGCATGTACGCCTCCTCCAGCGAGGCCTGATGCGGGGACAACTCCCACAGCCGCACCTCCGCCCCGTGCGCCAGATCGCTGATCCGCGGCAGCGGCAGGCCCGTCACCCGCAGCGCGCCGTCCGGCTCCGGCAGCACCTGCCCGCCCGCCTCGGTGAGCGCGGCCGAGAGCTTCTCCCGCGCCTCGGGCTCGTCGGCGGGGGTGCGGACCCGGGCGAAGTCCGCGGAGTTGCGCGAGATGAACTCGCTGACGCTCATATCGGCCATCAACTGCCCGCGGCCGATCACGATCAGATGCTCCGCGGTCAGCGCCATCTCGCTCATCAGATGCGAGGAGACGAAGACCGTACGGCCTTCCGCGGCAAGGGACTTCATCAGATTCCGCACCCAGAGGATGCCCTCCGGGTCGAGGCCGTTGACCGGCTCGTCGAAGAGCAGCACCTGCGGGTCGCCGAGGAGCGCCGCGGCGATGCCCAGGCGCTGGCCCATACCGAGGGAGAAGCCCTTGGACCGCTTCCGCGCCACGTCCTGGAGCCCGACCACCCCCAGTACCTCGTCCACCCGGCGGTCCGGGATGCCGGACAACTGCGCCAGGCAGAGCAGATGGCTGCGGGCGGACCGCCCGCCGTGCACCGCTTTCGCGTCGAGCAGCGCGCCCACCTGACGTGGCGCGTTGGGCAGCCGGGCGTACGGGTGGCCGCCGATGGTGACCCGGCCCGCGGTCGGCTGGTCCAGGCCCAGGATCATGCGCATCGTGGTGGACTTGCCCGATCCGTTGGGGCCGAGGAAGCCGGTCACGGTGCCCGGCCGCACCTGGAACGAAAGGTCGTACACGGCCGTCTTGGCGCCGTAGCGCTTGGTCAGGCCGACTGCCTCGATCATGCTCCGCACCCATCGACAGATCTCAGGACGTGGCGCACGCCCCCGTAAGGCTTAGGAGGATAACGGGCTGCTGACGGTTCCGGCCAAAGCCTTCGGTTCCGATCCGGGCTCGGTGCGCTCAGGCGTCCCGGCTGCGGAGGAGGTAGAAGCCGCCCGCGAGGACCGCGAGGACCCAGAGGACCATGATGCCGAGCCCGCCCCACGGGCCGTACGGGGTGTCGTCGTGGAAGGGGCGGACCACCTGCATGATCTTCTGGCCGGCCTGGTCGGGGAGGAAGCGGCCCACCTTCTTGGTGGCGGAGACATTGCCCAGGATGCTGGAGATCAGGAAGAAGAACGGCATCAGGATGCCCAGCGACAGCATGGGACTGCGCAGCATCGCCGCCACCCCCATCGAGAACACCGCGATCAGCGTCATATAGAGCGCCCCGCCGAACACCGCGCGCAGCACCCCCGGATCGCCGATCGACGTCCGGTGGGCGCCCAGCATGGCCTGGCCGAGGAAGAACGCGGCGAAGCTCGTCACCAGGCCCACCAGGAACGCCAGCAGCGTCGCCACCGCGATCTTCGAGCTGAGGAAGGTGCCCCGGCGCGGCACCGCCGCCAGCGAGCTTCGGATCATGCCGGAGCTGTACTCGTTCGACACCACCAGCACCCCGAAGACGATCATCGCGAGCTGACCCAGGCTCATGCCCGCGAAGCTCACATACGTCGGGTCGAAGGCGAGCTTGTCGCCGGTGCTCATCGAGCCGAAGTCGTTCCTGGTCAAGGCGCTGATCAACATACCGAGCGCGACGGTGACCACCACCGCCAGCGACAGCGTCCACACCGTCGACGACACCGACCGGATCTTCGTCCACTCCGATCTGAGGACATTCGCGGAGGCCATCGCTCACCGTTCCTTACGGGGCTGCCAGCCGGCGCCCCAGCCTTCGACGGCACGGCCGGGCGCGGCGGGCACCGCCGCACCGCCCGGCGGCGGCTGCCCGACCGGGCCGCCCGTGCCCGCGTCCGTATGCGCGTGGTACTCCACCGACTCGGCCGTCAGCCGCATGAACGCCTCCTCCAGCGAGGCCTGTTGGGGGCTCAGCTCATGCAGGACGAGCCGGTGCCGGGCCGCCAGCTCGCCCAACTGCTCGGCGCTGCCGCCGTCCACCTCCAGTACCCCGCCGGGCGCCTCGGCGGCCGTGATGCCCGCGCCGTGCAGCACATCGAGCAACTCCTCGCGCTGCGGGGAGCGCAGCCGTACATAGCTGCGGGAGTTCTGCCGGATGAAGTCGGCCATCGAGGTGTCCGCGAGCAGCCGGCCCTGCCCGATCACGATCAGATGCTCCGCGGTCAGCGCCATCTCGCTCATCAGATGCGAGGAGACGAAGACCGTACGGCCTTGCGCGGCAAGGGACTTCATCAGATTGCGGATCCAGTGGATGCCCTCCGGGTCGAGGCCGTTGACCGGCTCGTCGAACATCAGGATCCGCGGATCGCCGAGCAGCGCCGCCGCGATCCCCAGGCGCTGGCTCATACCCAGCGAGAAGCCCTTGGCCTTCTTCTTCGCCACCGCCGTCAGGCCCACCGTGTCCAGCACCTCGCGCACCCGGCGGTCCGGGATGCCGTTGCTCTGCGCCAGGCACAGCAGATGGTTGCGGGCGCTGCGCCCGCCGTGCACGCTCTTCGCCTCCAGCAGCGCACCGATACAGGTGAGCGGGTCGCGCAGCGCCTCGTAGTGCGAGCCGTCGATCCGGACGTCCCCGGCGGTGGGGTGGTCCAGGCCCAGCATCATGCGCATGGTGGTGGACTTGCCCGCGCCGTTCGGACCGAGGAAGCCGGTGACCATGCCGGGCCGTACCGAGAACGACAGATGGTCGACGGCCACCTTCTCGCCGTAGCGCTTGGTGAGTGCCTCCACCTCAATCATGCGCCCACGCTACGACGCCCTCCGCCGTGCTGCCTCCGGAGCGCTCCCGGCCCCGTCCGGGCAGCGCGACGCCCCGCGGTCGCAGGACCGCGGGGCGTTCGTCCGGGTACGGCGGCGGGGGTGCGCCGACCTCACCGGGGGGAGGAGCCTGAGCCTGCTGCGGTGTCAGCGGCTCTGCTGGGCGGGCACGCCGTGCGCGGCACCCTCGTCCTCGGTGGGCGCGCCGGCCGCGGCCACCGCGGCACCGGTGAGCGTCGCCAGCATCTCGCGCACATTGGTGAGCTGCGCGTTGATCGAGTCGCGGCGGTTGGTGAGGGCCGCGAGCTCCCGCTCGGACTCGCTGCGGATGCGGTCCGCCTTGGCGTTGGCGTCGGCCACGATGTCCTCGGCCTGGCGCTGCGCCGTCTCCACCGTCTGCCGGGCCCTGCGCTCCGCGTCGGTACGCAGCTTCTCCGCCTCCAGGCGAAGCTGCTCGGCACGGTGCTCGATCTCCGCGAGCCGCTTCTCCGCCTTGGCCTGACGGGACGCCAGATCCCGCTCGGACTGCTCGCGGCGCTTGGCGAGGTTGGTCTCGAAGTCGGCGGCGGCCTGCGCGGCCTTGGCGCGGGTCTCCTCGAAGAGGGCGTCCGCCTCCTCGCGCTTCGACTGCGCGTCCTTCTGCGCCTCCGCGCGCAGCGCGTTCGCCTCGCCCTTGGCGGTCTCGACGATGCGGACGCCCTCGTCCTCGGCCTTCGACTTGCGGTCCGCGGCGAACTGCTCGGCGTCGTTGCGTACTTGCTGGGCGGCGGACTCGGCCAGTTCGCGGTGCTGCTCGGAAGCCCGGCGGGCCTCCTCGCGCAGGTCCTTCGCCTCCTCCTCGGCGAGGCGGAGGATCTTCTCGACGCGGGCACCGAGTCCGGCGTACGACGGCTCCGCGTCGTTCACCTGGGCCTGCGCGTTCTGGGTTTCGAGGTGGAGCTCCTCAATGCGCTTTTCCAGAGCGGTGATACGTGAGAGGGCGCCGTCACGATCGGAGACGAGCTTGGAAATGCGTTCGTCCACCTGAGCGCGGTCGTACCCACGCCGCACAAGCTCGAAGCCGTAGGGGGAAGTGTCGCTCATGGGGTTCCTGTCGAAAGAGACCGGTGAGGTGATAGGGGGAATCCTAGGATGCCTGGCGGCGTGTCATCGAGCGGATGACGGTTTGATCTGGAGAATGACACCTCTTTTGAGTGGCTAACCGGCGCACCGCTTGCAGTGGCGCCGCGAATCCGGCCTGAATTCGGCCGGATGACGAAATCCGATCCCCCGTACCACCTGCCGCATCCGACGGCAGGACATCTCAACGCCCGTCCGGAGCCTGGCAGTTCTGACCTGATAGGTCCAACTCCGCTTCCTCCGGGTGAGCTTAGCCCTCCGTGTTCTTGCCGCCCGAGCGGGGCGAGCCGACCGAGGCCGCGGCCTTGCCGCCGGACCCCGAACCACCGCCCTGCGCACCCGACTTGCCACCCCCGCCGGGCGATTCAAAGGACAGCGCCTCCAGCACATCCTGTACCCGGGAGATCTCCGCGTTGATGTCCGCGCGGCGGCGCCCCAGCACCTCCAGCTCCCGCTTGCCCTCCTCGACGCTGCGCGCCGCCTCTGCCTTCGCCTCGGTCAGTACGCGCTCCGCCTCCCGGATCAGCTCGGCCTTCTTCTGCTCGGCCTCCTTCAGCAGACCCTCGGCCTTCTTCACCGCCGCGATCCGCACCTTCGACGCCTCCGAGTCGGATTCCGCGACCAGCTTCTCGGCCTGCTTCCGTGCCTCCGCACGCTGCTCCTCGGCCGCCTTCACCAGCGCGTCGCACCGCTCACCGGCGGACTTCATCGTCTCCGCCGACTCCCGGCGGGCCCGCTCGTGCAGTTCCTCGATCTCGCCGGTGACCCGCACCCGCAGCTCCTCGGCCCGCTCCCGGATCGCGGTCGCGTCCCGCCGTGCGCCCACCAGCAGCTCATCGGCGTCCGTACGGGCCTTCTCCACGCGGGACTTGCCCTCCACGGCGGCCTCCGAGACCAGCCGGTCCGCCTCCTTGCGGGCCGCGCCCACCATGGTGTCGGCCTGCGTCTCCGCGTCGGCCGTGGTGCGCTGCGCGGTCTGCTGGGCTTCCTCGGTCAGCTTCTCCGCCTCCGCGACGGCCTCCGCGACCAGCTTGTCCACCTGCTCGGCCGCCTCCGAGCGCCGCTTGTTGGCCTCCGCGCGCGCCCCGTCGAGCAGATGGTCGGCCTCCGCGCGGGCCGCCGCGGTGACGCGCTCCGCCTCCGCGGCCGCCTCCGCCTTGACCCGCTCCGCCTCGGCGCGCACCTGCTCCGCGTGCCGCTGCGCCGAACTCACCGTCTCCGCGGCCTCGTTGCGCAGCCGCTCCGCGTCGCCCGTGGCGTCCGTGATCAGCTTCTCCGCCGTGGCGACGGACTCGGCGCGCACCTGCTCGGCCTGCTCCGCCGTCTCGGCCGCCAGCCGCTCCGCCTCGGCGGTCGCCTCGCCCACCAGCCGGTCGGCCTGCTCGGCCGCCTCGGTACGGATGCGGTTGGCGTCGTCCCGGGCATCGGCCCGGCTGCGCGCCGCGTCCTGCTCGGCCGCCGCGATCGCGTCCGAAGCCTCCGTACGGGTCCGCTGCGCCAGCTCCGCGCTCTCCCGGCGCAGCCGCTCCGCCTCCGCCGTCGCCTCCGAAACGGTGCGCTCCGCAAGGGAGTTGGCGGTCCGTACGGCCTCCTCGGCCTCCTCGCGCAGCCGGCCCGCGTCCGCACCGGCCCGCTCCCGCTCCGCATAGGCGTCGGCCCGGACCCGCTCGGCCTCCTCGCCCGCCTCCGACTTCAGCCGCTCCGCCGCGTGCTCGGCCGCCGCACGCAGGCTGGTGATCTCCTCCTGCGCCTGCTCATGCAGACCGGCCACCGAATCCCGTACCGACTGGGCCTTCTGCTCGGCGGTGGACACCAGCTCGGTGGCGCGGGCCTCGGCCTCCTCGGTCAGCCGCAGCGCCTCCGCCTCGGCCTCCTCGACCCGGCGCCGGGCCGAGGCCAGCAGCTCCTCGCTCTGCTCCCGGGCCCGCTCCCGCTCCTGCCCGGCCTCGGTACGCGCCGACTCCAGCGTCTCCTCGGCGGCCCGGCGGCGGCGCGCCACCTCCTCCTGGGCGGCCGACAGAACCTCCGCGGCCTCCGTGGAAGCCCGCTCCGCCGCGGCCGCGGCCTCCGCGCGGATACGGTCCGCGGCGTCCTGCGCCTCCGACTTGAGCTGCTCCGCCTCCGCGGCCGCCTCCGACCGCAGCCGCACCGCGGTGTTCTCACCCTCGGCACGGGACGCGGAGGCATCTGCCGCGGCCTCCGTACGGAGCTGGTCCGCCTTCGCCTCGGCCTGCTCGCGCAGCGACCTGGCCCGCTCCGCGGCCTCGGTGCGGAGCCGCTCCGCCTCCTCGCCGGCCTCCCGGCGCAGCCGCTCCGCCTCCTCTCGCGCCGCGGTCAGCGCCTCCTCGGCGGCGGCGGCCCGCTCCCGGGCCTCGGTCCGGCGGGCGGTCAGCTCCTCGGCGGCCTCCGCCTCCCGGGCCGTGATCGCCGCCTCCGACTCCTCCCGCCGGCCACGGGCGGCGCTCTCCGCCTCGTTCAGCGCGGCCTCGGCCAGCTCCTCGGCCTCCGACCGGGTCCGCTCGGCCTCGGCCCGGCCGCGCTCCAGGGTCTCCTCGGCCTGCCGCCGCAGTGCGGTGGCCCGCTCGATGGCCTCGGTGCGCGTCTTCTCCGCGTCGCCCTGCGCGGTGGACCGCAGCTCGTCCGCGTCGACCTTCGCCTTCGCCAGCAGCTCCTCGGCGCTCTTGGCGCCCTCCTCGATCTGCTGGACCACCTCCCGCCGCGCCTCGCTGCGGATCCGCTCGCCCTCGGCGACCGCCTCGGCCCGCAACTGCTCGGCCTCGCCGCGCAGCCGGCGCGCCTCCTCCTGGAGCTCGACCGTCTTGGCCCGGTAATCCTTGGTGTCGTCCTTCGCCGCGCCCTTCAACTGCTCGGCGATGTCATGCGCCTCGCCGCGCAGCCGGTCCGCCTCGGCCTCCGCCTCACCGCGGATCCGCTCGGCCTCCTCGACGGCCGCCCGGGTCGTCGCCCGGGCCTCGTCGGCCGCCTTGGTCAGCACGTCGTCGGCGGTGTGCGCCGCCTTCGCCAACTGCGAGGCGGTCTCCTCGGCGGTGACCGTACGGGCCTTCTCCGAGGCCTCCGCGACCAGCGCCTCGGCCTGCGCACGGGCATCGCTGACGAGCTGATCGGCCTCCGCGCGCTTGGCCTCCGCGTCCTTGGTGGCCTCCCCGACCAGCCGCGCCACCTGCTCCTTCGCGGTACGGGTGCGCTGCTCGTTGGTGGACTCCGCGGTCGCCAGCCGCTTCGAGGCGTCCTCCTCGGCCTCGGCGACCAGCTTCTCGGCCCGCGTCCGCGCCTCCCGCAGCGCCGTCTCGGCCTCCGCCATCCGCTGCTCCGCGGACTGCGTCAGCTCGGTGGAGCGGCGGCGGGCCTCCTCGCTCTCGCCCGCGGTGGAACTGCGCAGCCGCTCGGCGTGGTCGGTGGCCTCCCGGGCCTGGTCGGAGGCCGCGGTCAGCAGCCGCTCCGCGTCCGTACGGGCCCGGCGCAGCAGCGCCTCGGCCTCTGCGCGGGCCGCCTCCGCCTCGTCCACCAGCCGCTGCCTGGCCTGCGCGGTGAGCCGCTCGGCCTCGGCACGCGCGGCGGACAGCGCCTGGTCGGCCTCGGTCCGCGACTCGTCCAGCAGCCGCCGCGCCTGCTCCTCGGTACGGGCCCGCAACTGCTCGGCCCAGGCGACGTTCTCGTTGACGTGGGACTCGACCGTGGCGCGGCGCTCCGCCAGCTCCTGGTCGAGCTGCTGGCGCCGGGAGACGGCCTCGGCGTGCAGCTCGGACTGGAGCCTGGACTGCTGCTCGGCGTGCTCCTGGAGGATGCGCTGGGTCTGGGCGCGGGCCTCGCGCAGCTCCCGCTCGGCGTCGGCCCGCACCTGGTCGGCCTGCTGCTGGGCGTTGCGCAGCATCTGCTCGGCCTGGTAGCCGAGGTCGGCGCCGTCGTAGGCGGGCCGGGTGGCCAGGGCTCGGCGCGCCTCGTGCAGCTTGGCGCGCAACACCTCGACCTGGTAGCCGAGGTCCTCGGCGTGCTGGACGGCCTTCTCCCGCTCGGTCCGCAGCCGCTCCATCTCGGCCTCGAACCGGGAGAGGTGATCGACCTCAGCCCGCTCTCGCTCCTGGCGTTCGTAGCCCCGCACCGCGCGGTCCCATCCGTCCCCTGGTCGCAAGTCTCTCCAAACGAGCCCCGCCCATCCGACGAACGAGGCCCCCGGGGGAATGGTGTCAGATCAACGGCGTGGTACGGGGAGTTGCCCCGACGCTCGCCCCCCGAAACCCGGACCCCGGCCGTGACCGCCCACGGCGCGGGCGACCGCCGCCCAGCCTACCCGTCCCGGCCCCAAGGGGTGCTGGACCGCCGGGGGTTCCCGGAGTCCGGTCAGTGCGCGGGGTCCTCGCCGGCGTCCGCCGCCGCCCGCTTGGCCGAGGTGACGAGTTCGGTGAGTACGCCGTGGCAGTCCTTGGGGTGCAGGAAGGTGATGCGGGAGCCCATCGAACCGCGCCGCGGCTCGTCGTAGAGGACCCGTACGCCCTTCTCCCTGATATCGGCGGACTCGGCGTCGACATCGGCGGTGCCGAAGGCGATGTGGTGGACGCCCTCGCCGTTCTTGGCGAGCCATGTGCCGACCGCGGAGTCCTCCCGGATCGGCTCCAGCAGTTGCAGGTAGGAGGCGCCGCCGTCGTCGGTGCCGTTGACGCGGAGCATGGCCTCCCGCACGCCCTGCTCCTCGTTCACCTCCGAGTGGTGGACCTCGAAGCCGTAGGTGCGCCGGTAGAACTCGACCGTCGCATCCAAGTCGAAGCAAGCGATCCCGATATGGTCGATTCGCGTCAGCATGGGATCAGTGGAGCCCAGTCGGGCCGGTTACGCAACGTGCGCGCGATCACACCGATACGGCGATGACGCCGGCGGGCGCCGCTCAGTACATTCGATGTAAACCCTCGTTCACTCCTCAGCTCACCGGCTGGAAGGGGATCGCACGCCATGTCTGGAACGACCGGTACCACCTCGGTGATCGTCGCGGGGGCCCGTACCCCCATGGGGCGGTTGCTGGGCTCCCTCAAGTCCTTCTCCGGTGCCGACCTGGGCGGCATCGCCATCAAGGCCGCCCTGGACCGCGCCGGGATCGGCGGCGACCAGGTGCAGTACGTGATCATGGGCCAGGTGCTCCAGGCCGGCGCCGGCCAGATCCCCGCACGCCAGGCCGCGGTCAAGGCCGGCATCCCGATGAGCGTCCCGTCCCTCACCATCAACAAGGTCTGCCTCTCCGGGCTGGACGCGATCGCGCTGGCCGACCAGTTGATCCGGGCCGGCGAGTTCGACGTGGTGGTGGCCGGCGGCCAGGAGTCGATGACCAACGCCCCGCATCTGCTGCCGGGCTCCCGCGAGGGCTACAAGTACGGTGCGGTCGAGGTGCTCGACGCGATGGCGCACGACGGGCTCACCGACTCCTTCGAGAACATCGCCATGGGCGAGTCCACCGAGAAGCACAACACCCGCCTCGGCATCGAGCGCCCCGAGCAGGACGAGTTCGCCGCCCTCTCCCACCAGCGGGCCGCCGCCGCCCAGAAGAACGGCCTCTTCGACGCGGAGGTCACCCCGGTGGAGATCCCCCAGCGCCGCGGCGAGCCGGTCCTCTTCGCCCGGGACGAGGGCATCCGCCCCGAGACCACGGCCGAGTCCCTCGGCAAGCTGCGGCCCGCCTTCGCCAAGGACGGCACCATCACCGCCGGTTCGGCCTCGCAGATCTCCGACGGGGCGGCCGCCGTCGTGGTGATGAGCAAGGCCAAGGCGGAGGAGCTGGGCCTGGAGTGGATCGCCGAGATCGGCGCCCACGGCAATGTCGCCGGCCCGGACAACTCGCTCCAGTCCCAGCCCTCCAACGCGATCCGGCACGCCCTCGGCAAGGAGGGCCTGGAGGTCGCGGACCTCGATCTGGTGGAGATCAACGAAGCCTTCGCCGCGGTCGCCGTACAGTCCATGAAGGACCTCGGGACGAGCACCGAGAAGGTGAACGTCAACGGCGGCGCCATCGCGCTCGGCCACCCCATCGGCATGTCCGGCGCCCGGCTGGTGCTGCACCTCGCACTGGAGCTGAAGCGCCGTGGCGGCGGCACCGGCGCGGCCGCACTCTGCGGCGGCGGCGGCCAGGGCGACGCGCTGATCGTGCGGGTGCCGAGGGCCTGAGCGGGCCGACCGGCGACGGGCCGGCGGTTGCGACCAAGGAACGGAGCGGTGATGCAGGACCCTTCCTCGCAGGTGACCGAGCTGGTCGAGCAGGCCAGGGCCGGCCGGCCGAGGGCGGTGGCGCGGCTCATCTCGCTGGTGGAGGGGGCCTCGCCGCAGTTGCGCGAGGTGATGGCGGCCCTGGCGCCGCTGGCCGGGCACGCCTATGTGGTGGGGCTCACCGGGTCGCCCGGTGTCGGCAAGTCGACCTCGACCTCGGCGCTGGTGACCGCCTACCGGCGGGCCGGGAAGCGGGTCGGGGTGCTGGCCGTGGACCCGTCGTCGCCGTTCTCCGGCGGCGCGCTGCTCGGGGACCGGGTCCGGATGTCGGAGCACGCCTCCGACCCGGGCGTCTACATCCGCTCCATGGCCACCCGCGGCCACCTCGGCGGCCTCGCCTGGGCGGCGCCGCAGGCCGTACGGGTGCTGGACGCGGCGGGCTGCGATGTGGTGCTGGTGGAGACGGTGGGCGTGGGCCAGTCGGAGGTGGAGATCGCCTCTCAGGCCGACACCAGCGTGGTGCTGCTGGCGCCCGGTATGGGCGACGGCATCCAGGCCGCGAAGGCCGGAATCCTGGAGATCGGCGACGTCTATGTGGTCAACAAGGCCGACCGGGACGGCGCCGACGCCACCGCCCGGGAGCTGAACCACATGCTGGGCCTCGGCGAGGCCCGCGCCGCGGGCGACTGGCGGCCGCCCATCGTGAAGACGGTCGCCGCGCGCGGTGAGGGCGTCGACGAGGTGGTGGAGGCGCTGGAGAAGCACCGGGCGTGGATGGAGGAGCACGGGGTGCTGGCCGAACGCCGGCTGGCGCGGGCCGCGGGCGAGGTGGAGACCATCGCGGTGACCACGCTGCGCGAGCGTATCGGCGATCTGCACGGCGACCGCCGGCTCAGCTCCCTCGCGGAACGCATCGTGGCCGGCCGCCTCGACCCGTACCGGGCCGCGGACGAGCTGGTGCAGGGACTGACGGAGGCCTGAGAGCGGGCGCATGTCGCGGCGGCGCGGGGCGCGGGCACGGCCGGGCGCGGGCGTGGCGCGGTGCCCCGCCCGCGTACCGCCCGTGCGGCGGGGTGGGGGTGGGGCGCGTGGGGTCAGCCGCCGGCGCGTTGGGTCCGCAGGTGCTCCGCGATCGGGGTGAGCGCCTTGGACAGGTCGACCAGGGCTTCGGGGGAGAGCAGGTCGATGAAGTGGCGGCGCACCGAGTCGACATGATGCGGCGCCACCTTCCGCATGGTGTCCAGGCCGTGCTCGGTGAGGACGGCGTAGAGGCCGCGGCGGTCGGACTCGCAGTGCTCGCGGCGGACCAGCTCCGCGTTCTCCATGCGGGTGATCTGGTGGGAGAGGCGGCTCTTGGACTGGAGGGTGGCCGTGGCGAGATCGCTCATCCGCATCCGGTGCTCCTCGGACTCGGAGAGGTTCACCAGGATCTCGTAGTCGTTGAGGGTCAGCCCGAAGGGCTGGAGGTCCCTCTCCATCTGGTAGGTGAGCAGCCTGTTGACTTCGAGGTGGGTGCGCCAGGCACACTGCTCGGAATCGGTCAGCCAGCGCGTGGCCGTTTCGGTCTCCATGAAGTGAATTCTACCCTAAGAAGTTGAAAGGCGTACGAATCTGCTGGGGTCGGGTGGTCGCACGTTCGATGTCACACTCCGCAGGCTATCGCTCACGGACCGGAGCGGGCGCCGCGGTCCCGGATCTGTCCGGGAAGCCGCCCCGCCGCCGGCCTCCGAAGGTCGTCCCATCTCCACCCTTTCTGATGCATGGCCTGATGTACGGCCTGACGCGTGGCCGCCCCGTGCGAGCCCGTCGGGTCCGCATCGGCTGGCCGAAACGACACGGCCGGGACGGGGACCCTGCCGGTGGCCGTCCCGGAGTGCTGGTCCACAATAGAGCGACGCTTGTGCTTGCGTTCACAAGATCCACCCGCACTCCCACCGAAGGTGACCCCCGTGGACATCAAGACCGCCTCCGCACTCCGCCGCCTCCGACTGGTCTCCGCCCCGGAGGCCGTCTCGTTCCTGCTGCTGCTCGTCTGCTCGGTGCTCAAGCGCACCACGGACTTCAACGCGGTGCCGGTGATGGGCGCGATCCACGGCCTCCTCTTCGTCCTCTACGTCCTCTTCTGGCTGGACGCCTGGAATCGCGCCAAGTGGCCGCTCGGTACCGGCGCCCTCTACTTCGTCCTCTCCGTGCTGCCCACCGGCGGCTTCTTCGCCGAGCGCCGGCTCAAGCGGGAGGCCGAGGACGCGGTGATCGCCTCCCGCGCCCGCCGCGAGGGGGTCGTCAGCACATGATCGCCGCCTTCTCCGTGACGCCCCTGGGGGTCGGCGAGGACGTGGGGGAGTACGTCGCCGACGCCGTGCGCGTGGTCCGGGAGTCCGGGCTGCCGAACCGTACCGACGCCATGTTCACCACCGTCGAGGGCGAGTGGGACGAGGTGATGGAGGTGGTGCGCCGTGCCGTGGCCGCGGTCGAGGCGCGCGCCCCGCGGGTCTCCGTGGTCATCAAGGCCGACATCCGCCCCGGGGTGACGGACGCCCTCACCACCAAGGTGGAGACCGTGGAGCGCCACCTCTCCGGCTGACCGCCCCCGTCTCTGACGCCCCGTCCGCCTTTGCGCGCGTCTCGCACCCCGCCCACTCCGGCGCAACCGCACGCCCACCGTCCGAGGGGCGCGCCCCTGTACAACGCTCAGTCGGCCGTCCCCGGTTCGACACGCCCACCTTCGTCCACTTGTGTGTGCATATCGGGATGAACCGACGACCACTGTGGAGGGCGAAGTGCGGTCTGAGGGCTATGAATACGACACCCACAGCACGGTCGCCGGTCCGACGACCGACCCCGGGCCCGGCCCGTACCGGGTCCGGTACCGCTCGCTCCTCTCCGGTGAGCCGCACCGAATACGGGCCGTCCTGCTGATGACGCTCGCCCCGGTGCTCACCGGCGCACTCCTGCTGTACCTGGTGTGGCCGAGCCACTGGACCGACCGCGAGGGCGCCGCCCCCTGGCTGGTCGCGATGGACGCCACCATGCTGGTCTGCATCGCGCTGATCGAGATGTTCATGCTGGTCAACGTGGTCTCGGTGGCGCACGCCACGCTGGTCGCCCGCGATCCGATACCCGTGCCCCCCGAGCCCGGCACCCGGGTCGCCTTCCTCACCACCTACGTCCCGGGCAAGGAACCCGTCTCCATGGTGCGCGCCACCCTGGAGGGCGCGGTCCGCGTCACCCACGACGGGCCGCTCGACGTATGGCTGCTCGACGAGGGCGACAACGAGCAGATCAAGGCCATGTGCGAGGAACTGGGCGTACGGCACTTCACCCGCAAGGGCGTCCCCGAGTGGAACCGCGAGTCCGGCCCGCACAAGACCCGCACCAAGCACGGCAACTACAACGCCTGGCTCGCTCTGCACGGCCGCGCGTACGACTACTTCGCCTCCGTCGACACCGACCATGTGCCGCTGCCCAACTTCCTTGAGCGGATGCTCGGTTACTTCCGCGACCCGGATGTCGCCTTCGTCGTCGGACCGCAGGTCTACGGCAACTACGACTCGCCCGTCACCAAGGCCGCCGAGTCCCAGCAGTTCCTCTTCCACGCCCTGATCCAGCGCGCCGGCAACCGCTACCGCGCGCCCATGTTCGTCGGCACCAACAACGTCGTCCGGATCGAGGCCCTGCTCGGCATCGGCGGACTGTACGACTCCATCACCGAGGACATGGCCACCGGCTTCGAGCTGCACCGCAGCCGCAACCCCCGCACCGGCGCCCACTGGCGCTCCGTCTACACCCCGGACGTACTCGCCGTCGGCGAGGGCCCCGCCTCCTGGACGGACTTCTTCACCCAGCAGCTCCGCTGGTCCCGCGGCACCTACGAGACCCTCTTCAAGCAGTACTGGCGGGCCCCCGGCCGGATGCCGCTCGGCCGGCTGTTCTCGTACTCGCTGATGCTGGTCTACTACCCGATGACCGCCGTCAACTGGGTACTGGGCATTCTGAGTTGCACCCTGTTCCTGTGGTTCGGCGCCTCCGGCACCCAGGTCTCCGCCTCGGTCTGGATGATGCTGTACAGCGACGCCGCCGCCCTCCAGATCGGGCTCTACCTGTGGAACCGGCGGCACAACGTCTCCCCGCACGAACCGGAGGGCTCCGGCGGCCTGGCCGGCATGGTGATGAGCGCCCTCTCCGCCCCCATCTACGCCCTCTCCCTCGGCAGCGCCGTACTGCGCCGCCCCTGCCGCTTCGTGGTCACCCCCAAGGGCGGCACCGCCAGCCCCGACCGCCTCGGCACCTTCCGGGTCCATCTGACCTGGGCCGGGGTGCTGGCCGCCTCGCTCGCCGCCTCCGTGGTGCTGCACCACACCCATGCCGCGATGCGTACCTGGGCCTCACTGGCGCTCGCCATCGCGCTCGCCCCGGCCGTGGTGTGGGCCTGGACCGAACTCGCCGCACGCCGCGGCAGCGGGCGGCTCGCGGTGCGCCCCGCGGAGCCCGAGCACGCCACCCTGGCCGCCGGCTCCCGGGTCCCGGCCAGCACCGTCACCAGCAGCAGCACCGGCGGCGGCAACTGACCCCCGCCGCAAGGCTGTTGGCACAGACGCGGGCCGCCGCCCGTCCCCCTGGCGAGAGGGGGCGGACGGCGGCCCGTTCACAACTGCCGTGCCACGCTCAGGACTTGGCCTCGCGGGCCAGCCCCAGCGCGTACTGGGGCCACCAACGGCCCGCCGCGGGACCGCCGTTGCAGGTGCCGTCCGACTCGCCCGGCCGCTTGATCCAGAGGAAGGCGTCGGAGAGCGGGTCCCCGGTACGGGTGGTGGGCGCCGAACCGAGCGCCCGGCCGGGCGGGTTGCACCAGGCGCCGTCCCCGCCGCCGCTCGCCGGACCGTTCCCGTTGCGGCTGGTGTCGACCACGAAGTGCTTCCCGCCGACCAGCTTCGACAGCCGGTGCCCGTACGCCTGACTGTCCGCGTCCGTCTGGAAGTTGGACACATTCACCGAGAAGCCGTCGGCCCGCGCGATGCCCGCCTGGCGCAGCGGCTCGGCGAGTTGCCGCGGGTCGCGAATCCAGGCCGGGTTCCCGGCGTCCAGATAGACCCGGGTCCGCGGCTGCTCCTTGAGCCGGCCGATCGCCCAGGACAGCAGCTCGAAACGCTCCGCGTGGTACTCGGCGGGCGTGCAGCCGTCCGCGATATGCGCCACCGCGTCCGGCTCCAGGACCACCCAGGCCTTCGCCCCGCCGATCGCCCGCGCGAACCGGTCGATCCACCGCCGGTACGCCTCCCCGTCGGGCGCCCCGCCCGCCGAGTGCTGGCCGCAGTCCCGGTGCGGGATGTCATAGGCGACGAAGAGCGCGGTACGTCCGTCCCGGCGGGCGCCGGTCAGGGCGGCCCGCATCATGCGCTCCGGGTCGTCCCCGGCGGGCCAGACCGCGGCCGCGCGGGCGGCGATGCGCTGCATCAGCCGGGCGTCGCCGGCGCGGTGCTGCTGCTGCCACTGGTCGGCCTGCCAGGCGGCGGGCGCGGTCGGATCGACCCAGAACGGGGCGTCGGCCCGGTCGCTCGCCGGGCCGCGGACCACGGAGGCCTCCCGGGCCTCGCCGGACTCGGTGCAGGCGGTGGAGAGGCCCAGCCCGCCCAGGAGTGTGAGGGCCGCGAGAGTACGGGTCAGCCGGGACATCCTGCCCCCTTGGGTGGTGGTGACGGAAGCAGCCTTTTCACCGGCGATCGTTGCATACCGTGACGAACCGTAACGGATCTGACACCTGCTGCTGCCCGCCGGGTGAGTGAGGCCCTCGCACCGGGTGCGCCCCGCCGGGGCCGGGGTCCCGGGCTACGGGGAGAGCCCCGCGGTGGTGAGTGCGGTGCCCAACGGGGTCTGTTCGTATCGGACTTGGTGGCCGTAGCGGCGGGAGACGAGGAGGCCGGCGTCGCGGAGGGCGGAGAGGTGGGCGGAGACCGAGGACGGGGCGAGCCGCAGCCGGTGGGCCAGGTCACTGGTGGTGGCCGGCTCGGACAGGGCCAGCAGCACCGCCGCCCGATTGCGCCCCAGCAGCCGCCCCAGCGCCCCGTCCACCGCCGACCGGTCGGCCGGCGCCTGCCAGAGGTTGCCGATCCCGCGCGCCGGATAGGCCAGCGCGGGCTGCCACGGCGGTTCGAAACCGGTCGCCACATTCGGCCAGATGAAGACGCTCGGCAGCAGCACCAGTCCGCAGCCGCCGAGGTCCCGCACATGCTGGGTGCGGGTGTCGTAGACCAGGGTGCCGTCCGCCTCCCAGCGCAGCCGCGGATCCAGCTCCGGCAGCAGCGCGCCCAGCCCCACCTCCGCCAACCGCCGTGAGTGGTACGCCACATCGGCCTCCAGCAGGGCCCGCAGCCGCGGCCAGTACGGCTCGACCAGCGTCTCCCAGGCGGCCTCCATCGCGTCCGCCAACTCGGCCACCGCACGCGCCGGGTCCGCCAGCATGGCCTGCCCGGCGGGGCTCTCGGTGGCGCCCGGGGTGGAGGCCAGCGCCCGCGCCAGATCGGGCCGCGCCACCTCCGGGTCCACCTTCCGCAGCCAGGCCAGCTCCTCCGCGAAGCCGGCGCCGGGGGCGGTCTGCGGCGGGCCGAGGAAGTCGGGGCTGTGGCCGCGGCGCGGCATCAGCAGCCATAGTTTGGAGAGATCAAGGCCGAGGCCGAGTCCGGGGTCCGGGTCCTCGGCCGCCGCCCGTACCTGCCGCAGCCAGCCCGGGTGGTAGCCGTGCTGGTCGGTGCGCTTCAGGGTGCGCACCGCCTCCTGGGTCTCCCACAGCGGGGAGACGGTGAAGCGGCAGCGCAGCAGGTCCTCCTCGCCGAACCGCAGATGCACCGGCATCCGGCACCCCCTCCCTCGGCCGTGTCCGGAAGGCCCCTGTCCCGCGTCAGGATTCGGCCCCAGCCGAAAGCCTACGGCCGGCGGTCCGCCGCTGGCAGCCTCCGGTGGGTGACCGACCAGCCCGTACCGGCCCCCGCGCCCGCCCCGCCGACCGAACCCGTTCCCGCGACGGCCTCCTCCGACGGCTACCGGAGGGTCTTCACCGTCCGGGAGTTCCGTGCCGTCTTCGTCGCCCACGCCTGCTCGCTGCTGGGCGTCGTGGTCAGCGAGATCGCGCTCACCGTGCTGGTCTACGGGCTGACCGGCTCGCCGCTGCTCAGCGCCCTCACCTTCGCCCTCGGGATGCTGCCCTATCTGATCGGCGGCACCCTGCTCGCCGGAGTCGCCGACCGCTTCCCGCCGCGCCGGGTGCTCGTGGTCTGCGACCTGGTGTGCGCCGCCTGCGCCGCCCTGATGGCGCTGCCCGCCACACCCGTCGCCGCCCTGCTCGCGCTGCGCTGTGTGATCGCGCTGATCGCGCCCGTCTTCAACGGCACCCGGATGGCGACGCTGGCCGACATCCTGGGCGACGGCGACCTCTTCGTACTCGGCCGCTCCCTGCTGCGGATCGTCTCGCAGAGTTCCGTGCTGGTCGGCTTCGGGCTCGGCGGGGTGCTGCTGACGGTGGTCAGTCCGCGCGGCGCCCTCCTGGTCACCCTCACCACCTTCCTCGGCTCGGCGCTGCTGCTGCGGCTCGGCACCCGCCGCCGCCCCGCCCGCAGCGCCACCACCGCCGACGCCGCCGACGGCGAGCAGCACACCAATCTGCTGCGGTACTCCCTGGCCGGCGCCCGGATGCTGCTCGCCGACCGCCGGATCCGCGCACTGCTTCTGCTGCTCTGGGCGCCGCCGATGTTCTCGGTCGCCCCCGAGGCGCTGGCCGCGGCCTACGCCGACGAGATCGGGGTGGGCACCGCGGGCGTCGGGCTGCTGATGTGCTCGATGCCGGTCGGCACCATCGCCTCCGAACTGCTCGCCGGCTCCGTGCTCTCCCCGCGCGGCCGGTCCCGCATCGTGCTCCCGCTGGCCGCCACCGCCGTACTGCCGCTGCTGGTCTACTACCTGCGGCCGGGCCTCGGCTGGGCCGCCGTGGTCCTGGCGCTCGCCGGGGCCACCTCCGCGTACACCCTGGGGCTCGACCGGTGGTTCGTGGACGCGGTGCCGGAGGGGCTGCGGGGGCGGGCGATGTCGGTGCACTCGGCGGGGCTGATGACGCTTCAGGGGGTGGGGATGGCGCTGGCCGGGGCCGCCGCCGAAGTGGGCGCGGTGAGCACGGTGGTGGGCGCCGCGGGCACCCTGGGCACCCTCTGCTGTGCGCTGCTGGCCCTGGAGGTGCGGCGTACCGGACGGGAGCGGGGCGTGGGCGGACCGAAAGCTGAGACGGGGCTGACCACCATATGACCGGCCGGTAGGGTCGAACCGTGCCGAAGCCGCTCAGTCTCTCCTTCGACCCCATCGCCCGCGCCGACGAGCTCTGGCGGCAGCGGTGGGGCGCCGTGCCCTCGATGTCCGCGATCACCTCGATCATGCGAGCCCACCAGATCCTGCTCGCCGAGGTCGACGCCGTGGTCAAGCCGTACGGCCTGACCTTCGCCCGGTACGAGGCGCTGGTGCTGCTGACCTTCTCGCAGTCCGGCGAGCTGCCCATGTCGAAGATCGGCGAGCGCCTGATGGTCCACCCCACCTCGGTCACCAACACCGTTGACCGGCTGGTGCGTTCGGGCCTCGTCGCCAAGCGGCCCAACCCGAACGACGGCCGCGGCACCCTCGCCTCCATCACCGCGCGGGGCCGCGAGGTGGTCGAGGCCGCCACCCGCGATCTGATGGCGATGGACTTCGGACTCGGTGCCTACGACGCCGAGGAGTGCGCCGAGATCTTCGCCATGCTGCGGCCGCTGCGGGTCGCCGCGGCGGACTTCACCGAGGACTGAGCCGGTCCCGGGGGCCGCCCGAAGACCGGACAGAACGGACGGCTACCCTCGTCCCATGAAGCGAAGCGTGCTGAACCGCTACCGGGTCATGGCCTATGTCACCGGCGTCCTGCTGGTGCTGCTCACCCTCGGGGTGATCGCCAAGTACCTGCTGCACATGGACGGCGCCGCGGACTTCACCAAGGTCGTCGGCATCGCGCACGGCTGGCTCTATGTGGTGTACCTGGTGATGGCCTTCGACCTCGGTTCCAAGGCCAGGATGCCGGTGGGCAAGCAGCTCTGGGTGCTGATCGCGGGCACCATCCCGACCGCCGCCTTCTTCGTGGAGCGCCAGGTCAGCCGGGAGCTGGAGCCGCTGATCGAGCAGGACGAAGCGGCCCCGGCCAAGGCCTGACCGCCCCCGCCCCGCGGTCTCGTCCCCTGCTCCCATCGACATGTACTAGGACGTCCTAGTAAATTCGAAGCATGGACGCTGAAGCCATCGAGGACGGCCGCCGACGCTGGCAGGCACGCTACGACGCCGCGCGCACCCGCGACGCGGCCGGGGGTTTGGGGGCGAAGCCCCCAAGGGATTGGACACGTTCCACCCTCTCCGGGGACGCGGTGGAGCCGGTGTACGGGCCCAGGCCCGGTGACACCTACGAGGGCTTCGACCGCATCGGCTGGCCCGGGGAGTACCCGTACACCCGCGGCCTGTACGCCACCGGCTACCGCGGCCGGACCTGGACCATCCGCCAGTTCGCCGGCTTCGGCAACGCCGAGCAGACCAACGAGCGGTACAAGATGATCCTGGCCGCCGGCGGCGGCGGGCTGAGCGTCGCCTTCGACATGCCGACCCTGATGGGCCGCGACTCGGACGAGGCCCGCTCCCTCGGCGAGGTCGGCCACTGCGGCGTCGCCATCGACTCCGCCGCCGACATGGAGGTCCTCTTCCGGGACATCCCGCTCGGCGACGTCACCACCTCGATGACGATCAGCGGGCCCGCGGTCCCCGTCTTCTGCATGTACCTGGTCGCCGCCGAACGCCAGGGCGTCGACCCGGCGGTGCTCAACGGCACACTCCAGACGGACATCTTCAAGGAGTACATCGCGCAGAAGGAGTGGCTCTTCGAGCCCGAGCCCCATCTGCGCCTCATCGGCGACCTGATGGAGCACTGCGCCTCCGGCATCCCCGCCTACAAGCCGCTCTCCGTCTCCGGCTACCACATCCGCGAGGCCGGATCCACGGCCGCCCAGGAGCTGGCGTACACGCTGGCGGACGGCTTCGGCTATGTCGAGCTGGGGCTCTCCCGCGGTCTCGACGTGGACGTGTTCGCGCCCGGCCTGTCCTTCTTCTTCGACGCGCATGTGGACTTCTTCGAGGAGATCGCCAAGTTCCGTGCCGCGCGCCGTATTTGGGCCCGCTGGATGCGCGAGGTCTACGGCGCGAAGTCCGAGAAGGCCCAGTGGCTGCGCTTCCACACCCAGACCGCCGGTGTCTCGCTCACCGCCCAGCAGCCGTACAACAACGTGGTGCGTACCGCGGTGGAGGCGCTCGCCGCGGTCCTCGGCGGGACCAACTCGCTGCACACCAACGCCCTGGACGAGACCCTGGCACTCCCCTCCGAGCAGGCCGCGGAGATCGCGCTGCGCACCCAGCAGGTCCTGATGGAGGAGACCGGCGTCGCCAACGTCGCGGACCCGCTGGGCGGTTCCTGGTACGTGGAGCAGCTCACCGACCGGATCGAGGCGGACGCGGAGAAGATCTTCGAGCAGATCCGCGAGCGCGGGCTGCGCGCCCACCCCGACGGGCAGCACCCCATCGGCCCGATCACCTCCGGCATCCTGCGCGGGATCGAGGACGGCTGGTTCACCGGCGAGATCGCCGAGTCCGCCTTCCGCTACCAGCAGGCCCTGGAGAAGGGCGACAAGAAGGTCGTCGGCGTCAACACCGCCCATGGCTCCGTCACCGGCGACCTGGAGATCCTGCGCGTCAGTCACGAGGTGGAGCGCGAGCAGGTACGGGCGCTCACCGAACGCAAGGCGGCGCGGGACGACGCGACGGTGCGCTCCTCGCTGACGGCGATGGTGGCGGCGGCCCGGGACGGCTCCAACATGATCGGCCCGATGCTGGACGCGGTCCGCGCGGAGGCCACCCTGGGCGAGATCTGCGGCGTCCTGCGCGAGGAGTGGGGCGTGTACACGGAGCCGGCCGGCTTCTGATCCGGCCCCCGGCCCGACTCCCACGAGAGACGGAAGCCGCCACCGCCCCGCTGCGGGCCCGTGAGCGCCTCGGCCGCCCCGGTGCCCCGCGCCGGGGCGGTCGCCGTTCCAGCGGCCGTCAACAGGCGATGCACGGCCCGCCATGGGTGCCCCGACGGGCCGTCAACTGTTCAGCGCGGCAAGGCCGTTGACGAGGAGACGGGCGAAGGCGCTCACCCAGGCGGCGTCCACCGGCTCCGCGCTGACCAGGGTGCGGTGCATCACCGAACCGGCGACCACGTCGAAGATCAGGTCGGCGGTGCGGTCCGCGGTCTCCGGGTCGGGGTCCGGGGGGAGTTCGCCGCGTGCCTGGGCGCGGGCCCGGCCCTGGATGACCAGATGCCGCTGCCGGGCCACGATGGAGGCGCGGATCCGCTCCCGCAGCGGCTCGTCCCGGGTGGACTCGGCGACCAGGGCCATCAGTGCCGTCTTGGTCTCCGGCCGGTCCAGCAGCGCCGCGAACTCCACCACCACGCCCTCCAGATCCGCCAACAGGTCGCCGCAGTCCGGGAGTTCGAGTTCGTCGAAGAGGACGGCGACCGCGTCCACCACCAGCTCGCTCTTGCCGGACCAGCGGCGGTAGAGGGTGGTCTTGGCGACGCCGGCCCGGGTCGCCACGTCGCCCAGGGTGAGCTTGGACCAGCCGATCTCGACCAGTGCGGCCCGGGTCGCCTCCAGGATGGCAGCGTCCGCCGCGGTGCTCCGCGGCCGTCCCGGGCGGCCCGCGGCGGCGGGCGTTGGGCTCTGCATGGGGCAGACCCTACCGGCGGGTACAGCGGGTGGCCGGGTGAGGCAGATCACCGGTATGTGGGGTTCCGGGGATTCCCGCGGCGGCTACCCGCCAGTTACGCTACGACCCGTAGCGTAAGAAGTCCGGAAGCGGCCGGTGGGGCGGCTGCCGGGCGACGACCACGGCGCCGAGGTGGGGACCCCGGCGCGGCGGCACCTGCTGTGTCCCGGCGCTTTTCGCGCGCGGCCGTGAAGGGGGGAGGATGTACCCATGCAGCCACGGAACATGTCCATGAGCGGGGTCGTCGACCTCGCCGCGGTGAAGGCGGCCCAGGAGGCCAGGAGCAAGGCGGAGCAGGCGCGGGCCGAACAGGCGCGCCACGGCGGGGGCGGGGCCGTCTCCCCGGACGCCCTGGTGATCGAGGTGGACGAGGCGGGCTTCGAGCGCGATGTCCTCCAGCGCTCCGCCGAGGTCCCGGTCGTCATCGACTTCTGGGCCGAATGGTGCGAGCCGTGCAAGCAGTTGAGCCCGCTGCTGGACCGGCTGGCCCGCGAGTACAGCGGCCGCTTCGTCCTCGCCAAGATCGACGTCGACGCCAACCAGATGCTGATGCAGCAGTTCGGCGTGCAGGGCATCCCGGCGGTCTTCGCGGTGGTGGCCGGGCAGGCGCTGCCGCTCTTCCAGGGCGCCGCCCCGGAGGCCCAGATCCGCGCCACGCTCGACCAGCTGGTGCAGGTCGCCGAGGAGCGCTTCGGCCTCACCGGTATCGCGGTCGACCCGGACGCGGCGGTGGGCGACGAGGCCCCGGCCGAGCAGGCGGGCCCCTATGACGCGCTGCTGGACGCCGCGCAGCAGGCGCTGGACGCCGACGATCTGCCCGGCGCCGTCCAGGCCTACAAGAACGTGCTCGCCGACGACCCGGCCAATCCGGAGGCCAAACTCGGCCTGGCTCAGGCCGAGTTGATGCAGCGGGTGCGCGGGCTCGACGCGCAGACGGTGCGTCAGGAGGCGGCCGAGAAGCCGGCCGACGCCGGGGCGCAGATCGCCGCCGCCGATCTGGATCTGGTGGGCGGTCATGTGGAGGACGCCCTGAGCCGGCTGATCGACACCGTCCGTGCCACCGCGGGCGAGGAGCGTGACCGGGTCCGGCTCCATCTGCTGGAGCTCTTCGAGGTGTTGGGCGCCGACAACCCGGCGGTGACCACCGCGCGCAGGGCTCTGGCCCGGGCACTGTTCTGACCTGTCGGTAAACGCCGAGGCGTGTGGTGCCACGGTGAATGTTCGTCGATCGACCCGTGCGGCGGCCGTGCTTTGCCAAAACTTGGCAATCGCGGCCGCTGTTACTTGTAGTAAGTCATCTCCGGGATTCTGTCCGGTTACGCCCCTCGGTGGGTGGTCTGACTCAGGGGAGGGCGCCACCCTGCGTACCGGTTCGGTCTCTGCGCGTCGCACTCCGGTGATCAAGCCGTTACTAGCTAGTAACGAAGGCCCTTGTGCCGGCGGCGAGAATGCACCACGATCGGCGACGCTCGGTCCATCTCCCGTAGCCCGACAGCCAGTCGGGGGTGCGGGCGTCTTGGGTCCCCACCGGGCGGGACCGGCGCCCGAGGTGCCGGTTCCTGGACAGGGGGGTCTCTGCCGACCGGCAGGGCCTGTCCGGCAGGTTGCGTGCGTGTGTGAAGGCGCAGCCAGTGGTTGTCGCTCGGGGGTGATCGCCGGTGATTCGGGCGCGTGCAGTGTCTCCGAAGCGCGCGGGCGCTCTCCTTCCCGAGGACGTAGCACTTCTCCCATCCCTGCCCGGTTGAACCGCCCAAGAGGGGCAGCCAGGGCCGGAGATGTACGTCCGAGAAGGAGGAAAGTCATGGAGTCCGTGGCTCGTGGCGGTACCAGATGGAAGCGGTTCGCCGTTGTCATGGTGCCGAGTGTCGCGGCGACCGCCGCGATAGGCGTTGCCCTGTCCCAGGGTGCGCTTGCGGCATCGTTCAGTGTGTCCGGTCAGCAGTTCAAGGTGACTGCCGACCGTCTCGACGGCACCGGGTTCGTTCAGTACGGCGCGTTGGACAGCGGCAAGTCGGGGACCCACCCGGTCACCGTCGTCGGTCTCAACGAGGCCCAGATCACGAACCTTTGCCAGTCCGTGGTCATACCGGTGCCGGTCTTCGGCGACGTGTCGATGACCCTCAACGCCGGCAGGCCCGGCGGCGAGCGGGTCAAGGCGAACAAGCTCTACATCGACGCCGATGACCTGCAGACCAACGCGACCTTCAACAAGATCGACATCGGTACCTCGGTGGACCACACCACCAAGGGCCCGGGACCGTCGAAGGGCGACAAGTACCTGCCCGACTCCTTCTCGCAGCAGGCGGAGTCGGTCACGTTCACGGACGTGAAGCAGCGGGCGTGGGCGACCACGGCCGGCACGTTCAAGCTCTCCGGCCTCCACATGAAGGTCGCAAAGGGTAAGCACGAGTGCTACTAGGCGTCCGCAGGGACTCCTTGAGGCGCTCGCCGCGCTGAACGGCCGGGCGCGGGGGCCGAGGGGTCAACACCCCGCCGTCCCCGTGCCCGTGACCGCACGATCACGAAACAACGCCATTCCCGAGGAGCTGTACGACATGAGCGCCGAAGCGCAGGCAGGGCTGGGCGACAGGCTCGGCCGGATGCGCGGATCGTTCCGAGGGTGGCGCGGGCAGCGCCCATTCTGGGGTGGTCTGCTGACGCTGCTGGGCGGCATCCCGATCATGTACTTCCCGTACGCGAACCTGACGATCGGCACCATGACGATCCGGATGGCGACGACTGCGGGTGCGGGATCGCTGATCATCGGTGTGCTGCTGGTCGTTCTGGGCCTGACCATGTGGTACCAGGCGCACTCGCGGATCTTCGCCGGGGTGGCGGCGATCCTGCTCGCCCTGGTCTCCCTGGTCGTGTCCAACTTCGGTGGTTTCGGTATCGGCTTCCTGCCGGCTCTGGTCGGCGGCGCGCTCGGCATCGCCTGGGCGCCGGGTGGGACCGAGGCCGAGGCCGGGGCGGGTGCGCGGGCCGAGCGGAGCGAGGACCGCGAGGAGCCGGAGCCGGCCGCCGCGGCCGCCGGCGCGAACGGTGAGACCAGCGAGCTTTTCGGAAGTGGTGACGGGACGAAGGGGAGGCAGCACCGTGCCGGTTGACGAGGAGTACCACGAGGACCCCGACGGGTCCCGTGCGAGAACCGGCCGACATGCGGCTCCCAAACGGCCTCTGTTCACCAGGCTGCACATGCCGGCGGGCAAGGCGATAGCGATAGCCGCCATGCCCACCGCCGTTCTCATGGGTATGGGCCTGACCCCCACGCTGGCCCAGGCCAAGGGCCTGCCGAAGAACCCCTTCCAGGACGGGCCGTGTGTCACCGCGCCCGACACGGCGGGCCAGGACGCGGACGACAAGAAGGCCGCGGACGACGCCGAGAAGAAGGCGGAGAAGGGCAAGGCCGCGAAGGACAAGGCCGACAAGGCCGACAAGGACGAGGCGGGCAAGGACGGGCAGGACAAGAAGGACGGGAGCGGCGGCACGGACGGCGGCGCCCCGGCCGACGACGGCGGCAAGTCCGGTGGCGGCGGCGGGAGTTCGGACCCGGGCGACCCCGGTGACGACGGCGGCAAGGACACCGGCCCCGGTACGGGCGAGCCCTCGCCCGAACCGTCCCGCTCCAAGCCCACCAACCCGCTGGACCCGCTGGGTCTGGGCGACGCGCTGAGGGACATCCTCGGCGGCGGCAAGGACAAGGGCGGCACCGACGACGGCAAGGACGGGCCCGAGGAGTCCGCCTCGCCCACCCCGTCCGCCAGCCCGAAGCCCTCGCCCTCCGGCGGCGACAAGTCCGACCCGGTGCGGGACACCGTCGACAAGGTGACCGGCGCCGCGAAGGACACCGCCGACAAGGCCGGCGACGCGGTGAAGGACGCGGCCGACAAGGCCGGGGACAAGACTGGCGACAAGGACGGCAAGGACAAGGCGAGCCCGTCGCCCTCTCCGTCCGCCACCGACCCGATGGCGCCGGACGAGAACGGCAAGAAGCCCTTCCCGTGCGTGGTGGAGAAGAAGGTCGACGGCAAGGGCGAGACGACCCCCGCCGTCATCCCCAACCAGCCGTGGTTCCTGGACGCCAGCTCGCTGACTCTCAAGGGCGCCGACTACAAGGGCATCGTGAATCTGACGATGCCCAACGGCAAGACCAAGCAGGTCATGAAGTACGTGGTGTCCAGCGGTGTCGACATCGGTGATCTGCACCAGACGCTGGCCGGCCCGGGCGGCAAGACGTACCACGTGCAGGCCGCCAAGGGGTCCACCTCCACGATCCGCGGGGGCGACGTCACGATGTACACCGAGCAGCTCCAGGGCAAGCTCTTCGGGCTGATACCGGTGACCTTCGACCCGGAGCACCCGCCGCCGGTGAACATCCCGCTGATCTTCGTCACCGATGTGCACATCAGGCAGGCGGCGCAGTTCGGCGGGAACCTCACGGTCCCCGGGCTGCACTCGTTCATCACCGACTGAGCCCGCTGCCGCGGGGCTCCAACGGCCGTTCCACAAGCCGTGGTTGACGCCAGTGGCGCCCCGGCCCCCGGGGGGGGGGGGCCCGCGGGGGGGGGGGGGGGGGGGGTTTTAAAAAAATCCCATCCCACCACAAAAAAAAAAAAAAAGG
>NZ_JBHVRR010000018.1:0-109243 GCF_042885635.1 Streptomyces sp. NPDC058045 | reverse complement strand
CCACCACCCTGCACCGGTCCATCCCCACCACGAACGGACCAACCCGGCTCCGAAACCCGACGAAGAAGCGGCCCTCAAACAGCCCGGTAAAAACAATGGGGACATGTTCTCCCGACGCTCGGGTCGCTGCCTCTGAATGCCATCACTGCCCCAGCCCTCCGGGAATGGGTTGCCCAGATGGAGGAGACTCTGTCACCCGGGACGATCCGCACGACTTGGGGGCATCTCTCTACGATCCTCCAGGCCGCGGTCGAGGACGGCAGGCTGGTGAAGCATCCAATGAAGGGGAGCCGCACGGCCCGGCCGCCGGCCCGGCCGCCGGCCAGGCCGGCGCAGAAGGCCCGAGCGTGGTCGCGCGAGCAGACGATGAGGGTACGCGCTGGACTCCCGGAGCAATACCGCCTCTCAGTTGACTTGGGGGCGGGGCTCTCGGCCTGCGCCAGGGCGAGGTATTCGGACTGTCCGCAGAGGACATTGACTCGGAGAACGGGGTCATACATGTCCGACGTCAGGTCTGCATGATCGACGGCCACCTCTTCTTCGCACTCCCCAAGGGCGGCAAGACGCGAGAGGTTGATGCGGCCCCCGGCGTCCTGTCCAGCATCAGTCAGCACATGAAGCGCTGGCAGCCGGTCGTGGTGAAACTTCCCTGGGAGAGCCCCCATGAACCTCAGAGTGAACGGCAGCGCATCGACTGGGCTCCGCGTGCCTACCCACTTCTCCTAGCCACTCGGCAGCGGCGCGCATGCAACCGCGACACATGGAACACGCGCCTGTGGAAGCCGGCGCTCGCCTCCGCGGGACTTATCGGCAGCAGGAGGAATGATTCCGGCGGAAGCAGGTGGGAGCCGTCGCGCGAGCTGGGCTTCCATGCCCTGCGTCACACCTACGCCAGCGTCCAACTTGAAGCGGGCGAATCGATCGTCTCTCTTGCCCGCTGGCTTGGGCACGCCGACGCTGGCTTTACTCTGCGTACGTACACGCACTTTATGCCCCACGCTGGCGTGCGAGGTCGTGCAGCCATGGATGCTTGGTTCGGAGTGGAGGCGAACTCCCTGGAAACCCCCTGACGGCTATGCGGGGGTGATGAATGCGTGAAACATGCAGGTCATGGTGGGTATGGAGCGGAACTCATGCGGTTGACGGCCTTCTGGCAGCGGATGGCGGATCACTTCGGCGCGGGGTACGCCGAGTCGTTCGCCCATGACCATGTGATGTCCCAACTCGGCGGGCGCACCGTGCACCAGGCGCTGGACGCCGGGTGGGAAGCCAGGGACGTGTGGCGCGCGGTGTGCGAGGCGATGGACGTTCCCGCCGACCGCCGCTGACCGTCGCTGACACCGGCCGTCCCCGGGCCCCGCATCCGCTGTCCGATCCGATCCTCTCTGCCTGGATAAGTGCGTCTAAGTGCGGTGCAGGCCACACCCGTACCGCGCCTCACCCCGCTGCCGGTGGGTGAGACTTGCACGGTGGCAGCGAGAGACGAGGACACCGCGCAGGCTCCCCGCGACCCGTCCGCGGACGGCCCGCCGCCGGAACCGGCACCCGGCCCCACCGGACGCGACGGCCGGATGCCGCGCTGGCTGCCCCGCGCCATGGTGCTGGCCCTGGCCCTGATCGCCTGCTTCCAGCTCGGCAGTTGGGCCTTCCATCAACTCATCGGGCTGCTCACCAACATCCTCATCGCGTTCTTCCTTTCCCTCGCCGTCGAACCCGCGGTGAGCCGGATGTCCGCCCGCGGAGTGCGCCGCGGCCCGGCCACCGCCATCGTCTTCCTGCTCGTCATCGTCTTCTCCGCCGGTTTCGTCATCCTGCTCGGCTCGATGCTCGCCAACCAGATCGTGGACATGGTCGAGCACTTCCCCCACACCCTCGACTCCCTGATCAACTGGATCAACACCACCTTCGGCACCGACCTCAGCCGCGTCGAGATCCAGGACAGCCTGGTCCACTCCGCCTGGCTGCAGAAGTACGTGCAGAACAGCGCCAGCGGCGTCCTCGACATCTCCACCCACGTACTCGGCGGCCTCTTCCAACTCCTCACCGTGCTGCTCTTCGCCTTCTACCTCGCCGCCGACGGGCCGAGGCTGCGCCGCGCGATCTGCTCCGTACTGCCGCCCTCCCGGCAGGGCGAGGTGCTGCGTGCCTGGGAGATCGCGGTCGACAAGACCGGCGGCTACCTCTACTCCCGCGGCCTGATGGCCCTCATCTCCGGTATCGCCCACTACGTCCTGCTGGCCGCGCTGGAGGTGCCCTACGCGCACGTCCTCGCCGTCTGGGTCGGCCTCGTCTCGCAGTTCATCCCCACCATCGGGACCTATCTGGCCGGCGCCCTGCCGATGCTGATCGCCTTCACCGTGAACCCCTGGTACGCGCTGTGGGTACTCCTCTTCGTGATCGTCTACCAGCAGTTTGAGAACTACTTGCTGCAGCCGAAGCTCACCGCCCGGTCCGTCGACATCCATCCCGCCGTCGCCTTCGGCTCGGTCATCGCCGGCACCGCCCTGCTCGGCGCCGTCGGCGCCCTGATCTCCATCCCCGCCGTCGCCACCCTCCAGGCCTTCCTCGGCGCCTACGTCAAGCGGTACGACGTCACCGACGATCCCCGTGTCCAGGGCCACCGGCGACTGCATCCGCGCGGCACCGCGGACCACCTGCCGGACCGGCTGCGGCGCCTGCTCCCCGGGATGCGCGACGAGCCCCGGCAGGACGACGGGGCCTTGCCGGACGGGGCGCGGCGCGACGGGAGCCGCGAGGGGTAGCGCCCTCCGAGACCACCCCAGGCCACCGCCATGCCGGGCCTGTGTGTGCGGGGGCGACTCAGCCGGAGGCGCCGGCCAGGCGACGCATGATCGTCATGAGTTCCTCCGGCGGGGAGATGCTCAGAGTGCGACTTTCCCGGTCGGAGACCGTGATCGAGGTCAGGACGCTGGCGCGCCACCAGAACACCCGGGGGGAGAGGCGGCCGGGGCCGTCCTCGTAGGCACCCTGCCCGAACTGCGCCAAGGCGTTGATGGCCTCGCCGACATGCCTGTCGGCGAGCGGGTAGAACACGAGATTGTGCCGGTTGGGGACGACCAGCAGCACACCCTCGTCCGGTATGCGCGGGCCACCGGCGGCCCGCACCGCCTCTTCGAGGACGAGCACCTTGCTGGCCGCGAACACCGACTCCGGGTGGCCCAGGAGATGGAGGACCGCGCCACCGGGCAGGTCCAGGGTGTCGTAGTCGACCGGCTCGCCGAGCAGGTTGGTACGCGCGGCGGCCGCGAGGGTGTCCCACTCGACGAGGGCCACCTCGCGGTCGCTGAGGACGCGGACGTCGTCAGGGGTGTCGAGGGCGATACCCGCCAGGAGGTCCGTGGCCAGCGGCCGCAGATAGCCGAACTGCCCGCGTGCTTCCTCGGGTATCGACTCCTCGGCGACCAGCCGCAGATACACGCTGCGCAGGGGGTCCGGGGCATTGCTGGGGCCGGTGCGGGCGGACGGGGCGCTCATTCACGCTTCCTCGGGGTGTGCGGCCGCGGCGGGATGCCGGGCACGACGGGTGGGTGGTCTGGCGGGTCGCTCGCGGGTGGAGCGCTCGCCGGAATCGTTCGGCACCCGGCTCGGCGCCGAACTTGATACTGAACTTGACACTGAAATCGAACATCTATTCTCATGAGAGATCCTACCGCGGCTCGACAAGGGGAGACGGCCCCCTGTGGACAACCGGAGTTGGACCCGGAGTTATCCACAGGCCGGCAGGCGCCGGAGCACATTGTCAGTGGCAGGCGCTAGCGTCGTGGACGTGAAGCGATCGACTCAAGCAAACCGGGTGGAACCCATGGCAGGAACCGACCGCGAGAAGGCGCTCGACGCCGCTCTCGCACAGATTGAACGGCAATTCGGCAAGGGCGCGGTGATGCGCCTCGGCGAGCGCCCGAACGAGCCCATCGAGGTCATCCCCACCGGGTCGACCGCACTCGACGTCGCCCTCGGTGTGGGCGGGCTCCCACGAGGCCGCGTCGTAGAGGTCTACGGCCCGGAGTCCTCCGGCAAGACGACCCTGACCCTGCACGCCGTGGCCAACGCGCAGAAGGCCGGCGGCCAGGTCGCCTTCGTGGACGCCGAGCACGCCCTCGACCCCGAGTACGCCAAGAAGCTCGGCGTCGACATCGACAACCTCATCCTCTCCCAGCCGGACAACGGCGAGCAGGCACTTGAGATCACCGACATGCTGGTCCGCTCCGGTGCCCTCGACCTGATCGTCATCGACTCCGTCGCCGCCCTGGTGCCCCGCGCGGAGATCGAGGGCGAGATGGGCGACTCCCATGTCGGCCTCCAGGCCCGGCTGATGAGCCAGGCCCTGCGGAAGATCACCAGCGCGCTCAACCAGTCCAAGACCACGGCGATCTTCATCAACCAGCTCCGCGAGAAGATCGGCGTGATGTTCGGCTCGCCGGAGACCACCACCGGCGGTCGTGCCCTGAAGTTCTACGCCTCGGTACGCATCGACATCCGCCGTATCGAAACCCTCAAGGACGGCACCGACGCGGTCGGCAACCGCACCCGCTGCAAGGTCGTCAAGAACAAGGTCGCCCCGCCCTTCAAGCAGGCCGAGTTCGACATCCTCTACGGCCAGGGCATCAGCCGTGAGGGCGGCCTGATCGACATGGGTGTCGAGCACGGCTTCGTCCGCAAGGCCGGCGCCTGGTACACCTACGAAGGCGACCAGCTCGGCCAGGGCAAGGAGAACGCGCGCAACTTCCTCAAGGACAACCCCGACCTGGCCAACGAGATCGAGAAGAAGATCAAGGAGAAGCTGGGCGTCGGAGTGCCGCCCGCCGACCCGTCCGCCGAGTCCGGCGCGGACGCCGCTGTGACCGCCCCCGCGGCGGACGAGGTGAAGGCCGTGCCCGCACCCGCCACCAAAGCCGGCAAGTCCAAGGCCGCCGCGGCCAAGAGCTAGCCCATGACACGGCGCACCGAATGGCCCGCCCCGCAGGAGACGGGACCGGTCACCGCCACCGGTCCCGGCGGTGATCCCGGCGAAGCCGAGAGCAACGGCAGAGCCGGTCGGCGCGGACGAGCCAGAGGCTCCGGGCGGCGCCGCCCGGAACCCCAGGACAGCGGTGCCTCCTCCCCGTCGAGGGCCGGGGAAGAGGCGCCGCAGGCGGACCCGGTGGAGCGGGCGCGGGCCATCTGCCTACGCCTGCTCACCGGGACCCCGCGCACCCGAAGACAACTCGCCGACGCACTCCGCGCCCGCGACATCCCCGACGAGGCAGCTGAGGAAGTGCTCGACCGCTTCGAAGACGTCGGCCTCATCAACGACGGGGCCTTCGCCGAGGCCTGGGTGGAGTCCCGCCACCACGGCCGCGGCCTCGCCCGTCGCGCCCTCGCCCGGGAGTTGCGCACCAAAGGCGTCGACGGGGCGCTGATCGATGAAGCCGTCGCCCGACTCGCTACGGAACAGGAGGAGAACACCGCCCGAGAACTGGTCGCCCGCAAGCTCCGTAACACCCGGGGCCTGGACCGGGACAGACGGATCCGCCGCCTCGCCGGAATGCTCGCCCGCAAGGGCTATCCGGAGGGGATGGCGCTCCGTGTGGTCCGCGAAGCCCTCGCCGCGGAAGGCGAGGAGACCGATGACCTCGATGAGCCGTACTGATGTTGCCGGGCCGTATCGACCTCTCCGGGCCGTACTGACGTCGGACGGAACGGCTCGGTGGCCGGGCCTGCTCCGGTGGCCCCGGGTCGGCCTGGCGGGACCTCAGCGGACGTCAGATGGGCGGGGCTGAGACCTCAACTCCCGCCGCCTGACTGCCCGTTACGGCCGCCCCGGAGGGTCACCGCACCTCCTCCGTGGCGTCCTCTCGGTCGGGGTCGGGGGAGGAGGGCTCCTCGGCGGGCGTCGAGTGGACGACGGCCTGGGCGGCGGTGTGCAGGTCGGCGGGGTGGACGCCGTTGAAGGCGGCGGCGAGATGGCCGTCGGGGCGGATCAGCAGCACCGTGTGGGGGGCCGCCCCCGGGTAGTGCTCGGCGACGACCAGTTCCGCGGGATGGGGGAGCCGGGACACGGCCTCGGCGAGCCGGGGCATCACTCCGGCACCCACCCAGTGGTGCCGTGCCCACACGCCCGTACCGGGGGCGACGAGGACGACCACCAGGCGGTGGTGGCCCAGTCGGTCCCGGAGCCGGGTGGCGGCACCGTCCTCACCGGTGGCCGCAACATCCGCCACCGGCGCGCCCGTTGGGGTTTCGACGGTGGTGGTGCGGAGGGTGGCCGCGGGGGTGAGGGGCGAGTCGGGGTAGGTGCCCGGGGCGCCGAGGGGGCCGCGGCCGAGGTGCCCGTCGGTGAGGAGGGCGTCGTGGCCGCGTGCGGTGCCGGGCATCTTGGCGCGCAGCCCGCCGCCGCGCAGTATGGGCAGGGCCTGGTCGGCGGCGCGCAGCCGGGCGGCGATCACGGCTCGGCGTTCCGTCTGGTAGCTGTCGAGCAGGCCCTCGTGGGGGCCGTGGTGCCAGACCAGGGCGAGTTTCCAGGCGAGGTTGTCGGCGTCGCGGAGGCCCTCGTCGAGGCCCTGGGTGCCGAGGGCGCCGAGCAGATGGGCGGCGTCTCCGGCGAGGAAGACGCGGTCGGCGCGCCAGCGGCGGGCGAGCCGGTGGTGCACGGTGTGGACGCCGGTGTCGAGGAGTTCGTAGGGCGGGGTGGTGCCGCCGTGCCAGACGGCGAGGGATTCCCGGACGCGGGCGACGAGTGACTCGGGGGTGACGAGTTCGCCGCGGGGCGGCAACAGCCAGTCCAGCCGCCAGGTGTTGTCCTCCAGGGGACGGGCCGTGACCTCGCTGCCCGCGAGCCGGCCGGGCGGCATCCGGTGCAGCACCGCCTCACCGGGCCATGGGAGTTCGGCACGCAGGGCCGCGACAGCGTGGCGTTCGACTCCGGTACGGCCGGGGAAGCGGATGTCGAGGAGTTTGCGCACGGTGGAGCGGGCTCCGTCGCAGCCGACCAGGTAACTCCCGCGCCACCAGGTGCCGTTGGAGCCCCCGGTGCGGTCCGCCTCGTCGCCGGCGGTGGACTCGGGGGCACCGCTGCCGTCGTCCTCGCCCCCGGCGCCGACCGGGCCGCCCTCGGTGTTCCTGGTGTGGGCGGTGAGTCCGGTGCGCTCCTGCTCTATGGCGTCCAGGCGGCTGCCGGTGGCGAGTTGGACCAGCGGCTCGGCTGCGGCGGCCGTACGCAGGGCGCTGGTCAGGGTGTGCTGGCTGAGGTGCACCGGGGCCTGCCGGGGTTCCTCGAAGGTGAGGTGGCGCAGGAGTTGGCGGCGGTTCAGGGAGCGCCAGCCGGTCCAGCGGGTGGGCCCAGGACTGAGGGGGCGGTCCGCGAGGCGGGTCACCAGGTCGGCCGTGTCATCGCGCAGGACGACGGTCTGTGCCGGGCGCTGCCGGTCCGTGCCGTCGCCCTCGTCGAGGAGGACGGAGGGGACACCGTGCCGGGCGAGGGCCAGGGCCAGGGTGAGGCCGACGGGGCCCGCGCCGACGACGATCACCGGGTCCACGGTGTGGCGCCTCCTGCCCGGCGGGACGGCCAGGAGGCCGTGGCGGTGGTGGGGGTCGGGGGCGGGTGCGCGATCACAGAACGTATGCAACCCACTGCCGGTGCTTGCGTCAAGTGACGGAAGGCACCGGCGTGATCACCGGTGCCTTCCGTCGGGATACTGCGGGTGGTGCAAAACGGTACGGGGTGGTGCGAGCGGTCAGCCCTTCCCGCCGCCGGGCATCCCGGTGCCCTCGACCGGGGCGTTCAGCTCCTCGACGGCCTCGGTGCCGAGGACCGCGCCGGTGCTGCGCTTGCTGCGCCGCAGCCGCTGCTCCAGCCAGGAGGCGAAGGTGGTGAGGACGAGGTTCAGCAGGATGTAGATGACGGCGACGATGATGAAGCTGGGGATGACGTTGGCGAAGTTGGCCGCCAAGGTCTCGCGGGACTTGAGGAGTTCGGCGTAGCCGAGGATGGCGCCGCCGAGTGCGGTGTCCTTCACGATGACGACGAGCTGGCTGACGATGGCCGGCAGCATGGCGGTGACGGCCTGCGGCAGCAGGATGGTCGTCATGGTCTGGCCCTTGCGCAGTCCGATGGCATGGGCGGCTTCGGTCTGGCCCCTGGGCAGGGAGAGGATGCCGGCCCGGACGACCTCGGCGAGGACCGAGGCGTTGTACAGGACGAGGCCGGTGACCAGGGCGTACAGGGGGCGGTCGTCACTGCTGATGCTGGTGGACTCGGAGTAGAACTGCGTGGCGAACAGCATCATCAGCAGGACCGGGATGGACCTGAAGAACTCGACCACGACGGCGGCGGGGACGCGCACCCAGCGGTGGTCGGAGAGGCGGGCTATGCCGAAGACGGCGCCCAGCGGAAGCGCGATCACCATCGAGATGGCGGCCGCCTTCAGGGTGTTGACCAGGCCGGGCAGCAGATAGGTGTTCCAGGCCGCGGCGTCGGTGAAGAAGGGGCTCCACAGGGACCATTCGAGCTGGCCCTTGTCGGAGAGGACGCTCCACGCCCACCACACGAGGGCAGCGAGCAGCACCACGAAGACCACGCTGTAGACGATGTTGCGGGTCTTGGCGCGGGGGCCGGGAGTGTCATAGAGGACGGAGGTCATCGCTTCACCGCCAGTCGCTTGCCGACCCAGTTGAGGATCAGTCCGGTGGGCAGGGTCAGGACCACGAAGCCGAAGGCGAAGACGAGGGAGATCAGCATCAGTTGCGCCTCGTTCTCGATCATCTCCTTCATCAGCAGGGCGGATTCGGCCACGCCGATGGCGGCTGCCACGGTGGTGTTCTTGGTGAGCGCGATGAGGACGTTGGCGAGCGGGCCGATGACTGCGCGGAAGGCCTGCGGCAGCACTATCAGGCGCAGGACCTGGCTGAAGCTGAGGCCGAGGGCGCGGGCCGCTTCGGCCTGTCCCACGGGCACCGTGTTGATGCCGGAGCGCAGCGACTCGCAGACGAACGCCGCGGTGTAGGCGATGAGTCCGAGCACGGCGAGGCGGAAGGCCTGCGAGTCGAACCCGTTGGCGCCGAGCGTGACACCGAAGACGTCGGCGAGGCCGACCGAGGTGAACACGATGATGACGGTGAGGGGGATGTTGCGGACGGTGTTGACATACACGGTCCCGAACGCCCGCATCAGCGGGACGGGGCTGACCCGCATCCCGGCCAGCAGGGTGCCCCAGATGAGGGAGCCGACGCCGGCGAAGAACGTCAACTGGACCGTGGTCCAGAACGCCCCGAGCACGTCGTAGCCTTCAAGAAAATCGAACACTGTCTCCCGCGCTTCCGCGTATGTCGAGGGATGCGGTGGGCCGCACCGCGGCGCGGCCCACCGTCGTTGGCTGCCGGACTACTTGACGATGTCGCCGATCTTCGGCGCGGGCTCGTTCTTGTAGCTGGCCGGGCCGAAGTTGGCCTTCACGGCCTTCTCCCAGGAGCCGTCGGAGACCATCTGCTCCAGCGCCTTGTTGATCTTGCCGACGAGCTTGTCGTCGCCCTTCTTGACGCCGATGCCGTAGTTCTCGTTGCTGAGCTTGAGGCCCGCCAGCTTGAACTTGCCCTTGTACTGCTTCTGCGAGGCGTAGCCGGCGAGGATGTCGTCGTCGGTGGTGAGGGCGTCGACGACCTTGTTCTGCAGACCGCTCAGGCACTCCGAGTAGGCGCCGTACTGCTTGAGCTGGGCCTTCGGGGCGATGGTCTTCTTGACGTTCTGCGCGGAGGTGGAACCGGTCACCGAGCAGAGCTTCTTGCCGTTGAGGTCCTCGCCCTTAGTGATGTTGCCGTCGGCGCGGATCAGCAGGTCCTGGTGGGCCAGCAGGTACGGGCCGGCGAAGTCGACCTTCGCCTTGCGCTCGTCGGTGATCGAGTAGGAGGCCGCGATGAAGTCGACGTCACCGCGCTGCAGCGAGGTCTCGCGGTCGGCGCTCTGGGTCTCCTTCCACGTGATCTGGTTCTCCTTGTAACCGAGCTTCTGCGCCACGTACTTGGCGACGTCCACGTCGAAACCGGAGTAGCTGCCGTCCGGTTCCTTCAGGCCGAGGCCCGGCTGGTCGAACTTGATGCCGATGGTGATCTTCTTGCCGCCGCCGGAGTCGCTGTCCTTGTCGCTCGAACCGCAGGCGGTGGCCGTGGCGGTGAGAGCGAGAACGACAGCGGCCGCGGCCGTGGCCTGGCGAAGCTTCATGTGAACATCCTTTGGGTCGGCGCTGCGGCGGTACGGCGACCACCGCAGACGGCGGGTTCAGCGAGAGACGTGGGGGGTGGGGTCCGCCGCGGCAACGGGCGGCGCGGGTATGTGGGGCCCGCCGGTTCGGGTCAGTGGTGGAGGATCTTCGAGAGGAAGTCCTTGGCCCGGTCGCTGCGCGGGTTGTTGAAGAACTGGTCCGGCACGGCCTCCTCGACGATCCGCCCGTCGGCCATGAACACGACGCGGTTGGCGGCGGAGCGGGCGAAGCCCATCTCATGGGTGACGACGATCATCGTCATCCCGTCCCGGGCCAGTTGCTGCATGACCTCAAGGACCTCGTTGATCATCTCCGGGTCGAGGGCCGAGGTCGGCTCGTCGAAGAGCATGACCTTGGGACCCATCGCCAGTGCGCGGGCGATCGCCACCCGCTGCTGCTGGCCGCCGGACAACTGCGCCGGGTACTTGTCGGCCTGCGTTCCCACGCCGACCCGGTCGAGCAGCGAACGGGCCTTCTCCTCGGCTTCCCTCTTGCCGATCCTGCGGACCTTGAGCTGGCCCAGCATCACGTTCTCAAGCACCGTCTTGTGTGCGAAGAGGTTGAAGGACTGGAAGACCATGCCGACGTCCGCGCGGAGCCGGGCCAGTTCCTTGCCCTCCTGCGGCAGCGGCCGGCCGTCGATGGTGATGGCGCCGGAGTCGATGGTCTCCAGGCGGTTGATGGTGCGGCACAGGGTGGACTTGCCGGACCCGGAAGGGCCGATCACCACGACCACCTCGCCGCGCTTCACGGTGAGGTCGATGTCCTGGAGTACATGCAGCGCGCCGAAGTGCTTGTTGACGTTCTTGAGTGCGACCAGGTCGCCGCCCACGCCCACGTCGTCCTTCGCCGCCGAAACTTCGGTCATCGGCTTCTTGCTCCGTCCTCCTCGGTTGGGAGGACCTTAGTGACTCTATGCGATGAGCGTCAGCAGATCTGAGGGGAAATTGAGCATAACGATCTGGTCGCGAGGCGTGTACTTTGAGTGATCGACCGTCACCGCGGTGTACCGGCCGCGTCACCAGAATCCGCCAGTCCTCGGGACCCCCTTGACGCGATCCGCCTGTTTCGGCGTGGATGCCTTGTGCGCGCGAGCGGGCGCGCAGGACCGCGTGCGGATCCGCACGCGGGGGCACGGAGGGCTACACAGTGCGACGAGGCGCGGGGAGCGCCCCGGGGTGCATCATGACCCTCCCACCGTGAACGGCCGATGAACCGGAAGGAGCCGGGGTGAGACTGCTGCTCGTCGAGGACGACGACCATGTGGCCGCGGCGCTGTCCGCGGTCCTCAGCCGGCACGGATTCGAAGTGACGCACAGCCGCACCGGCGAGGAGGCCCTCCGCGCACTGCTCCCCGCCACCGCCGGCACCGGCGGGGAGCCCTTCGGGGTGGTCCTGCTCGACCTGGGCCTGCCCGACCAGGACGGCTACGAGGTGTGCGGCCGTATCCGCAAGCGCTCGGGGGTGCCCGTCATCATGGTCACCGCCCGCGCCGATGTGCGCTCCCGTATCCACGGACTGAACCTCGGCGCCGACGACTATGTGGTGAAGCCCTACGACACTGGTGAACTCATCGCCCGTATCCATGCGGTGATACGGCGGCCGGTGCCGGTGCGGGAGGCCGCGGTGGTGGCCGAGGACGACGGGAACGTGCGGCTGGGGGCCGTGCGGATCGAGTTGCCCACCCGCCGGGTCAGCGTCGACGGAATCGATGTGGCGCTCACCCGCAAGGAGTTCGACCTGCTCGCGCTGCTGGCGCAGCGGCCCGGGGTGGTGTTCCGCCGGGAGCAGATCATCAGCGAGGTGTGGCGGACCAGTTGGGAGGGGACCGGCCGCACCCTGGAGGTGCATGTGGCCTCGCTGCGTTCGAAGCTGCGGATGCCGGCCCTCATCGAGACCGTGCGGGGCGTGGGCTACCGGCTCGTCGCCCCCGCCGCCTAGCGGGTCGGGGTGCGCACCAGGCTGCTGCCGCTGCTCATCGTGCTGATGGCCGGTGTGCTGCTGGCGCTCGGGGTGCCGCTCGCGGCCAGCCGGGCCGCCGAGGAGCAGCAGCGCGTGGTCGTCGACCGCATCGACGACACCGCCCGCTTCGCCTCCCTCGCCCAGTACGTCACCCAGCGCCCCACCGGCTCCCGCCGCGTCCTCCCCGACGAACGCCGCCAGACCCTGCAGAAGGAACTCCTGCGCTACCACGAGGTCTACGGGATCCGGGCGGGCGTCTTCTACCGGGACGGGGTGCCGATGGCGGCGGCCCCGGCCGGCTGGTCGGTGCCGGAGCGGGGCGAACTGCGGGACACCTTCGAGGTGGCGCTGTTCTCCCGGGCCGGGCACGATCCGCGGCAGGTGTGGCCCTGGCAGACCCGCGGCCGGCTGGTGGTGGCGGCACCGGTCACCCGGGACGGCGATGTGGTGGCGGTCGTCGTCACCGACTCGCCCACCGGGCAGATGCGTTCCAGGACGCTGCGGTCCTGGCTGCTGATCGCGGCGGGGGAGGCGGCCGCGATGCTGGTCGCGGTCGGAGCGGCGCTGCGGCTCACCGGCTGGGTGCTGCGGCCGGTGCGGGTCCTCGACGCCACCACCCACGACATAGCCACCGGGCGCCTGAAGTCCCGGGTGGCGGCGGCCGGGGGACCGCCCGAACTGCGGCGGCTGGCCGGGTCGTTCAACGAGATGGCCGACCATGTGCAGGAAGTGCTGGAGCAGCAGCGGGCGTTCGTCGCCGACGCCTCCCACCAGTTGCGCAATCCGCTGTCCGCGCTGCTGCTGCGGATCGAACTGCTCGCGCTGGAACTCCCGGAAGGCAACGAGGAGATCGCCTCCGTCCGCACCGAGGGCAAGCGGCTGGCCCGGGTCCTGGACGATCTGCTGGACCTGGCACTTGCCGAGCACGCGGCCGCCGATCTGCATCTCACCGACATCGGCGAACTGGCCGCGGAGCGCGTCGCCTCCTGGCTGCCGGTGGCCGAGGACAAGGGGGTCCGGCTGCGCGGCGACTGCCCGGCGGTCACCGGCTGGGCCGACCCGATCGCCCTGTCCAGCGCGCTGGACGCGGTCATCGACAACGCCCTCAAGTTCACCCCGCCCGGACAGGAGGTCCTGGTACGGGCCGCCGCCCACGGCGAGGTCTGCGAGGTGGTCGTCACCGACGGCGGACCCGGGCTGACCGAGGACGAACTGGCCCGTATCGGGGACCGGTTCTGGCGCAGCGGGCGCCACCAGAACATCAGCGGCTCCGGCCTCGGCCTCTCCATCAGCCGGGCCCTGCTCGCCGCCGGCGGCGGCACCATCGACTACGCCCACCATGAACCGGGCGGCCTCCGCGTCACCGTGGCGGTGCCCCGCAACCGTCCGGCGCCCGACGGGCGGGCCGCCGGGTAGCGGCCGCAGAGGTCAGGGTTTGACCGAGCGGTAGTAAAGGCTGGCGCCCGAGTGCAGCGTCAGCGGATCGGTGTAGAGCGCCGTGCGCAGGTCCACCAGTTGCGCGGCGTGCACCACCGCCCCGATGCGGTCCCGGCTGTCGATCACCGTCCGGGTCACCCGCTTCGTCAGATCCGTGCCGGTGCGGTCCGTGGTGACCAGCAGGTTCGCCACCGAGACAGTGGCCACGGGCGCACCCTGCTGGGCCGCCGGATAGGCGTCGGCGGGCATCTGGGAGGAGCGGTAGTAGCGGGAGATACCGCCCTGCCGGTGCAGCGCGTCCACCAGCGGACCCAGCGGCACGAAGCGGATGTCGAAACGCTCGGACAGCTCCCGCACCGCCTGTGTGGGCAGCCCGCCGGACCAGAAGAAGGCGTCGATGCCGCCGTCCTCCAGGGCCTTGGGCATGGTGTCGATCCCGGCTGAGCGGGCCCGTACGTCCCGCTCCGGGTCGAGGCCCGCGGCCCGCAGCACCCGCTCCGCGATCAGCCGCACCCCGGAACCGGGCTGCCCCACCGCCACCACCCGGTGCCGGAGGTCCTGCACCGAGCGCACCGGCGACGAGCGCGGCACCACCAACTGCACATAGTCGTCATAGAGGCGGGCGCAGCCGCGCAGCCGGTCCGCGCCCGGCCCGCCCTCCAGCCGGTACTTCTCCACCGCGTCCGCCGCCGCGATGGTGAAGTCCGACCGGCCGGACGCGACCCGCTCCACGTTCTGCCAGGAGCCCTCGCTCGGCTCCAGCTTCACCCGCAACCGCGGCATGTCCCGGTCGAGGGCGCCCTTGAGGAGGGTGCCGTAGCGCTCGTAAACGCCGGTCCTGACGCCGGTGCTGATGGTCAGGGTGCCGCCGGGTTCGGAGCCGCGGGGCAGCAGCCACCACAGCAGCAGACCCGTCACGACCAGGACCGCGGCGGAGAACTGCACGGCGCGGCGCCGGTGCGGGCGGATCAGGGCCTGGAGCATGTCGGCGATCCTGCCACCCCCACCGCCCCGTGGACCAGGCCCGGCCGCGGACCTGAGCGCCCCGGAGACCGCCTACCCTTGTCCGCATGATTGGCAGCGACCGGGGACAGGCAGTGGTGGACGGTGTGAAGACGTACGAGGTGCGCACCTACGGGTGCCAGATGAACGTCCACGACTCCGAACGGCTCTCCGGACTGCTGGAGGGCGCCGGCTATGTGCCCGCGCCCGAGGGCAGCGACGGCGACGCCGATGTGGTCGTCTTCAACACCTGCGCCGTGCGGGAGAACGCCGACAACCGCCTCTACGGCAACCTCGGCCGGCTCGCCCCCATGAAGACGAAGCGCCCCGGGATGCAGATCGCCGTCGGCGGCTGCCTCGCGCAGAAGGACCGGGCCGGCATCGTGGAGCGCGCCCCCTGGGTGGACGTGGTCTTCGGCACCCACAACATCGGCAAGCTGCCCGTCCTGCTGGAACGCGCCCGCGTCCAGGAGGAGGCGCAGGTGGAGATCGCCGAGTCGCTGGAGGCCTTCCCCTCCACCCTGCCCACCCGCCGGGAGAGCGCCTACGCGGCCTGGGTGTCGATCTCCGTGGGCTGCAACAACACCTGCACCTTCTGCATCGTCCCCGCGCTGCGCGGCAAGGAGAAGGACCGGCGGCCCGGCGACATCCTCGCCGAGGTGGAGGCCCTGGTCGCGGAGGGCGTCAGCGAGATCACCCTGCTCGGGCAGAACGTCAACGCCTACGGCTCCGACATCGGCGACCGGGAGGCGTTCAGCAAACTGCTGCGGGCCTGCGGCTCGGTCGAGGGCCTGGAGCGGGTCCGCTTCACCTCGCCGCACCCGCGGGACTTCACCGACGACGTCATCGAGGCGATGGCCGAGACGCCGAACGTGATGCCGCAGCTCCATATGCCGCTCCAGTCCGGCTCCGACCCGGTGCTCAAGGCGATGCGCCGCTCGTACCGGCAGGAGCGCTACCTCGGCATCATCGAGAAGGTCCGCGCCGCCATCCCGCACGCCGCGATCACCACCGACATCATCGTGGGCTTCCCCGGCGAGACCGAGGAGGACTTCCAGCAGACCCTGCACGTGGTCCGCGAGGCCCGCTTCGCGGCGGCCTTCACCTTCCAGTACTCCAAGCGCCCCGGCACCCCCGCCGCCGAGATGGACGGGCAGATCCCCAAGGCCGTCGTCCAGGACCGCTACGAGCGCCTGGTCGCCGTCCAGGAGGAGATCTCCTGGGAGGAGAACAAGAAGCAGGTCGGCCGCACCCTGGAACTGATGGTCGCCGAGGGCGAGGGACGCAAGGACGGCGCCACCCACCGGCTCTCCGGCCGCGCCCCCGACAACCGGCTGGTCCACTTCACCAAGCCGGACACCGAGGTCCGCCCCGGCGACATGGCCACCGTGGAGATCACCTACGCCGCCCCGCACCACCTCCTCGCCGAGGGCGAGGTCCACTCGGTACGGCGTACCCGTGCCGGTGACGCCTGGCAGAGCCGTACCGAGGCGGCCGCGGCCCCGGCCCCGAGCGGAGTCATGCTGGGCCTGCCCACCGTCGGCGCCCCCGAGCCCCTCCCGGCCGCGGGCGGCTGCGGCTGCGACTAGGGCCCGGCACCCTCCCTGGCCAGTGGCGGTAGCGGTAGCGGGTTACGCTGCGGATCATGCTTGTCGCTGCCGCCGTGTGCCCCTGCCCGCCGCTGCTCGTCCCCGCGGTCTCGGCCGGTGCCGCGCCCGAATTCGACGCGGCCCGAGCCGCCTGCGTCACCGCCGTACGGGCGCTGGCCGAGGCGCGGCCCGAGCGGCTGGTGGTCGTCGGTCCCGCCGAGCGTTCCGGCCGCGGCGCCCACCCGGCGGGTACCCCCGGCTCGTTCCGCGCCTTCGGGGTGGACCTCGCGGTGCGGCTCGGTACCCCCGCCGAGGGCGAGGACGCCGAAGAGGGGGACGGTGAGCGGGAGTTGCCGCCCTCGCTGGCGGTCGCCGCCTGGCTGCTGGAGTACGCCGGCTTCCCGCCGCTGCCCGTGTCGGGCCTCGGCGTCGGTGAACCGCTCGCCCCCGAACGCTGCCTGACCGCCGGTGCCGGGCTCGCCGCGGGCGGGGACCGTCTCGCCCTGCTGGTGATGGGGGACGGCAGCGCCTGCCGCAGCGTCAAGGCCCCCGGCTATCTGGACGAGCGCGCCGCCGGTTTCGACGCGGCGGCCGCCCGTGCCCTCGGCGCCGCCGACACCGAGGCACTGGCCGCGATGGACCCCGAACTCGCCTACGAACTGCGGGCCGCGGGCCGTGCCCCCTGGCAGGTCCTGGCCGGCGCCGCCCGGAACGCCGGCCTCACCGGCCGGCTGCTCCTGGACGAAGCGCCGTACGGCGTCGGCTACTTCGTCGCCACCTGGACCTGACCGGCCACCGGCCGGGCCGAGCCGGGCCGGTCGCCGTACGGCGGGCGCGTTTGGGAGACTGACCCGGTGAACACCGCACCCCCCGCCCCGCGGGTCATCGCCGTCGTAGGGCCCACCGCGGCCGGCAAGTCCGACCTGGGGGTACTGCTGGCCCGGCACCTCGGCGGAGAGATCGTCAACGCCGACTCCATGCAGCTCTACCGCGGCATGGACATCGGCACCGCGAAACTCACCCGGGAGGAGCGCGGCGGGGTGCCGCACCATCTGCTCGACGTGTGGGACGTCACCGAGACCGCCAGCGTCGCCGAGTACCAGCGCCTCGCCCGCGCCGAGATCGACCGGCTGCTCGCCGCCGGGCGCACCCCCGTCCTGGTGGGCGGCTCCGGGCTCTATCTGCGGGGCGCCCTGGACCACTTGGAGTTCCCCGGCACCGACCCCGGGGTGCGGGCCCGGCTGGAGGAGGAGCTGAGCCTGCGCGGTTCCGGTGCGCTGCACGCCCGGCTGGCCGCCGCCGACCCGGAGGCGGCCCGCGCCATCCTGCCGAGCAACGGGCGCCGGGTGGTCCGCGCACTGGAGGTGATCGAGATCACCGGCAAGCCGTTCACCGCCAACCTGCCGCGGCACGACGCCGTCTACGACACCGTGCAGATCGGGGTCGACGTGCCCCGCCCCGAACTGGACGAGCGGATCGCGGCCCGCGTGGACCGCATGTGGCGGGCCGGACTGGTCGACGAGGTGCGCGCCCTCGCGGGCCGCGGGCTGCGCGAGGGCCGTACCGCCTCCCGGGCCCTCGGCTATCAGCAGGTGCTCGCCGCGCTCGCCGGGCAGTGCACCGAAGCGGAGGCGAGCGCCGAGACGATACGCGCCACCAAGCGCTTCGCGCGCCGCCAGGACTCGTGGTTCCGACGCGATCCTCGGGTGCACTGGTTGAGCGGTGCGAGCGCCGACCGGGCGGAACTCCCGGGCCGTGCTCTGGCGTTGGTCGAACGGGCGGTCACAGCCTGATCACGTGATGGCATCGGGACGCCCCGGCCGTCATCCGGGCCTTCTGGGGCGTGCCATCATCAACATCGATCAGCCAGAGTGGAGTTCCGAGTGGGAGGGCGCGTGGCGATGGAGGCCGGCCCTCGCGACACCGGACACGGCGGACGCCACCACACCGCGCAGCGCGACCCTGACCCCACCGACCCCGCCGTACCGGGTCCCCGGGAGCGCGACGGTCTCACCGAGGACGGTCCGGACACCGAGCCCGAGGACGGCTCCGGCCGGGGCGCGGCGGACGGGGACGACGGGATGCCGGCCGACCCGGAGGTCGAGGTCGAGCTGCGGCCGCAGCGGCGGCTGAGGATCTGGCAACTGGCGCCCATCGTCGGCCTGGCCGCGCTCGGCTCCCTGATGTTCGCCTTCCCGCTCGCCTTCGAGTTCGGCGACGGCGGCGCCGTGGTCGCCATGCTGGGCCTGCTCATCAGCTCCTGCGCGGCCGGCTGGGGCATGATGGCCGCCCGCCGCGTCGGCCACACCTGGCCCGGACTGCCGCAGCGCGGCTCCGGCGGCCGCCCCGACTGGCGGGTCATCGGCGGCTACGCCCTGGTGCTCGCCGCCGTGGTGGTCCTGGCGGTGTGGCGGGTGGCCCGCCTGCGCGGCTGACCTCCTGCTTCGCTGCCCCGGCCGCCCGCCGTCCCGTATCACGCGCAGCCCGTAGGATCGAGGGATGAGCACGCGGATCGCCTTCCTCAAGGGGCACGGCACACAGAACGACTTCGTGATCGTGCCCGACCCGGAGAACGCCCTGGACCTGCCGCCCGTCACCGTCGCCGCGCTGTGCGACCGGCGGGCCGGCATCGGCGGGGACGGGCTGCTGCATGTGGTGCGCTCCGCGGCCCATCCCGAGGCCCGGCACCTGGCGGACCGCGCCGAGTGGTTCATGGACTACCGCAACGGCGACGGCTCCGTCGCGGAGATGTGCGGCAACGGCGTCCGCGTCTTCGCCCGCTACCTCCAGCGCGCCGGGCTCGCCGCCGAAGGCGATCTGGCCGTTGCCACCCGCGGCGGGGTGAAGCAGGTGCACATCGCCAAGCCCGCGGACGGCACCGAGGGCGAGATCACCGTGGGCATGGGCCGGGCCCTGCTGCCCGAGGCCGGCGCCACCGTCACCGTCGGCCCGCACCGATGGCCCGCCCGCAACGTCGACATGGGCAACCCGCACGCGGTGGCCTTCGTGGACGACCTGACACAGGCGGGCGACCTGTACCGCGCGCCGCAACTCACCCCGGCCGGGGTCTATCCGCACGGGGCCAACGTCGAGTTCGTGGTGGACCGCGGTGAGCGGCACCTCGCGCTGCGGGTGCATGAGCGGGGCGCGGGCGAGACCCGGTCCTGTGGCACCGGCGCCTGCGCGGTGGCCGTGGCCGCGGCCCGGCGGGACGGCGCCGACCCGGCGGCCACCGGCCTCCCCGTCACCTACACCGTGGACGTCCCCGGCGGCCGGCTGGTGATCACCGAGCGCCCCGACGGGGAGATCGAGATGACCGGCCCGGCGGTGATCATCGCCGAGGGGGAGGTCGAACTCGGACTGCTCACACACGCTTCGTAACCGTAAACCCCGAAACTGTCGCTGGAACGAGTGATCTGTTTCACGCTCGGCCAGAGCCGGTCGGACGCACATGATGGGCTCGGTAGCATCAAGCACCGGCCCGGACGGGGTAACCGCCCGCCCTCCCGGCGTCCTCGCCCGGGGGTCGCCCCGCCGCCCCGCCGGTCCACGCTGCCGGAGGTGCCCCATGAGTGCGGAGGCCACACCGCCCCTCAACCCGACGACGTCCGACGCGCACCGCAGACGCGCCAGGGCCCGTCTGGATCTGCGCAGACTGGGGCGCGCCGCACTGCTGGGGCCCGCCGCCCGGGACCGGCTGCCCGCCGCCATCGTGCACATGGCGGGAGTGCACCGCGGCCACCATCCGCACGCCGACCTGGAACCGCTGCGGCGCGCCTACCTCCTCGCCGAGTCCTCGCACCGCGGCCAGATGCGCAAGAGCGGCGAGCCGTACATCACGCACCCGCTCGCGGTCACTCTGATCCTCGCCGAACTCGGCGCGGAGACAACGACGTTGACCGCTTCCCTGCTGCACGACACGGTCGAGGACACCGAGGTCACCCTGGAGCAGGTGCGGCGCGGCTTCGGCGAGGAGGTCTGCTATCTCGTCGACGGCGTCACCAAGCTGGAGAAGGTCGACTACGGTGCCGCCGCCGAGCCGGAGACCTTCCGCAAGATGCTCGTCGCCACCGGCAACGACGTACGGGTCATGTCGATCAAGCTCGCCGACCGGCTGCACAACATGCGCACCCTCGGCGTGATGCGCCCCGAGAAACAGGCCAGGATCGCCCGCGTCACCCGCGACGTCCTCATCCCCCTCGCCGAACGCCTCGGAGTGCAGGCCCTGAAGACGGAGCTGGAGGACCTCGTCTTCGCCATCCTGCACCCCGAGGAGTACGAGGAGGCCCGCCGCCTCATCGCCGCCCACGACGAGAGCGGCGAGGACCCCCTCGGCGGGATCGCGCAGGAGGTGCGCGGAGTGCTGCGGGAGGCGGGCATCGCCGCCGAGGTGCGGATCCGCCCCCGGCACGTCCTCTCCGTGCACCGGGTGCTGCGCAAGCGGGGCGAGCTGCGCGGCACCGACTTCGGGCGGCTCCTGGTCCTCGTCCAGGAGGACGCCGACTGCTACGCCGTCCTCGGTGAACTGCACACCTGCTTCACCCCGGTGATCGCCGAGTTCAAGGACTTCATCGCGGTCCCCAAGTTCAACCTGTACCAGTCGCTGCACACCGCGGTGGCGCGCTCGGGCGGGGAGATCGCGGAGATCCTGGTCCGCACCCGGCGGATGCACAGCTCCGCCGAGGCCGGGGTGATCGCCCTCGGCAACCCCGACGCACACCCGCAGCCGGGGGAGGGGACGGCCGGAGCCGACGGTGAGCGCGCCGACCCGACCCGGCCCGGCTGGCTCTCCCGGCTCCTGGAGTGGCAGCGGGCCGCACCCGACCCGGACACCTTCTGGCACACGCTCCGCGAGGACCTCGCCCAGGAAGGCGAGATCACCGTCTTCCGTCCCGACGGCGGGACCCTGGGCCTGCCCGCCGGCGCCAGTTGCGTGGACGCCGCCTACGCCTGCCACGGAGAGGACGCCCACGCCTGTATGGGCGCCCGGGTCAACGGCCGCCTCGCCACCCTCGGCACCGTCCTGCGCGACGGCGACACGGTGGAGCTGCTGATGGGCCAGGACCCGGGCTCCGAACCCTCCCGCGACTGGCTCGACCACGCCCGCACCCCCGCCGCCCGGATCGCCATCGAGCGGCGCCTCGCCTCCCACCCCGCCACCGAACGCGCCCCGCAGTCCGCGCCCCGCACCCCCGTCAGCGGCCCCGCCATGCGCCCCGTCGCCGCCGGGGTGCTGGTCGACCGGCCGGGCGCCGCGGTACGCCTGGCCGGCTGCTGCACGCCGGTACCGCCGGACACCGTCACCGCCTTCACCGTCCGCGGCAACGCCGTGACCGTGCACCGCGCCCAGTGCCCCGGCGCGATCCGGATGCAGGCCGACGGGCGCCCCGAGGTCCCGGTCCGCTGGGGGGAGAGCGCCGAGTGCCGGGTGACGCTGCGCGCCGAGTCCTTCGGCCGCACCGGTCTGCTCGCCGACCTCACCGAGGCCATCGCGGGGCAGGGCGTCGCCGTGATCTCCGCCACCGTCGAGCCCCCGACCCAGCAGCGCGTCCACCACTCGTACACCCTCCAACTCCCCGACGCCGGGCTGCTTCCCGGGCTGATGCGGGCGATGCGCGAGGTGCCCGGCGTCTACGACGTGCACCGCGCCCAGCACCCCACCGGCACGAGCTGACCGGTCCGCCGGTGTCCGCCGTGGCGGTGCCGGGGCGGACTTCCGTTCGGGTGGGTGTGACGCGCGCCGTCGGCGGCGGCCGGGGCCGCGCTGATAGCGGTAGCCCATGCCGCACACCCCCTCCCGCCTCCCCGCCGTACGCCCCGGCCGCGCCCCGCGCCTGAAGCGCACCGCCGCGGCCCTCGTCGCCGCCGCCACCTCGGGCTGCCTCCTCGCCGCCTGGTCCCCACCGCCCGCGGCACCCACTCCGCAGGGCCTCGGCGACCGCCTCTTCCCACAGCTCGGCAACCCCGGCTACGACGTCACCGACTACGACATCGCCCTGCGCTACCGGGGACGAAACGACCGCCCGCTGTCCGCCGTCACCCGCATCGACGCCCGCGCCACCGCCCAACTGGCCCGCGTCAACCTGGACTTCACCCATGGCAAGGTCCGCTCCGTCGACGTCAACGGCCGCGCCGCCCGCTTCGCCACCGCGGGCGAGGACCTGGTGATCAGCCCGGCCCGGGTGGTGCCGCGCGGCGCACCGCTGCGCATCACCGTCCGCCACACCAGCGATCCGCGGCCCGCCCGCGGCAGCGAGGGCGGCTGGGTGCAGACCCGCGACGGCCTCGCCATGGCCAACCAGGCCGACGCCGCCCACCGCGTCTTCCCCTGCAACGACCACCCCTCGGACAAGGCCCGCTTCACCTTCCGGGTGACCGCGCCCAAGCGGCTCACCGTGGTCGCCGGCGGCCTGCCCACCGGACGCACTCGGCACGGCGCCGACACCACCTGGACCTATCGCGGCGCCCACCCGACGGCCACCGAACTGGCGCAGGTCAGCATCGGCCGCTCCACCGTGCTCCGCCGCACCGGACCGCACGGTCTGCCGGTACGGGACGTGGTGCCCACCGCCGACCGCGCCGCCCTCGCCCCCTGGCTGCGCCGCACCCCCGGCCAACTCGCCTGGCTCGAACGGCGCCTGGGCCGCTACCCGTTCGAGAACTACGGACTGCTGGTCGCCGACGCCAGGACCGGCTTCGAGCTGGAGACGCAGACCCTGTCCCTCTTCGAGAAGCGCCTCTTCACCGACGCCCGCTACCCCTCCTGGTACGTCGCCTCGCTGATGGTGCACGAGCTGACCCACCAGTGGTTCGGCGACACCGTCACCCCGCGTACCTGGTCCGATGTATGGCTCAACGAGGGCCACGCCACCTGGTACGAGGCGCTGTACGGGCAGGGCCGGGGCGGCCCCTCCCTGGACCGGCGGATGCACGAGGCCTACCTCCAGTCCGACACCTGGCGAGCCGCCGGCGGCCCACCGGCCCGGCCCGCCCTCCCCGACCCCGGCCGCAAGATCAGCATCTTCCGCCCGGTCGTCTACGACGGCAGCGCCCTGGTGCTGTACGCGCTCCGGCAGAAGATCGGCGCCCGCGCCTTCGACCGCCTGGAACGCCTCTGGATCGAGACCCACCGCGACGGCAACGCCGCCACCTCCGACTTCGTCGACCTGGCGAGCGCCGTGGCCGGCCGCGACCTGACCGGCTTCCTGCACGCCTGGCTCTACGACCGCACCACTCCGCCGATGCCCGGCCACCCGAAGTGGCGCCAGGAGGCCTCGGCGCAGGCCCGCCGGAGCTGACCCCGTGCTCCCGGTGAGCAGGCGGACACCGCGGGAAAAGACAGTGCCGAGACGTGCCGTTCCGTGCGACCATCATCGGGTCGGCCGCACCGAGCGGACGGCCATGGCAGCGGACGGCCGGAGCCCCACCGGGCGGCGGGCCGCGGCGAGGGGCCGGGGAATCTCCCGGCCGCCCCGCACGTTGTCACTTCAGGACGGGTGCCGCCGGCGCCCGGTCGCACTCCCACCACGTAAGGATCCAATGACCTCCACTTCTTCCCCTTCCCAGGCTGCGGGGACCTCCAAGGGCTCCGCGCAGAACCACTCGAACCGTTCCGAGGGACTTCGGGCCGATGCCCTGATGGAAGAGGACGTCGCCTGGAGCCACGCGATCGACGGGCAGCGCGACGGCGAACAGCTCGACCGCTCCGAGCGGGCCGCACTGCGGCGCGTGGCGGGCCTCTCCACCGAGCTTGAGGACGTCACCGAGGTCGAGTACCGGCAACTGCGCCTGGAGCGTGTGGTGTTGGTCGGCGTATGGACCTCGGGCACGGCGGACGACGCGGACAACTCCCTCGCGGAGCTGGCTGCGCTCGCTGAGACGGCCGGCGCCCTGGTGCTCGACGGTGTGATCCAGCGCCGCGACAAGCCCGACGCGGCGACCTACATCGGCTCCGGCAAGGCCCGGGAGCTGCTGGAGCTGGTGATCGAGACCGGCGCCGACACCGTGATCTGCGACGGCGAGCTGTCCCCGGGCCAGCTCATCCACCTTGAGGACGTCGTCAAGGTCAAGGTCATCGACCGGACCGCGCTGATCCTGGACATCTTCGCCCAGCACGCCAAGTCCCGGGAGGGCAAGGCACAGGTCGCGCTGGCGCAGATGCAGTACATGTTGCCCAGGCTGCGCGGCTGGGGTCAGTCGCTGTCCCGGCAGATGGGCGGCGGCAAGGGCGGCGGTCTCGCCACCCGCGGCCCCGGTGAGACCAAGATCGAGACGGACCGGCGGCGGATCCGCGAGAAGATGGCGAAGATGCGCCGGGAGATCGCGGAGATGAAGACCGGCCGCGAGGTGAAGCGGCAGGAGCGCCGGCGCCACAAGGTGCCCTCGGTGGCCATCGCGGGCTACACCAACGCCGGCAAGTCCTCCCTGCTGAACCGCCTCACCGGCGCCGGTGTCCTGGTGGAGAACGCGCTCTTCGCCACCCTGGACCCCACGGTGCGCCGGGCCGAGACCCCGAGTGGCCGGCTGTACACGCTGGCCGACACGGTGGGCTTTGTCCGCCACCTCCCGCACCATCTGGTGGAGGCCTTCCGCTCCACCATGGAGGAGGTCGGCGACGCGGACCTCATCCTGCATGTGGTGGACGGTTCGCATCCGGCGCCGGAGGAGCAACTGGCCGCGGTCCGCGAGGTGGTCCGCGATGTGGGCGCCACCGAGGTGCCCGAGATCGTCGTGGTCAACAAGGCGGATCTGGCCGATCCGCTGGTGCTCCAGCGGCTGCTGCGGACCGAGAAGCGCGCCCTGGTCGTCTCGGCGCGCACCGGTACCGGTATCGAGGAGCTGCTCGACCTCGTCGACGCGGAACTCCCGCGCCCCGAGGTCGAGATCGAGGCCCTGGTGCCGTACACGGCGGGCCGGCTGGTGGCGCGGGCGCACACCGACGGCGAGGTGCTGTCCGAGGAGCACACCCCGGAGGGCACCCTGCTGAAGGCGCGGGTGCACGAGGAGCTGGCCGCGGAGTTCGCCCCGTATGTACCGGCGCCGCTGAGCTGACCGGTCGCGTCACGAGCAAGGGCTGCCCCACTTCCTGCTGGATCGGCGGGAAGTGGGGCAGCCCTTGCCTATGGCGGGCGGCGGTCAGCTACCGCCGTACTTCTGGCTCATCGTGGTGTAGAGCTGTTCGGCGCCGCGGCCCAACTGCGGGCCGGCCAGCCAGGTGTTGTCGGTCGGGCCGATGGAGGTGTTCGACACCAGCTCCATCCGCTTGCCGACCATCCGGAACCAGCCGCCACCGGAGGAGCCGCCGGTCATGGTGCAGCCGATGCGGTACATGGTGGGCTGCGACGAGTCCAGGGAGAGGCGTCCGGGCCGGTCGATGCACTTGTTCATGATCAGGCCGTCGAAGGGCGGGGCGGCCGGGTAGCCCCAGGCGCCCATCGAACCGACGCTCTGCACCGAGGGAGTGGAGAAGTCCACCGGCAGCGCGTTGCCCACGGTCTCCTCCAGCGACTTGGTGCCGCGCTCCGGCTTCACATGCAGTACCGCGTAGTCGTACGGGGCGCCGGCGCCGCCGCTGGCCGCGCCCTGCGCGATCCACTCGTTGGAGGTGGAGGCCCAGTCCGCCCAGTAGGTGCCGTAGGGCGCGATCTCCTGAGCGGCCGAACCGCGCAGCGCCGCCTCGGACTTGCCGTAGTCGTTGTAGGCGGGCACAAAGGCGATGTTGCGGTACCAGCCGCCGCTGCCGCCGTGGTGGACGCAGTGGCCGGCGGTCCACACCAGGTTGGACTTGCCGGGGTGGCCCGGGTCCTTCACGACGGTGCCGGAGCAGACCATGGGGCCCTCGGGCGAGTCGAAGAACACCTTGCCGACGGGGGCCGCGTGCGCGTGGTACGGCGTCTTCTCCCGCTGGGCCTGGACGGGCCGCGGCTCGGGGTCGGTGACCCCCTGCTCGGCGGGGGCGTCCTTGGCGGCGAGGGTCTTGTCGGGGTCCTTCGCGGACTTCATCCGGTCCGGCTTCCACAGACCGTCGACGACCGGGTTGACGAAGTCCTTGGCGTCACGCAGCCACTTGTCCTTGTTCCAGTCCTTCCAGCCCCCGTCCTTCCACTTGTCGACGTCGATGCCGTGGTCCTTGAGGCGCCGGCTGAGGTCGCCGGCCACATCCGACTTGCCGCCGTCGGAGCCGCTGTCGCCGCCGGTCGCCCCGGCGGTGGTCTTGCCCCCGCCGTCGGCCTTGCCGTCACCGTCGCCGCCGCAGGCGGTGGCGGTCAGCGCAAGGGCCGCGACGAGCCCGGCGGCCGCCAGCGCGGAGCGCCGTCCGCCGCGGGCGAAGGGTGGACGTATGGAACGCATGGTGCGAATACCCCCGTTGGAGAGTGCAGTCTGCCGATGGCGGCAGGGATGTCGAGTGCCAGACGGCGTGTATGACACACGGCGTGTATGCCACATATCGGGCCGGGCCTGGCGTGTGTCGTGTGCGTCTCAGGTGAAGATTCCGGGAGACCCGGCGACCTGGGCCCGTCCGCGGTCCCCACTATGCCGGGACCGCAACGGCCGCCGGGCGGCGGGGGGTTCACAGCACCTCCGCCGCCCGGTCGCCAACAGCCTTACCGGCCTGCGTACTTCTTGCTGACGGCGCTGTACACGCCCTTCGCCTCCTTGCCCAGGTGCGGGCCGGCCAGCCAGCCCGCCGTCACCGGGCCGATCGAGGTGTTGGACACCAGCGCGGGCTTGCCGTCACTGCCCGCGGCGACCCAGCCACCACCGGAGGAACCGCCGGTCATGGTGCAGCCGAGGCGGTACATCGTGGGGTCCGTCTCGTTCAGCGACAGCCGACCCGGCTTGTCCGGGCACTGGAACATCTTCTGCCCGTCGTAGGGCGGCGCCGCCGGGTAGCCGGTGGCCGTCATGGACTTGATCTTCGGCACCGCGGCGGCGTTGAAGTCCACCGGGAGCGCCGAACCGACCGTCTCCTCCAGGGACTTGCCCTCCCGGCCCTTCTCCGGCGCCACATGCAGCACCGCGAAGTCGTACGGTGCGCCCTGGCCGCCGGTCGGGCCGCCCTGCCCGATCCACTGGTCGGAGGTCTGCGCCCAGTCCGCCCACCACACGCCGTACGGTGCGACCTGCTCCTTGGGAGCGCCCTTCAGCTCGTCCAGCGACTTGCCGCTGTCGTTGTAGGACGGCACGAACATCATGTTCCGGTACCAGCCGCCGCGCTTACCGGCGTGCACACAGTGGCCCGCGGTCCACACCATGTTCGACTTGCCCGGGTGCGCCGGGTCCTCGACCACGGTCGCCGAGCACACCATCGAACCCTCGGGGCTGTCGAAGAACAGCTTCCCCGACTCCGGCACCTCACCGTGGTACGGCGACTTCACCGCCTGCGCCCGCACCGGCGCGGGCGTCGGATCGGTCACGCCCTGGTCACCGGAGACGTCGTTGTCGTCGACGCCCTTGTCCGGCGGCTCGGCGTCCCGCATCCGGTCCGGGTCCCAGAGGTCGTCGATGATCGGGTTGACGAAGTCCTTCGCCTCACGGAGCCACTTGTCGCGGTCCCAGTTCTTCCAGTCGCCGTGCTTCCACTTGTCGAGGTCGATCCCGTGCTGCTTGAGCCGGTCCTTGAGGTCGTCGGGAACCTTGACGCCGCCCTGCCCGTCATCCTGGGTGGCGGACGCGGAAGGATCACCGGAAGCGTCGTCGTCACCCGGTCCACAGGCGGTGGCGGTCAGGCTCAGTGCGGCACCGAGAGCGAGCGCGGCCGCCACCCGACCTCTGCGGCGCGCACCCCCCGGCGTACGGGCAGCGGACAGCGGACGTATGGATCGCATGGTGTGACTCCCCCTGGGACTTTCGGAATCTTGCGTACTGCGCCGCGTGGGCGAGCGCGTCCGGCCACCGGCACCGCGGCCACGGGGTTTCCGGACCGGCCGCCCCCTCAGCAGCGGCCCCCACACTATGCCGGTGCCATGGGGGACATCCCACGGGAGGGCAACGGTTCCGTCACGGTAAGGATCTTTGCACTGACCGTGATCCCGGGCCCCCGCCGTCGTTGAAGACGCCGGGAGGATCGTCACACCGTGCGGCCCTCCGCCGTCCCGCCCCGCGGCGGGAACCGTGCGAGACCACCGGGAGGACCGAGAGCCGTGGCCGTGACCCAGTCAGCGCCCGTGGCGGAGACCGTCGCACACGAGGGGATCCTGCGCCGCCAGTCGGCACGCGAATCTGCGGCCCGCACCTATGCGCGCGCCCTCCCGATCGTGCCCGTACGCGCCCGCGGGCTGACCGTCGAAGGAGCCGACGGCCGCCGCTATCTGGACTGCCTCTCCGGCGCCGGCAGCCTCGCCCTCGGCCACAACCACCCGGTGGTCCTCACCGCGGTCCGCGAGGTGCTCGACTCCGGGGCACCCCTGCACGTCCTCGATCTGGCCACTCCCGTCAAGGACGCCTTCACCACCGAGCTGTTCCACACCCTGCCGTCCGGGCTCGCCGAACACGCCCGCATCCAGTTCTGCGGGCCGGCCGGCACCGACGCCGTGGAGGCGGCGCTCACCCTGGTACGCCTCGCCACCGGACGCGGCACCATGCTCTCCTTCACCGGCGCCCACCACGGGATGACCGCCGGCGCCCTCGGGCTCTCCGGCGGCGCCCGCGAAGTCACCGCCCACCGGCTGCCGTTCCCGCAGGACTACCGGTGCCCCTTCGGCACCGGCGGCAGCCGCGGCGCCGAACTCGCCGCCCGCTGGACCGAGAACCTCCTGGACGACGGCAAGTCAGGCCTGCCCAGCCCGGCCGGCATGATCCTCGAACCGGTCCAGGGCGAAGGCGGGGTGATCCCCGCCCCCGATGACTGGCTGCGCCGGATGCGCGAGCTGACCGCCGCCCGCGGTATCCCCCTGATCGCCGACGAGGTGCAGACCGGCGTCGGACGCACCGGTGCCTTCTGGGGCGTGGACCACAGCGGCACCGTGCCCGATGTGATGGTGATGTCCAAGGCGATCGGCGGCAGTCTGCCGCTCGCCGTGATCGTCTACCACGAGGACCTCGACGTCTGGCCGGCCGGCGCCCACGCCGGGACCTTCCGCGGCAACCAGCTCGCCATGGCCGCCGGTGCCGCCACCCTGGCCCATGTCCGCGAACACCGGCTCGCCGAACGGGCCGCGGTCCTCGGCGCCCGGATGATCGGCCAACTCCAGGGCCTCGCCGCCGAACACCCCTGCATCGGAGACGTACGCGGCCGCGGGCTGATGATCGGCGTGGAGTTCGTGGACCCCGAGGCCCACGGCACCGCCACCCCCGGGCCCCCGCCCGCGGCCCCCGTACTCGCCGCCGCCGTGCAGCGTGCCTGTCTGCAACGAGGCCTGATCGTCGAACTCGGCGGCCGGCACACCTCGGTGCTCCGCCTGCTGCCACCCCTCACCATCACCGACGAGCAGGCGTCCGCCGTTCTCGACCGGCTCGCCGACGCGATCAGCGCCGCCTCCTCGTCCCACCCCCACCGCGCCTGAGCAGCGCACCACCACCCCCGCAAGGAACCCCCAGTGAACACCGATTCCGCGCCCGACCACCCGCCCGCCACCCTGCCCGCCGGCCCGGCGGACCGCACCACTCCGGTGACGGACGCCCCCACCGTCCCCCGCCAGAAGCCCTTCAGTACCGAGTCGATCGGCGCCCAGCCTTTCGCCCAGCCCCTTGTCCGGGAGCTGGGAATCGGGCAAGGACCCGAGGTCGTCCGGGACTTGGACGTTCCCCAGGAACGGACGCTGTCCCAAGTCCCTGCAAGCGGGCAGGACTTGGCGGCGGCTGACGGTGTCGGGCGGGATCTGCTCGAACACCCTGACCCCGGTACCGCCGCCGAGGCCGCGGCGGTGGAGAACCTGCTGCGCTGCTGGGCGCGCGAGACCGGACTCACCGCCCCCGCATCCGGCCCGCTCCGCGTCCCCCTGCACGCCATCGGCACCGAACTCCTGGTGCCCGTCCACCACTGCTCCGCCACCGGCTGGCACCGCTTCGGCTCACCGGTCACCGCGGCGGACCCGGGCGCCCGCATCGACGCCGTCACCCTCGCCTCCTTCATCACCCGTGAAGCCGCCCACCGCACAGGAGTTGAGGCCGCCGCGGAGGACGGGCCGACGGTCGGCAGTGGTGGTGCCGGGGCAGGTGGGGGCGACGGTGGTGCCTCGGTCAGTGATCTGGTCGCCCGGGTCGCCGACTCCGTCCGCCGTACCGCGCTCTTCATCGATGAGCGGCGCAGCAAACCGGCCGAGACCGATGACCGGTTCCTCGCCGCCGAGCAGTCGCTGCTGCTCGGCCACCCGCTGCACCCCACCCCGAAGAGCCGGGAAGGCCTCACCGAGAGCGAGACCCGCCGCTACTCGCCCGAACTCCGCGGCTCCTTCCCGCTCCACTGGCTTGCCGTCGACCGCGACATCCTCGCCCAGGACTCCGCCTGGACCCGACGCGGCCGCAACGTCCCCGCCGATCGCCTCATCACCCAACTCGCGGGCGCCCCCCTGCCGTTGCCGACCGGGTACGCCGCGCTGCCCCTGCATCCGTGGCAGATGCGGGAGCTCGCCCGGCGCCCCGACACGGCCGCCCTGCTGGACGCCGGCCTCGTACGCGACCTCGGCCCCCATGGGCCGGACTGGTATCCCACCTCCTCCGTGCGCACCCTGTACCGCCCGGATGCCGCCGCCATGCTGAAACTCTCGCTGGGCCTGCGCATCACCAACTCCCGACGGGAGAACCTCCGCAAGGAACTCCACCGCGGCGTGGAGGTCCACCGGCTGCTCCGCTCCGGACTGGGCGTGCAGTGGCACGCCGCCCATCCCCGCTTCGACATCGTCCGCGACCCGGCCTGGCTCGCCGTGGACGGTGCCGACGGCGAACCTGTCACCGGGCTCGACGTGGTGATCCGGCACAACCCGTTCGGGGCCGGGGATGACGCCGCCTGCCTCGCGGGCCTGGTCTCGCCCCGGCCGTCGGCCCAACCGGGCGGCGACGCACCGGAGTTGACGCTGCGCTCCCCGCTCGCCGTGGCCGTGGACCGCCTCGCGGCCCGGACCGGCAGGCCGCACGGCGCGGTGGCCGCCGAGTGGTTCCTGCGCTATCTGGAGCAGGTGGTCCGGCCCGTCCTCTGGCTCGACGGGGAAGCGGGAGTCGCCCTCGAAGCGCACCAGCAGAACACGGTGGTCCTGCTCGACCCGGAGGGCTGGCCGTCCGGTGGCCGCTACCGCGACAACCAGGGCTACTACTTCCGGACCTCCCGTCGCGGCGAACTCCGCAGGCGCCTGCCGGGCATCGGTGACCTCAGCGACAGCTTCGTACCCGACGAGGTCACCGATGAGCGTTTCGCCTATTACCTGGGCATCAACAATGTGCTCGGCCTCATCGGGGCGTTCGGCTCGCAGGGGCTGGCCGACGAGCAGGTCCTGCTGGCCGCGTTCCGGCGCTTCCTCACCAGGGCCGCGTCCGGCCCCGAGAGGTCGCGCAGCCCGCTGCCCGCCCTGCTGCTCGACTCGCCCACCCTGCGCTGCAAGGCGAACCTGCTGACCCGCTTCCAGGGCCTCGACGAGCTGGTCGGCCCCGTCGACACCCAGTCCGTCTACGTCACCATCGCCAACCCCCTTCATTCCTGAGCGAGATGAACCCGCTGCACCTCTGACAACTGCTGAACCCTCCCCGAGAGGAGCGTCATCGTGACGGCAGCCGAAGCAGGCCACCCGGCCGGCACCGGAACCTTTTACGGCTGCCGGCACACCGAGGCCACCGCGCCGCCACCCGAGACCGGACCGTTCGGGGGCGGCGCGTTACCCGCCGCCCGCCGAACCGCCCACGACCTGCTCGACCGCCTCGCCGACTGGTGCCCCGCCCGTACGTCCGCGGGCACCTTCCGGCTCGTCCCGGTCGAACTCCCGCGGGATCTGCAACTGATCACCCGCTGGATGAACGACCCGGCCGTGGCGGAATTCTGGGAGCTGGCCGGCCCCGCATCGGTCACCGAGCGCCATCTGCGGCCGCAACTGGACGGCGACGGCCGCAGCCTCCCCTGCCTCGGTGTACTCGACGGCACTCCCATGAGCTACTTCGAGATCTACCGTGCCGATCTCGACCCGCTGGCCGAGAGCTACCCGGCCCGTCCCCATGACACCGGAATCCACCTCCTCATCGGTACCGGTACCCACCGCGGCCGTGGCCTCGGTTCCCGCCTGCTGTCGGCCGTCGCCGGCCTCGTCCTCGATCACCGTCCCCGCTGCACCCGGGTCGTCGCCGAACCCGACCTGCGCAACACCCCTTCCGTATCCGCGTTCCTGAGTGCGGGCTTCCGCTTCTCCGCCGAGCTGGAGCTGCCCGAGAAGCGCGCCGCACTGATGGTCCACGACCGGGCCTGGCGCGCCCTGCTGCGGCCCGGTCACACAGAGTAACGACCCGTGTCCCCATCCGGTTCCCACCCGAGGAGTCACAGTGCAAAATTCTTCCCACGCACCCGAAGACGGGCGGCCACAGCTCTACGACCCGCCCGAACTCACCGGTGAACGCTGGACGTTGGCCGGCCGCCGACTGCTCGCCAAGACCATCGCCGAATTCTCCTACGAGCAGATCCTCCGGCCGGTGCCCGACCTCGTGGACGGGGTCTACCGGATCGATCTGGACGACGGCTCGCGGGTGTCCTTCCACGCGACCCGCGGCGCCTACGGCAGTTGGCGCGTCGCCGCCGACACCCTCACCCGCACCGAGGCCGCCCACCGCGACGACCCCGGCAGAGCCGTGCCCTACACCGATCCGCTCGACTTCGCGGTGCGGGCCCGCAAAGCGCTGGACATCGACGGCACCACCCTCGGCCACCTCATCCGCGAACTCACCGCCACCCTCGCCGCGGACGCCCGCCTCGACCACACCGCGCTCCCGGCCGCCGCCCTCGCCGACCTCGACTACGCGACCCTCGAAGGGCACCAGACCGGTCACCCCTGGCTGGTCCCCAACAAGGGCCGGGTCGGCTTCACCGCCACCGACACCGCCCGCTGGGCACCCGAGGCACGCACCCCGCTCACCCTGCCCTGGACCGCGGTCCACACCGACCTGGCCACCTACCGCGGCACCCCCGGTCTGAGCAGCGCCGACCGGCTCTACGCCCGCGAACTCGCCCCCGCCACCCGGGAGTCGTACGACGCGGCCCTGCGCGCCCGAGGCCTCGACCCCGCCGACTACCTCTATCTGCCGGTCCACCCCTGGCAGTGGGACGAGGTGGTGCTGCCCCTCTTCGCGCCCGCCGTCGCCACCGGCGGTATCGTGCCGCTGCCCACCGACGGCGACCTCCGGATGCCGCAGCAGTCCATCCGCACGTTCCTCAACACCACCCGCCCCGACCGGCACACCGTGAAGCTGCCGCTCTCCATCCTCAACACCCTCGTCTGGCGCGGACTCCCCACCGAACGCACCCTCGCCGCACCCGCCGTCACCGCCTGGATGCACACCCTGCGGGACGGCGACCCCTTCCTCCGCGACCAGTGCGGTGTGATCCTCCTCGGCGAGGTCGCCTCCGTCACCGTGTACCACCCCCTCTACGACGCCCTGCCCGAAGTGCCCTACCAGTACCGGGAGTTGCTCGGCGCGATCTGGCGGGAGCCGCTGGGGCCGCACCTCGCGCCGGGGGAACGCGGCCGCACCCTCGCCGCGCTCCTCGGCACCGACCCGGCCGGCCGCGCCCTCACCGCGGAACTGGTCGCACGCTCCGGACTGCCCGCCCGGGTCTGGCTGCGCCGCCTCTTCGCCGCCCTGCTGCCCCCGCTGCTGCACTTCCTCTACCGCTACGGCACGGTCTTCTCCCCGCACGGCGAGAACGCGGTGGTCGTCTTCGACGAACGCGACATCCCCGTCCGGCTCGCCGTGAAGGACTTCGTGGACGACGTCAACATCAGCGCCGAGCCGCTGCCGGAACACCGGGGGATGCCCGCCGAGGTCCGCGAGGTACTGCTCACCGAGCCCGCCTCGTTCCTGCCGCAGTTCATCACCTCCGGCCTGTTCATCGGCGTCTTCCGCTATCTCGCCCCGCTCTGCGAGGAGCAACTCGGCGTGCCCAAGGACGAGTTCTGGTCCCTGGTCCGGGACGAGATCACCGGGCACCAGGCGCGGTTCCCCGAGCTGAAGGAGCGGTTCGAGATGTTCGACCTGCTCACCCCGCGGATCGACCGCCTCTGCCTGAACCGGAACCGGCTCCACCTGGACGGCTACCGCGACCGGGCGCAGCGTCCGCACGCCGCGGTCCACGGCACCGTCGCCAACCCGCTCCACCGCCCGTGAGGACCGCACTGTCAGTGGCGCCGTTTAGGCTTGGCCGCCTATGACGAAGCCCTCTGTTCCCGATCTCCTGCACGCCGCCGTCACCGCCGTCGGCGGCACGGAGCGCCCCGGCCAGGTGACCATGGCCGAAGCCGTCGCGGAAGCCGTCGACAGCGGCTCCCACCTGCTCGTCCAGGCGGGCACCGGCACCGGTAAGTCCCTCGGCTATCTGGTGCCCGCCCTCGCCCACGGCGAGCGGGTGGTGGTGGCCACCGCCACCCTGGCCCTCCAGCGCCAGCTGGCGGAGCGCGACCTGCCACGCACCGTGGACGCCCTGCATCCGCTGCTGCGCCGCCGCCCCGAGTTCGCCATGCTCAAGGGCCGGTCCAACTACCTCTGCCTGCACCGCCTGCACGAGGGAATGCCGCAGGACGAGGAAGAGGGGCTCTTCGACCAGTTCGAGGCGGCCGCGCCCACCAGCAAGCTGGGCCAGGACCTGATGCGGCTGCGGGACTGGGCCGACGAGACCGAGACCGGGGACCGGGACGGCCTCAGCCCCGGTGTCTCGGACCGCGCCTGGGCCCAGGTCTCCGTCGCCTCCCGGGAGTGCCTGGGCGCGACGCGCTGCGCCTACGGGCAGGAGTGCTTCGCGGAGCTGGCCCGGGAGCGGGCCAAGCTGTCCGAGGTGGTGGTCACCAACCACGCACTGCTGGCGATCGACGCCATCGAGGGCGCCCCCGTCCTGCCGCCGCACGAGGTCCTGATCGTGGACGAGGCCCATGAACTGGTCTCCCGCGTCACCGGTGTGGCCACCGGCGAGCTGACCCCCGGCCAGGTCAACCGCGCGGTGCGGCGCGCCGCCAAGCTCGTGGACGAGAAGGTGGCCGATCAGCTCCAGACCGCAGCGGAGGGCTTCGAGCGGCTGATGGAACTGGCCCTTCCGGGCCGCCTGGAAGAGATCCCGGAGGACCTGTCCTACGCGCTGACCGCCCTGCGGGACGCGGCACGCAATGTCGTCTCGGCCCTGGGCAGTACCCGGGACAAGTCGGTCCAGGACGAGGACGCGGTCCGCAAGCAGGCCCTGGCCTCCGTGGAGTCGGTGCACACCGTGGCAGAGCGCATCACCCACGGCTCCGAGTTCGACGTGGTCTGGTACGAGCGGCACGACCGGTTCGGTGCCTCGCTGCGGGTGGCTCCGCTGTCCGTCTCCGGGCTGCTCCGCGAGAAGCTCTTCACCGACCGCTCCGTGGTGCTGACCTCCGCCACCCTCAAGCTCGGCGGCGACTTCAACGGCGTGGGCGCCTCGCTCGGCCTCGCGCCGGAGGGCACCGCGGGCATCGCCGGTACCGAGGCGGAGGAACTGCCGGTGTGGAAGGGCGTCGACGTCGGCTCGCCCTTCGACTACCCCAAGCAGGGCATCCTCTATGTCGCCCGGCATCTGAACCGCCCGGCCCGTGAAGGCGACCGCGGCGACATGCTCGACGAGCTGACCGAGCTGATCCAGGCCGCCGGCGGCCGCACACTGGGCCTCTTCTCCTCGATGCGGGGCGCACAGGCGGCGGCCGAGGCCCTGCGGAGCCGGATCCCCGAGTTCCCGATCCTGTTGCAGGGCGAGGAGACGCTGGGCGACTTGATCAAGAACTTCGCCGCGGACGCCCGGACCTGCCTCTTCGGCACCTTGTCGCTCTGGCAGGGCGTCGATGTGCCGGGCGCGGGCTGCCAGTTGGTGGTGATGGACAAGATCCCGTTCCCGCGCCCCGACGATCCACTGCTGAGCGCACGCCAGAAGGCGGTGGAGGACGCGGGTGGCAACGGCTTCATGGCGGTGGCCGCCACCCATGCCGCGCTGCTGATGGCACAGGGCGCCGGCCGCCTGGTACGGGCCTCGGGCGACCGGGGTGTGGTGGCGGTGCTGGATTCCCGGCTGGCCACCGCCCGCTACGGAAGCTATCTGCGGGCCTCGCTCCCGGACTTCTGGTACACCACGGACCGCAATCAGGTCCGCCGCTCACTGGCGGCCATCGACGCCGCGGCGCAGCAGAACGGCGAGTGAGCCGCGCGGCCGGAGAGGCCGTGCGAGCAGGGGCGGGCCCCGGAACCGGCGCAGAGGTTCCGGGGCCCGGTCAACAGGGGGCCGAGAAGGACTCAGACCCGTCGCAGCACCGCCACGACCTTGCCGAGGATAGTCGCCTCGTCACCGGCGATGGGCTGGTACGCGGAGTTGTGCGGGAGAAGCCAGACATGGCCGTCCTCGCGCTTGAAGCGCTTCACGGTGGCCTCGCCGTCCAGCATCGCGGCCACGATGTCGCCGTTCTCCGCGACGGGCTGGCGCCGCACGGTGACCCAGTCCCCGTCGCAGATGGCGGCCTCGATCATGGAGTCGCCGACGACCTTCAGCACGAACAGCTCGCCGTCGCCGACGAGTTGCCGGGGGAGGGGGAAGACGTCCTCCACGGACTCCTCGGCGAGGATCGGGCCACCGGCGGCGATCCGGCCGACGAGCGGCACATAGGACGCGGCGGGCTTGCCCGAGGTGTCGGTGGGCTGCGCCACGGGCTGGTCGGAGCCGCGCACCTCGTAGGCGCGGGGACGGTGCGGGTCCCGACGCAGGAAGCCCTTGCGCTCCAGGGCCATCAACTGGTGGGCCACCGAGGAGGTGCTGGAGAGGCCGACGGCCTGGCCGATCTCGCGCATGGACGGCGGGTATCCCCGGCGCTGCACGGAATCGCGGATCACCTCGATGACGCGGCGCTGCCGGTCGGTGAGGCCTGAACTGTCCGCCCTGATCCCTGGGGGCCGTCCAGGAAGGGACCGGGTCGGCCGGGACCCCTCCTCGTTCGTGGCTGTGTCGTTCATGGCGTTCACCGGCTCGTGTCGGCCCTGGGAACGGTCCTGGGCGGTGATGATGGCACTGCCTGCGGTGGTGGTCACGTCGGCCCCTCTCCGGGTGTTCTCCCTGGTTGGACAACGGTAGTAGGTTTCGAAAGGTTGCGCCAAACACACGTTCGAGTGAAAAAGCGCGGATCTGCTGACGTGATCATCTGCGCAGGTGTATTGCCTGCCGCCCGGCGCCCGGTACCGCGCTCCGGCAAAACAGTTGATTGCGGTACTGTTCCTCACCGGATGCGGGACGCCTCTGAGGCGCCGCCACGGCCTCCCGGTATTGCGCGCTCAGTCTGCCACCGGCCGGTCGGAATCGGACCGCGTCCGTCCTCGTTCCGCAGCGGAATCGAGGGTTCCTGTGTGCCCGGCCGCGGCTGCTGCACGGCTTCCGCCTGCCCGGTCAGGGGTGAGCGGCGCCCGGCTGTCCGGACGGCCCGCCCGGTGCCTGCGCGGCGCTGGGCAATGCGACACGCACACGGCCACGGATTCTCCCCAAACCCAAGATCTAGTGGTTGGATTGAGCCCGTAGCCCACAAGTTGTGGTCCCCGGTCCTCGGTGTCCGAGTCATCGCCTATGCTTGTGACTGCGTTCGAGAGGCTCCTGTTGGGCCTCATCGGGCCATGAAATCGTGCTGTGAAGGAGGGTCGGAGCCATGCATTGCCCCTTCTGCAGGCACCCCGACAGCCGGGTCGTCGACAGTCGCACCACCGACGACGGCACGTCCATCCGCAGGCGCCGCCAGTGCCCCGACTGCTCCCGTCGTTTCACGACCGTGGAGACCTGTTCGCTGATGGTGGTCAAGCGCAGCGGCGTGACCGAGCCCTTCAGTCGCACCAAGGTGATCAACGGCGTACGCAAGGCGTGCCAGGGGCGACCGGTCACCGAGGATGCCCTCGCGCAGCTCGGGCAGCGCGTCGAGGAGGCCGTACGGGCCACCGGAAGCGCCGAGCTGACCACGCACGATGTGGGGCTGGCCATACTGGGCCCGCTGCAGGAGCTGGACCTGGTGGCCTATCTGCGGTTCGCGTCCGTCTACCGGGCGTTCGACTCGCTGGAGGACTTCGAAGCCGCCATCGGCGAGCTGCGGCGGCAGCGCGCCACCGACCCAGCCGGGGAGCGCGGCGGGAGGGACGCGGCGGCCGCGCCCGGTGGCGGTGCGCGGCGCGACGCGAAGGAACGTGAGCGCACGGGGAACGCGGGGGTCCCCGTGCCCGTCGTCGCCGACTGACCGGCGGACCGGGAGGCCCCGAAGGGCCTTCCGAAGAGGCCGGTACTCGGTCGGCGATCAATGAGACCTGCCGCGGCGGTGTGTGCCGCAGCGGCGCAGGACAGAACCGTGCCACGGGAAGAACGCGGCACTTCAGGGCGTTTTGCCCGATACAGGGAGGCGGCATGACAGAGACGGCGAGCGGCCCGGCACGAGGCTCCCGAGCCAAGGGGGGCAAGGCCGGCAAGGGGCTGCGTATCGAGCGCGTCCACACCACCCCGGGCGTGCATCCGTACGACGAGGTGGTCTGGGAGCGCCGTGACGTCGTCATGACCAACTGGCGCGACGGCTCGATCAACTTCGAGCAGCGAGGCGTCGAGTTCCCCGACTTCTGGTCGGTGAACGCGGTCAACATCGTCACCAGCAAGTACTTCCGCGGTGCCGTCGGCACCCCGCAGCGGGAGACCGGCCTCAAGCAGTTGATCGACCGCATCGTGAAGACCTACCGGAAGGCCGGCGAGGACCACAGGTACTTCGCCTGCGCCGCCGACGCGGAGATCTTCGAGCACGAGCTGGCCTACGCCCTCCTGCACCAGATCTTCAGCTTCAACTCCCCGGTCTGGTTCAACGTCGGCACCCCCCAGCCCCAGCAGGTCTCCGCCTGCTTCATCCTCGCCGTCGACGACTCCATGGAGTCCATCCTCGACTGGTACAAGGAAGAGGGGATGATCTTCAAGGGCGGCTCCGGAGCCGGCCTGAACCTCTCCCGTATCCGCTCCTCCAAGGAGCTCCTCTCCTCCGGCGGCAACGCCTCGGGCCCCGTCTCCTTCATGCGCGGCGCCGATGCCTCGGCCGGCACCATCAAGTCCGGCGGCGCCACCCGCCGGGCCGCGAAGATGGTCATCCTCGACGTCGACCACCCCGACATCGAGGGCTTCATCGAGACCAAGGTGAAGGAGGAGGAGAAGATCCGCGCCCTGCGCGACGCGGGCTTCGACATGGACCTGGGCGGCGACGACATCACCTCCGTCCAGTACCAGAACGCCAACAACTCGGTCCGGGTCGACGACGCCTTCATGAAGGCCGTCGAGAACGGCGAGAAGTTCGGCCTGCGCGCCCGGATGACCGGCGAGGTCATCGAGGAGGTCGAGGCCAAGTCGCTGTTCCGGAAGATGGCCGAGGCCGCCTGGGCCTGCGCCGACCCGGGCATCCAGTACGACGACACCATCAACCACTGGCACACCTGCCCCGAGTCCGGCCGGATCAACGGCTCGAACCCGTGCAGCGAGTACATGCACCTGGACAACACGTCCTGCAACCTGGCCTCGCTGAACCTCATGAAGTTCCTCAAGGACGACGGCAAGGGCAACCAGTCCTTCGACTCGGAGCGCTTCGCGAAGATCGTGGAGCTGGTCATCACCGCGATGGACATCTCCATCTGCTTCGCGGACTTCCCCACCCAGAAGATCGGCGAGAACACCCGCGCCTTCCGCCAGCTCGGCATCGGCTACGCCAACCTCGGCGCCCTGCTGATGGCCACCGGCCACGCCTACGACTCGGACGGCGGCCGCGCCCTCGCCGGCGCCATCACCTCCCTGATGACGGGCACCTCCTACAAGCGCTCCGCCGAACTCGCCGCGGTCGTCGGCCCGTACGACGGCTTCGCCAAGAACGCACTTCCGCACCGGCGCGTCATGCAGCAGCACGCCGACGCCAACGCCGCCACCCCGCGCATGGACGACCTGGACACACCGGTCTGGGCCGCGGCCACCGAGGCCTGGCAGGACGTACTGCGCCTCGGCGAGAAGAACGGCTTCCGCAACGCGCAGGCCTCCGTCATCGCCCCGACCGGCACCATCGGTCTGGCGATGTCCTGCGACACCACCGGCCTCGAACCCGACCTGGCGCTGGTCAAGTTCAAGAAGCTGGTCGGCGGCGGCTCCATGCAGATCGTCAACGGCACCGTCCCGCAGGCCTTGCGGCGCCTGGGCTACCAGGAGGAGCAGATCGAGGCGATCGTCGATCACATCGCCGAGCACGGCAATGTGGTCGACGCCCCCGGCCTGAAGACCGAGCACTACGAGGTCTTCGACTGCGCCATGGGCGAGCGCTCCATCTCCGCGATGGGCCATGTCCGGATGATGGCGGCCATCCAGCCGTGGATCTCCGGCGCCCTGTCCAAGACGGTCAACCTGCCCGAGTCGGCGACCGTCGAGGACGTCGAGGAGGTCTACTTCAAGGCATGGAAGATGGGCGTCAAGGCGCTCGCCATCTACCGCGACAACTGCAAGGTCGGCCAGCCCCTCTCCGCCAAGAAGAAGGAGGAGAAGAAGGCCGAGATCGCCGAGCAGGCCGAGGGCACCATCCGCGCCGCGGTCGAGAAGGTCGTCGAGTACCGCCCCGTCCGCAAGCGCCTCCCCAAGGGCCGCCCCGGCATCACCACCTCGTTCACGGTGGGCGGCGCCGAGGGCTATATGACGGCCAACTCCTACCCGGACGACGGCCTCGGCGAGGTCTTCCTGAAGATGTCCAAGCAGGGCTCCACCCTCGCGGGCATGATGGACGCCTTCTCCATCGCCGTCTCCGTCGGCCTCCAGTACGGCGTTCCGCTGGAGACCTACGTCTCGAAGTTCACCAATATGCGTTTCGAGCCGGCCGGAATGACGGACGACCCGGACGTGCGGATGGCGCAGTCCATCGTGGACTACATCTTCCGCCGCCTGGCACTGGACTTCCTGCCCTTCGAGACCCGGTCCGCCCTCGGCATCCACTCCGCCGAGGAGCGCCAGCGCCACCTGGAGACCGGTTCCTACGAGCCGACCGACGACGAGTTGGACGTCGAGGGGCTCGCCCAGTCCGCACCGCGCCAGACCGAGTCGCTGAAGGCGGTCGCCGCGCCCCGGACCGAGGTGGAAGCCGAGAAGCCCGTCCCGCAGCAGCAGGCCCACACCAACGCCGAACTGGTCGAGATGCAGCTCGGTATCCAGGCGGACGCCCCGCTCTGCTTCTCCTGCGGCACCAAGATGCAGCGCGCCGGTTCCTGCTACATCTGCGAGGGCTGCGGCTCGACCAGCGGTTGCAGCTGAGAGGTGTAGCTGAAAGCTGTAACTGAAACTCGGGCTGAATCGCCGGGACTTGCCCGCCATCGCGTCGACTCGTCTTTCGGTACAGCCCGCGTATATGGCTGAGCCGTGGCTCACGAAGGGGACCGGATATTTCCGGTCCCCTTCGCCATGGGATACGGCTTGCGGGAAAGCGGATGACAACTGCCGTCGCCCCGGCCGACCATCGTCCCGTGACCCCTGACCTACAGAGTTTGCGCCTCCGTGTCGCCGTTCCGGACCCGGCTTCCCATGACGGCGAGGTGGAAGTGCGTCCCCATATCGATGGCCTGGATGTGGTGGCCGAGGTATTCGATCCGGAGCCCGGACTGGACCCGCGTCATCTTCTTCTTCCCGGCGGGCCACTTGAGGCCGGCCCCGTTCCACGCGAGGTCTGCCTGGCGGAGGCGAGGTGCACCGAGGGCTGTTGCGGAGCCCTGTATGTCACGATCCGCCTCGACGGTGACCAGGTGATCTGGGGCGGCTGGCGCAATCCCGACGAAGAGACCGTCGATCTGCCGGAGTTCAGATTCGACGCTCGGCAATACCGGACGGAGGTCGAACGGGCGACGTCGGATCACTCCTGGGAATGGCCGGCCAGAACCATCGCCCGGCTGCTCGAAGAAGAACTCCGGCAGCGCACCGACTGGCTCGAACGCTGGGAATGCGAACTCAGCCGAGTCGCCGCCACATTCCGGGTGCCGGACCGGATCGAACTCGTCCTTTTCCACCCGGGTCGGTCCGCCATCACGGCAGGCCGTCCCTGGCTCCAGTTCCGGCTGACCCTGGCCATCGCCGGCGAGGACCCGGCGGCCGAGGCCCACCGGCTGGCGGAGGAACTCACCGCGGGCGACCCGCGGTCGGCCGCCGAAGTCTGCGGCGGATCCGCGGAGTTCGCCCGCGCCCTCGGCTACCCCTGGCCCTACCGACCCAGGCGGTGACGCCAGGAGATACGGCACTTCGGAAGGGGACTCCGCCCTGAACCCCGGAGGCGGCACACCGGCCCGGTGCCGGGATGCCGCCTGACAGTGAAGCCGCCGGCCCGTTCAGCGGGAGGCGGTCGCGCCCATCGCCGCGGTGAACTCCGCCGGTTCGCCGTCGAAGCCGTGGACCGCCGCGTTCAACTCCCAGGCACCGGAGTCATCCCGCACGAACTCGGCGACCGTGGCCGCCGTCGCCGATGCCACGCCCGTGAAATCGTCCGAGAACAGCTCCCGGTCGTCCTCGCCGCGGATCCGTACCGCGGTGGCTTCTATCGCACCGAACGCCTTGTGTTCCTGCGCCTGTTGGATGACCGCGCCCACCACGACCCGTACAAAGGACTCGGAGAGCCGGTCCAGCTCCAGGGTCATGACCTCGTCGAAGCCGAAACCCTGCCCGTTGCGGCTGTCCCGGTCCAGGCTGATCGTGCCATCCGGGGAACGGCTGTCGTGGTGCACCAGATACTCCGGAGCCTCGGACGGAGTGTCCCTCGTATAGGTGGCGGCGACCAGATCAAGATCGTGCGGCGCCTCCCCGAGCGGGCTGGGATCCCAGCGGAGCGCCACCTCGACCTTGGCCAGCCCCTTGCTCAGACCACTCACCAGACTTCCCCCTTCTACGTCAACCCCCCTGCGCTGCAAGCAGGTTGGCGGTGGTTGTCGATTCCCATGGTGCCATGTGCCACCGACAGACCACCCGGAACGTGCCACCCGGCGGCCCCGGCCGACCCGTACTCCCACCGGCCGCCGCCGATCCGCCGATTCCGGCCGTACGATGGCGCGGTGCTGGTCAAGTGGATTCGCTGCACCGTGGTCGACCGCCGCGGCTTCGAGCGGGGGCAGCGGAAATGGGCGGGGCTCCTCGGCGAACCCGGATTCCGCGGGCAGGGCGGCGGCTGGAGCCGGCTCCGGCCCGACACCGCCCATGTCTTCGGCTTCTGGGAGAGCCGGGCCTTCTACGACTCCTTCATGGCCCGGTCCCACGACCGGCTCGCCGCCGCCCAGTCCGGCAGCTACCGGGACATGCGCAGCCACCTCTTCGACCACCGCTTCGACGTCAGGACCGGTTTCCAACCCCGCTTCACCGACACCGACCTCGTCCGGGTCGCCCACTGCCGGGTCCACCCTGAGCGGGCGGAGCACTTCGCGCTGATGCAGGAGAAGGTGTGGAACCCGGCCATGGCCGGGTCGCCCGGCATGGTCCGCGGTGTGTTCGGGGAGGGACCGGGCCACGAGTTCCTCGTCCTGTCGATGTGGCAGTCCGCGGCCGAGCACGGCAAGTACCGCGCAGAACGGGTCGAACGGCTCTCGCTGCGCGCCCAGATCGAGGCCGATGTCGCGGCGCTGACCGGCGACATCGTGGATCTTGAACAGTCCTGGACGGTCTGAGCCCGCCCGCAACAGACCGGAGCCGGATACTCCGGGTACTCCGCGTGCTCATCGCGCGGCCGCTCGCTCTAGGGTTTCCCCTATGGCCCGCCCACACCGCATTGTCCTGGTCCGGCACGGGGAGTCGGAGGGAAACGCCGACGACTCCGTGTACGAACGCGAACCCGATCACGCCCTGGCCCTCACCCGCACCGGCGTCCACCAGGCCGAGACCGCGGGCAAGGAACTGCGCGCCCTCTTCGGTCAGGAACGCGTCAGCGTCTATGTCTCGCCCTACCGGCGGACCCACGAGACGCTGCGCGCCTTCGATCTGGCCCCGGACCGGGTGCGGGTCCGGGAGGAGCCCCGGCTGCGCGAACAGGACTGGGGCAACTGGCAGGACCGCGAGGACGTCCGGTTGCAGAAGGCCTACCGCGACGCCTACGGGCACTTCTTCTACCGCTTCGCCCAGGGCGAGTCCGGCGCCGATGTCTACGACCGGGTGGGCGCGTTCCTGGAGAGCCTGTTCCGCAGCTTCGAAGCGCCGGACCACCCGCCCAATGTGCTGATCGTGACCCATGGGCTCACCATGCGGCTGTTCTGTATGCGCTGGTTCCACTGGTCGGTGGCGGAGTTCGAAGCGCTGTCCAATCCGGGCAACGGCGAGATACGGGTCCTGGAACTGGGAGCCGACGGCAAGTACACCCTCGACCGCCCCTTCACCCACTGGCGCGACCCGGAACCGTACGGAGTCACGGGCTAAGGTGGCACGAAGATGACCGCTGATTCCTCTGACATCTCTGACACCACTCACACCGCTCACACCTCTGACACCCGGCGTTTCGCCTGCGCCCTGGCCAGCCTGCGCGGACTCTCCGTCGGTGACGCGCTCGGCTCGCAGTTCTTCGTTCCTGCGAACCATCCCCTCCTCAAATGCCGTGAAGTGCCGGACGGCGCCTGGCAGTGGACCGATGACACGGAGATGGCCTGCTCGGTGCTGGCGGTCCTGCTCGGACACCACCGCATCGACCAGGACGCGCTCGCGCACTCCTTCGCCTCCCGCCATGACTTCGACCGCGGCTACGGGCCGGCCGTGAACCGTATGCTCCGCCTCGTCCGCGAAGGCGGCGACTGGCGGGAACTCGCCTCCGCCCTCTTCAACGGGCAGGGCTCCTGGGGCAACGGCGCCGCCATGCGCATCGCCCCACTCGGCGCCTGGTACGCGGATGATCCCGAACAGGCCACCCACCAGGCGGAGATCTCCGCCTATCCGACGCATCAGCACCGTGAGGCCATTGTCGGTGCCATGGCAGTGGCGGCCGCCGCCGCACTGGCCGCCTCCCCGGACGGGCCGCCGACCGCGGAGGCGCTGCTGGACGGGGTCATCGCCCTGGTGCCGCGCAGCGCCGTCGGGGCGGGCCTGCGCAGGGCCCGCGACATGCTCGACTACGGGGACCCGTCCACGGTTGCGGCCGTACTCGGTTGCGGCCGCCGCACCTCGGCCCAGGACACGGTGCCGTTCGCTGTGTGGTCCGCGGCGCGTGGGCTCGGGGACTTCCGGGAGGCCTTCTGGGCCACGGCCCAGGTCGGCGGAGATGTCGACACCACCTGTGCCATCGTCGGCGGCATCGTCTCGGTGACGGAGGCGGGAAGCCCGCCTCGGCCGTGGCTCGATCGGACCGAGCCACTGCCCGACTGGGCCACCGCTGCGGCGAGTTGAGACCGCCCAGGGGCGGGCGGCGATGTCCGTGAGGACGTTGTGGTGCGCTGTGGTCGGGTGCGCGACGCGATGCTCTCCCGGCTCGGCTCCGCTCCGGCCTCCCCTTCACGAATGCGACAGCACCACTGCGGATCGCTTCCACTCCGTGATCTCCGACGGTGCGGCGCGGCCGACCGTCGCCCGCACCGAGGAGGTGGTGCAGCATGGGAAGAGAGCGTTGGGACGTAGGCCCGGACGCGACCGGCGGTTATGTGGGAGAAGTGATTCCGGCCATGTTGATGCACCGCGGCAAGGTGTGCGGCAGCGAACGGTCCGAGCGGGATCCGGTCGAGGCGGCGCACCAGATGATCACGCCGCCATCGACCACCCCGCAGGACTGAGTCCACAGCCCGGGACCGGGTGTCGCACCATGAACCCCTCGGCGTACGCTGTCTCCGCCATGCCGTACGAAGCACCCACCCACACCGTTGAACGGTCCCTCCGAGCCACCGCCGGAGTGAAGGTCGTCGCCGGGGTGGACGAGGTCGGGCGGGGCGCCTGGGCCGGGCCGGTCACCGTGTGTGCAGCGGTCACCGGACTGCGCAGGCCGCCCGAGGGGCTCACCGACTCCAAGCTGCTGACACCGAAGCGGCGCACCGCGCTCGCCGAAATACTGGAGGGCTGGGTCACCGCCTATGCCCTCGGACACGCCTCCGCCGAGGAGATCGACGCCGTCGGGATGACGGCCGCCCTGCGGCTGGCCGCCTCCCGCGCGCTCGACACCCTTCCGGTACGTCCCGAGGCCGTCATCCTCGACGGCAAGCACGACTATCTCGGGGCGCCTTGGCGGGTCCGAACCGTGATCAAAGGCGACCAGTCCTGTGTGGCAGTGGCGGCCGCCTCGGTCATCGCCAAGGTTCGGCGTGACGCGATGATGGCCGAACTGGGCGCGGATCATGCACACTTCGACTTCGGGGCCAATGCCGGCTATCCCTCGCCGGTGCACCAAGCCGCGCTGCGAGAGTGGGGCCCCACCCCGTATCACCGCCTCACATGGGCGTATCTTGATGCGCTGCCGCGCTGGCGGCATATGAAGAAGGCCCGTAGCTGGGCGGACGGGAACGTTCCGGAGATCGAAGGGCAGTTGGGCTTCGACTTCTGACGCATCACGTCGCACATACGTGCCACCCGCCGACGCATTCCGCACCGGCGTTTGATAGATATCAACCCATGCCTCTCATTCCCGAGGAGCCTCAGATTCACGAGAGCGCCCAGGGTCCCCGCGCAACGCCGGCCACCGGCCGCAGCGCCCCGACCCCTCGCCCAGTACCCGGTCCCCGTCCCGCGGCTCCGTCGCGGCCCGGCCACCCGGGTCCCGCCCGGCCCGCACCGCCCGCGCAGCGCACGCCGCGCGAGCCCGCGGCCGCCAAGCAGGCGCCTTCCGCGCCCGCAAAGCCGGCGAAGGCTCCGGCCACGGAGTCGTCGGCCCCGCAGATCCAGTTGATCCCCGCAGCTCCGGACGGTGCTCTGGACGCCGCCGAGGAGGCGCTGGACCTGCTGCTTGACTCCGGTCGCGCCCCGGAGGAGGTGCTCGTCCTCACCACCGGCGACCCTCACCCGTGGGCGACCCACGAACTCACCTTCGGCGAGGCGTCCTACTGGGCGCAGCACGACGCCGGAGACGACGTCTTCTACGTCGACGCCTCCGCCGCGAGCCGGGCCGGTACCCGTCCCGTGGTCGTGGTCGCGGTGAACGGCGGAGCCGACGAAGCCGCGGCCCAGGCGCTGCCGCTCGCGCTCGGCAAGGCCGGTGCCCTGCTGATCGTCTGCGGTGACCCGCAGCGCATCAACTCGGTGCTGGGCGCCGGGGTCTGAGCCCGCTCGGTGTACTCGCCCTGGAGTGAGACGGCATCCGGGGGCGGGTGGAACGGCCCGAGGCCGAACCGCCCGCCCACCGAAGTCGTCCGGCGCTAGGGCCTGTTCCGTGTGAGCGGCCGGGCCGAGCGTCAGCGTGCCACCGCGCGCCGCAGCGCATCGGACGCTGCCCCTCCGGAACGGAGTCGCGGTATGTCCGTGCCGGCCGATTCCGTCGGCGGGGAAACCGCGTTGGGGCGTCGGCCGCCCCGGCCTTCGCCGAGTACCTGCCAGCCGTCCCGGGTCAGCGTGATGTAGGCGCCGCAGCGCAGGCCGTGCAGCGTGCAGGCATCCCGCAGGCCCCACATCCAGGCACCGTCCTCAAGCGTCCACTGCGCGTCGCCGTCACGGCAGTACAGGAGTACCGCGGTCCGCACCGGGGTGCGCCGGCGCAGGTCGTGCGGGATCACCCGACGCAGTTGCGAGAGCAGGGCGTTGCGGAAGACCCAGCCGTCCACGGCCGCCGACTTCCTGGTGAACGAGGCGCTGGCCCTGAGCCGTTCCTCGGGATCGAGGACGGCGACGACGGCCGTGGTGAGGGTGGGCCGATGGAGGGCGTGCAGCGCGCCGACCACCTCGCGCGGATTGCGCAGGAGGGGTATGCCGGCGGCTGCCCACTCGGACGGTTCCAGCGTTCGGGACGACTGGGGGGCCGAATCGGCCGCCGCATGGCGGGACTTGGCGGCACCCCAGGGCGAGGCGGCGGACGAAGCGAATCCGAAGGTCACGGTCCTCCCTTCGGCTACGCGCCCACAGGGCGGCGGGTGGGACTGCGAGAGCGCACCACGGCACAGCCCTACCGGACTTCGCAGGTGTCGCGCGGGAGCAGTGCCAATTCTTCCGGGCCTACGGGCCGGCGGCAATGAGGAATTGGGCCGCACGACTGCTTGCGTGTGATCCGCCATCTGTATCCCTACCCAGAGATCTGTCGCTTCACTGCCGTCGTACCGATGCCGCCGTCAGTTCTGCACGGCCAGCACCAGCGGCAGCACCCCGTTCGCGCCGGCACCGCGCAGCAGACGGGACGCCATGGCGATGGTCCAGCCACTGTCGGTGAAGTCGTCGACCAACAGCACTGGTCCGTCTATGGACTTGAGCGTCGCGGCCAGCTCCGTGGGCACCACCAGGGCGCCTGAGAGCGCCTTCAGCCGCTGGGCGCTGTTGCTGCGGGGGGCGTGCACCGTGCCCCCGTCGTCGGCGTACTCGATGGTGCCCAGCAGGGGCAGTCTGCCTACCTCCGCGATGCCGGCTCCGAGGCTCTGCACCAGCTTGGGGCGGGTGAGGGAGGGCATGGTGATCACCCCTACCGGCCTCGGGGCCGCGTCGGGGCTGCCCGACGCCCAACCCCCGGGCCCCTTCGCCCAGTCGGCGAGGACGCCCACCACGGCGCGGGAGACGTCGTCGGGCACGGTGCCGTCCCCGGCGCCGGTGGCGAACATGGGGCGCAGGCGGTTGCCCCAGCCGATGTCGGAGAGGCGTCCGAGTGCCCGCCCGGGGCCTGCCTGCTCGGTGGCCGGAATCCGTCCCTTCAGGTCGATACCGACGGCCGTGAGGCCAGTGGGCCACATACGGCGTGGCTCGATCTCCACCCCGGCCCGTCCCAGATCGCCGCGTGCAGCGTCCAGGGCCGTGGGGGAGAGGGCGTCGCTGACGAAGGGCTTCGAGCAGTTGTCGCAGCGCCCGCAGGGTGCCGCCTGCTCGTCGTCCAACTGCCGTCGCAGGAACTCCATTCGGCAGCCGCCGGTGGTCACGTAGTCGCGCATAGCCTGCTGCTCGGACGCCCGCTGCCTCGCCACCCACGCGTAGCGCTCGGCGTCGTAGACCCAGGGTGTACCGGTCGAGATCCAGCCGCCCTTGACGCGGCGTACCGCGCCGTCCACGTCCAGGACCTTGAGCATGATTTCGAGGCGGGAGCGCCGCAGTTCGACCAGTGGCTCCAGGGCGGGCACGGACCGCGGGCGGCCGGCCTCCGCGAGCACGTCCAGGGTGCGGCGCACCTGTTCCTCCGGCGGGAAGGCGACCGAGGCGAAGTACTGCCAGATGGCCTCGTCCTCACGCCCCGGCAGCAGCAGCACCTCCGCGTGATCCACACCGCGTCCCGCCCGCCCCACCTGCTGGTAGTAGGCGATGGGGGAGGCGGGGGAGCCCAGGTGGATCACGAAGCCCAGATCCGGCTTGTCGAAGCCCATACCGAGCGCGGACGTCGCCACCAGGGCCTTCACCCGGTTCGCCAGCAGATCGTCTTCCGCCTGCTGCCGGTCAGCGTTCTCGGTCCTGCCGGTGTACGACGTGACCTTATGCCCGCGTTGCCGCAGGAAGGCGGTGACCTCCTCCGCCGCGGCGACGGTCAGGGTGTAGATGATGCCGGAGCCGGGGAGTTCGGCGAGGTGGTCGGCGAGCCAGGCCATACGGTGTGCCGCGTCGGGCAGCCGCAGAACGCCCAGGCTGAGGCTCTCCCGGTCGAGCGGGCCGCGGAGGACCAGGGCGTCGGATTCGCCTCCGGTGCCGAGTTGCTCGGCCACGTCGGCGGTCACCCGGGCGTTGGCCGTGGCCGTGGTCGCCAGGACCGGGACACCGGCGGGCAGGTCCGCGAGCATGGTGCGCAGCCGGCGGTAGTCGGGGCGGAAGTCGTGGCCCCAGTCCGAGATGCAGTGTGCCTCGTCGACCACGAGCAGACCGGTGGCAGCGGACAACTCAGGCAGGACCTGGTCCCGGAAGTCCGGGTTGTTGAGCCGCTCGGGGCTCACCAGCAGGACGTCCACCTGGCCTTCGGCGACTTCGGCGCGGATGGTGTCCCACTCTTCCGGGTTCGACGAGTTGATCGTGCGGGCGTGGATTCCGGCCCGGGCGGCGGCCTCGACCTGGTTGCGCATCAGGGCGAGGAGGGGGGACACGATCACGGTGGGTCCGTTGCCCTGCCGACGCAGCAGCGAGGTGGCCACGAAGTAGACCGCTGACTTGCCCCATCCGGTGCGCTGCACCACCAGGGCCCGCCGTTTGTGCGCGACGAGGGCATCGATGGCACGCCACTGGTCCTCGCGGAGCCGGGCGCTGCCGGATGGATCTCCGACAAGGCGGGCGAGGATCGAGTCGGCTTCGGTGCGCAAGTCTGCGTTGGTCATGGCCCTATGCAACCCGATGGGTCTGACAGCGTGCGAACGTCGCCCCATTCCTGTGGATAACTTCTGTCGTGGACCTGATCGGAGTTATCCACAGCCAAAACCGGACCCTTGTATTCCGGTGCATGGTCGTCTCATGACTACAGAACACGGCAAAGCAACCGAACAATCCGAGAAGTCGCACAGCTCCCCCATCGTCGAAATGGGCTCCGCCGCAGAGTTGGTGGACGTCCTTCCGTACCTCCTCGGGTACCGGCCTGAGGAGTGCATGGTGATGGTCGCGGTGCATGAGCGGGTGGGAGTGGGGCGCTTCGGCGGCAGGGCCCGCCTCGGTATCCCGCTGAGCGAGGAGGACTGGCCGTCTGCGGCCCAACACATGGCGGAGGGGCTCATCGAAGCCAGTTCGCTCCGCAACGGCAAACCGGACGGCATCGTCGTCTTCCTCTGCCAGGACCCGCCCGCCCGGGGTGCGGCAGTGCCCGAGCCGGAGCTGCTGCCCGTACGCAGCGGCGGCGGGACGCTGCTCGACGCACCGCCCGCCCCCTTCGGGCAGACAGGCCGGCAGGTGATGGAACGGCTGCGCCCGCTCGCGCAGTTGCTCAGGACCGAGTGCGGCGCCCAGGACGTGCCGGTGGTGGAGGCCATCTGCCTCTCCGAGGGGCGCTACTGGTCCTACATCTGCCCTGACCCCCGATGCTGTCCGCCCGACGGCACCCCCATGGGCATTTCCGGCGCCTCCGCACTGGCGGCGGCCGCGTCCTTCGCCGGGCTGCGGGTGCGGGGCACGGTCCAGGAGTTCAGGAGGCGACTACTGCCCTGGGAGGTCGGCGAGGTCCAGGAGCAGGAAGCCGCCCTCGACGCGGCGGGCCGAGCCGTCGTGCCCCGCATCGTCGACGCCGCGCAGCGCACTTCGTTGGCCGAGGAGACGGTCAACCTAGGTCGGATCCTGATGCGGAGGCTGGCCAAGACCCGGAGCCTGGACGACACGGCCGCCTCCGATGCGCGGGACGACCGCCTCATCGCGCACGACGAAGCCGCCGCGCTGATCCTCGGCCTGCAGGACAGGACCACGCGGGATTGCGTCGCCGAATGGATGGAGGACAAGGAAGCGCCCACGGCACTCCGCCTGTGGCGGTGCCTCGCACGCCGCTGCGTCGGCGCCTACGTCGAATACGCTGCGGCCCCGCTGACCCTGGTCGGCTGGATCGCCTGGTCCACCGGCGACGAGGTGGAGGCGCGGGAGGCCTTGGCCATGGCACTGGGCGTCGACGGCGAGTACCGCTTCGCCCAGCTCCTGCATGAGGCCTGCGTCGTGGGTCTCGACCCCGAACTGCTCCGCAGGTTCCTGCGCAATGAACGCCACACACGGAGGGAAGCCGCAGTCCGGAAGCCGCCGACCGGGGGTTCGGCACGGGTGCGGCGCCCCGTCGGAGCGCGGCCACCCGGCAAGCCGGGAGGGGCGGCAGCCGGCGGTCGCGGCGGGCGGGCGCCGTCGGGACCCGGAGTGCCGTCCCAGCGTGCTCGGCGACGCACGCCGGGCAGGTCGCCTCGGGATCGGAGGTGACCGACTCGGTGCGGGGTGAGGAGGCCTGCGGCGGGCGGGCGTTGCACAGGTCGGGATCTACGGGTGGCGGGATGGCGAAGGAGGTTTTTATCGTCAGGCAGACGACTATGATCACGGCATGTCGCCCTACGACCCGTCGGCCTTCCCGCCCTTCGCTGTCACCGTCGATCTGGTCGTGCTGACCGTGCGGCGCCATGCCCTGTGCGCGCTGGCGGTCCGCCGGGGCGAGGAGCCATTCCAGGGGTGCTGGGCGCTGCCCGGGGGCTTCGTGAGAGCCGACGAGGATCTCACCTCTGCGGCCGCCCGTGAACTGGCCGAGGAGACGGGTCTGTCCGCCCACCATCCGCAGGAAGCGGTCCGGGACAACGGTGCGCACCTGGAGCAACTGGCCACCTACGGCGACCCCGACCGGGATCCCCGGATGAGGGTGGTCAGCGTCGCGCACCTCGCGCTCGCCCCCGACCTGCCCGCACCGAGGCCGGGCGGCGACGCGCGGAGTGCCCGTTGGGCGCCGGTCGAGGAACTCCTCGAAGGGGGACCGGATCGGGTAGGGGCAGGTGGTGAGCCGCTGGCCTTCGATCATGCCCGGATCCTGGCGGACGGGGTGGAGCGGGCTCGGTCCAAGATCGAGTACTCCTCGTTGGCGACGGCGTTCTGTCCGGCCGAGTTCACGGTCGGAGAACTGCGCCGGGTCTACGAGGCGGTCTGGGGGGTAGCGCTCGATCCGCGCAACTTCCATCGCAAGGTGACGGGTACGCCGGGCTTCCTGGTCCCCGTAGGTGGCACCACCACGCGGCAGGGTGGCCGCCCGGCCCAGTTGTTCCGGGCCGGGGGTGCCACCCTGCTCAATCCGCCGATGCTGCGGCCGGAGGTCTGAGCGGGGAGGGTGACGGCCCCTCGGCCGTTCGGAACACCCGCCCATGGCACCTGACCGAAAAGTCTGATATGTCGCGCTATCTTACCGAGGTACCCGCGGGGTCCCGTCGTCTCTGATCCAACGGGCGGGCCCCGGCCGCCGAGCGGTCGCACCTCCCGTGAGAGACAGTGATGATCCAGGCCATCGGACTGACCAGTACCCCGGGCAAGCAGTGCCCGGCCGCCGTCGACGACGTCTCCATGGAGGCGCACGAGGGACAGGTCACGGCATTGCTCGGCCGGGCGGGAGCCGGCAAGACGACAGCCCTGCGGCTCATGCTCGAACTCGCCCCGGGCCGCGGCATCACCCTCTTCAGAGGCAGGCCGCTGCACCGGATCGCCCATCCCGCCCGCGAGGTGGGCGTCCTGCTAGGCGACGTACCGGGCCATCCCGCGCGGACGGTGCGCGGCCAACTCCACATGCTGTGCGCCGCCGCCGGAGTCCCGGGCAGCCGCGCGGACGACGTGCTGGAGGCCGTCGGACTGGTCAGCCTGCGCGGCGAACGCCTGGGAACCCTGTCCCGTGGCGTGGACCGGCGGCTCGGCCTGGCCTGTGCCCTGCTCACCGATCCGCACGCTCTGGTACTGGACGAGCCCGCGGATTCCCTCTCGACCAAGGAGGCCCACTGGCTGCACGGAGTGCTGCGCTCGCACGCCTCCCAGGGCGGCACCGTCCTCTTCGCAACCAAGGACGCCAAGGAGGCGGCACGTACGGCGGACCGTGTGGTGACCCTGGAGGCGGGCCGGATCATCGCGGACCAGGAGGCGGGGGATTTCGCCAGGACCCGGCTGCGCCCGCGGGTCGCGGTACGCACTCCCCATGCCGCCCGTCTCGGTCTGCTGCTAGCCAAGGAGGCACGTGCGTCGAGACGTTCCGTGGAGGTGGTCAAGGAGGACGGCAACCGGCTCTCGGTCTACGGATCGGTGTGCGCGGAGGTCGGCGAGACGGCCTTCCGGCACGGCATCCTGGTCCACCAACTCGCCGAGGAAACCGGCGACATGGGGGAGCAGGCCTACCCCCTCGAAGTCCAGCGGGAACAGCAGATCGCGGAGCTCGCCCGCGCGGCCACTACTCCCGCACTGCCGACCGTGCCAGACCCCGCCTCGGACACCCCGGCAGATCCCGTACCCCACTCCGTACCCGACCCCGGGCCTGGTACTGGCGGACCGACCGAAGAGCCCCCGGTGGAGCGAACTGCCAAGGCGGGAACGCTACTTGGCGGATCCCGTGGTTCCGCTGCACTACCCGGTGCCGTCCCTGCCGCACGAGCCGCCCCCGAACCTCTGCGCCAGGCCGCCCAGTTGCCGCCCCCGATCAGGGTGCGCGCCGCCCGCGTCCCGCTCCGGCCGCTGCGCTACGAGCTGCATCGGGTCCTGGGCGTGGGCACGGGATACGGGGTCGCGGCGGTGATGGTGGCGGCGTCGGTACTGATCAGCCTCTTCCTGGCTCGCGCCGGACACACCGCCGCACCTCGCCTCTTCACCGCCTGGCCCGCCGAACTCCCGCTGCCTCCCGCCGCGTTGGCCGCGGGACTGCTGGGGGCGCTGGCCTTCGGTGAGGAGTTCCGCCATCCCGCGCTCGCCGCGGACCGCGGCAATGTGCCGCGCAGGCTGGGGCTGCTCGCCGCCAAGCTGCTCGTCTCCGCGGCCACCGCCTGCCTGTTCGCCTTCCTCGCCGTCGGCTGCGACGCCGCGATCCTCTACCTCGTCTACGGCTCCGAGGTGGTGTCCGTGCCGGGTGACTGGCCTTCCCTGTGGGTGAGTTGGGACTGTCTGACGATCGGGTGCGCCTGGGCCGGACTGCTCGCCGCGGGGGTCTTCCGGTCCACCGCGGCGGGCCTTGCCGCGGTGCTGGGGGTGCCGGTCGTCGGAGTGCCCCTGGCGCAGCAGGTGTTGTCCGGTCCCTCGGTGCGCACCGCGGCCGGGCTGCCCGGGCGGCTGCGGGACCTGGCGCTCGTGCAGTGGCCGTTCGGCGCCGAGCGGTACATCGCGGCCGGGCTGCGGATGATCGTCCAACCCGTGGGCACCGCACTGTCGTTGGCGCTGGCGGTACTGCTCTGCGCTTATCTGCTCACCGGGGTGCGGCGCCGCGTCCGGGGATGAACCCACACCGCTTTCGTTCCGCTGCTGCCCGCAACTCCCCAGGGATCGCTTGGAACTTTTCGGTAAGGCGTCAATTGGTGTGAGGGGGTCGATCACCCTTTCGTGTGCTTTTCACCAAAGAACTCAAGGGAGTTCGGATCAGAGCCGACAAAAGATCCGTGAGTACCCTTGCGCACACCACCATGACGACCACCGCCCGCTCCACCGACTCCGGCCTCGTCGGATCGGGCGAACTCAACCGCTACCCCTACCCGGAGGCGCCCGGCGCCGACCGGGTCGGACCGCCCGCCTGGGAAAGCACAGACAGCGAACTGGGCCGGGTGGGACGGCGGGCCGCAGGCAGTCGCGGCCGTGGCCTGCACGGCCAACTCGTCCAGCAGCTCGGCCAGATGATCGTCTCCGGCGACCTCGGTGCCGACCGGCCGCTGGTACCGGAGGAGATCGGCCACCGATTCGAGGTCTCCCGCACCGTCGTACGCGAGTCGCTTCGCGTACTGGAGGCCAAGGGCCTGGTGAGCGCCCGTCCCAACGTGGGGACTCGGGTGCGACCGGTCAGCGACTGGAACCTGCTGGATCCGGACATCATCGAATGGCGCGCGTTCGGGCCCCAGCGCGACGACCAGCGCCGGGAGTTGAGCGAACTCCGCTGGACGATCGAGCCGCTGGCCGCGCGGCTTGCCGCCGGGCACGGTCATGAGGATGTGCAGCAGCGCCTCACCGACATGGTCGAGATCATGGGCCATGCGCTCGGCCAGGGCGATGCGATGACGTTCTCGCGGGCCGATGCCGAGTTCCACTCCCTGCTGATCCAGGTCGCGGGCAACCGCATGTTGGAGCACCTGTCGGGCATCGTCGCGGCGGCCCTGCAGGTCTCCGGTGGACCGGCCACCGGCTGCGACCGGCCGGGTGAGTCCTCTCTCGCCCACCACTCGCGGATCGCGGAAGCGCTGGCCGCCGGGGACGGGCCCGCCGCGGAGGCCGCCATGCGGCAGTTGCTCACCGTGCACCCCGAGGTGGAGAAGGTCGTGCCCGCCCCGCGCGAGCACTGACAGGTGGTGGCCGGGCCCGGCACGGTGGCCCTGGAGCGGTGGCCCGGGCGAGCACCCGGTGACTCTCCGCAACCAGGGTTGCCGTGCCGGGGTCGCAGTCTCCCAGCGCGGGCCTGAGCCGATCCGCTCGGTGATCGGATGCGACGGTCTGATGGTCGGATGCTGCGATTCCTTGGCCGGGCCCGTCGCCACCGTGACTGAGAAGCGGCGGTTCACGTCCGGCTGCGACCGGCCTTGAGATGATTTATTCATCTTTGACTGATTACGGGGTGTGACTCGGGCCACGCGGATTGGGCGTAACGCTCACCGGGGCAGCGCGATGACCTAAGAGGTGACAGTCGAGGAGGGAATACAGCCGCCGATTCCGGCGCTGTCCCACTCCCCGGCCCCGCCCGCGTCGTCGGCCCATCCCCAGCCGGAGGACGTCGGCTCCGGTCCTCCGTGGACGGAGCCGGAAGCCGTTAATCAACGTTCCGAGAGGTTGTTCGTGTCGGCCAGCACATCCCGTACGCTCCCGCCGGAGATTGCCGAATCCGTCTCTGTCATGGCGCTCATCGAGCGGGGAAAGGCAGAGGGGCAGATCGCCGGCGACGACGTGCGTCGGGCCTTTGAAGCTGACCAGATTCCGGCCACTCAGTGGAAGAACGTACTGCGCAGCCTCAATCAGATCCTTGAGGAAGAGGGTGTGACGCTGATGGTCAGTGCCGCGGAGCCCAAGCGCACCCGAAAGAGCGTCGCAGCGAAGAGTCCGGCCAAGCGCACCGCCACCAAGACGGTGGCGGCCAAGGCGGCCGCGCCTGCCAAGGCCACCGCCCCCGCCGTCGCGCCGGAGCCCGTCGCCGCAGAGGCTCCCGCCGAGGAGGCGGCGCCCGTGAAGAAGGCCGCAGCGAAGAAGACGACGGCGAAGAAGGCCACCGCGAAGAAGACCGCGGCCAAGAAGACGGCCGCGAAGAAGACCGCCGCCAAGAAGGACGCCGACGAGATCCTCGACGAGGAGACTCCCGAGGAGACCCCGGCGGCCGCCAAGGCGGGTGGCGAGGAGCCGGCCGAGGAAGGCAGCCAGGGCTTCGTCCTGTCCGACGAGGACGAGGACGACGCCCCCGCCCAGCAGGTCGCCGCCGCGGGTGCCACCGCCGACCCGGTCAAGGACTACCTGAAGCAGATCGGCAAGGTCCCCCTGCTCAACGCCGAGCAGGAGGTCGAGCTGGCCAAGCGCATCGAGGCGGGTCTGTTCGCCGAGGACAAGCTGGCCAACGCGGACAAGCTCGCGCCCAAGCTGAAGCGCGAGTTGGAGATCATCGCCGAGGACGGCCGCCGCGCGAAGAACCACCTGCTGGAGGCGAACCTCCGCCTCGTCGTCTCGCTCGCCAAGCGCTACACCGGGCGCGGAATGCTCTTCCTGGACCTCATCCAGGAGGGCAACCTCGGCCTGATCCGCGCCGTCGAGAAGTTCGACTACACCAAGGGCTACAAGTTCTCGACCTACGCGACGTGGTGGATCCGCCAGGCCATCACCCGCGCCATGGCCGACCAGGCGCGCACCATCCGCATCCCGGTGCACATGGTTGAGGTCATCAACAAGCTGGCCCGCGTCCAGCGCCAGATGCTCCAGGACCTGGGCCGCGAGCCCACCCCGGAGGAGCTGGCCAAGGAACTCGACATGACCCCCGAGAAGGTCATCGAGGTCCAGAAGTACGGCCGCGAGCCCATCTCGCTGCACACACCGCTCGGTGAGGACGGCGACAGCGAGTTCGGCGACCTGATCGAGGACTCCGAAGCGGTCGTCCCCGCCGACGCCGTCAGCTTCACGCTCCTCCAGGAACAGCTGCACTCGGTGCTGGACACCCTGTCCGAGCGCGAGGCCGGTGTGGTCTCCATGCGGTTCGGCCTCACCGACGGCCAGCCGAAGACGCTCGACGAGATCGGCAAGGTCTACGGCGTGACCCGTGAGCGGATCCGCCAGATCGAGTCCAAGACGATGTCGAAGCTGCGCCACCCCTCGCGCTCCCAGGTCCTGCGCGACTACCTGGACTAGAAACGCGGTCCACCGCGCTGAGCGGCCCGGCACCCGAGAGGGAGCCGGGCCGCTCACGTGTGTGTGCAGCGTGCACCTTTCCGGGTGCGGGGCGGAGCCTGATGATCCACTGTGGTGGGGCCGGTGACCCTCGGAGTGAGGAGCCCATGTGCACCGACCCATCTCCCGGACCCGCGCCGGGATCACCGCGGCCCTGGCGGCCTCGGCTCTCCTGCCCGCCCTCCTGCCCACCCCGGCCACTGCCCTCGGCACCGTCGTCGGCGGTCATCCCGTCCAGGCCGCCGCCGCGCCGTGGGTGGTCGCCCTGGCCAGTCGTGACCGGTTCGGGGACACCCGCTCGGGCCAGTTCTGCGGCGGCGTCGTCGTGGGCCGGCACACAGTGCTGACCGCCGCGCACTGCCTCTCCCGAACCACCCTCGGAGTGCCGCGGACCCGGGTGCACGATCTTGCCGTGATCTCGGGCCGGGAGGACCTGCGCGCCCGGACCGGCCGGGAGATCCCGGTACGGTCCGTGCGCATCGCACCGCACTACCGGGAGCGCTCCTACGAGGACGACCTGGCCACGCTCACCCTGACCGAAGCCCTGCCGGCGGCACATGTGCTGCCGGTCGCCTCGGCCGGTGACCGGGCCTACCGGCCGGGTACCCCGGCCACGGTCTACGGCTGGGGCGACGCCATCGAGGGCGGCGGCAATGTCCGGAGCCTGCGGGCGGCCGAGGTGCGGGTGCTGCCGGACTCCGTGTGCGCCCGCGCCTACCCGGGAGGCGGCGGCTCGGGACGCTATCGGGCAGCCGGGATGCTCTGCGCGGGGGAGAGCCGGGGCGGCAGGGACGCCTGCCAGGGAGACAGCGGTGGACCGCTGGTCGCCGAGGGGAAGCTGATCGGCCTGGTGTCCTGGGGTGGCGGATGCGCACAGCCCGGTCGACCGGGTGTGTACGCCAGGGTGGCGGTTGTCCTGGAGCGCGACGCCACCCGGAACTGACGGCGGACCCGGCCGTGGAACCCTGCGGCCGGGCACAACGACGGCGGCCGCCCCGGGTGTGGGACGGCCGCCGTCGACGGCCTACGCCGCTTTCGCTCGTCGTGGATGCGAAGTGTCAGCGCTCTTCTTCGTCGGCAGAGGCCGGTACGGCCGTGAGCCGTTCGGTCTCGTCCTGTATCTCAGCGGCGATCTTCTTGAGTTCCGGCTCGAACTTGCGCCCGTGGTGGGCACAGAAGAGCAGTTCACCGCCGCTCAACAGGACGACGCGCAGATATGCCTGGGCGCCGCAGCGGTCGCAGCGGTCAGCGGCCGTCAGCGGGCTCGCGGGGGTCAGAACAGTAGTCACGTCGCCTCTTCTCTAGCTCGACGAGCTGTCGTACCAGGGTCAACATCCAACCAGGCCCAAAACGTTCCCGCTCGGGGCCTTTCCTCGAAGATTTCTCTCCGGGGCGGCCGGCTGCTGCCGGGTGGCGGCGAATGTGCCGTAGTGCGTTTCTTCGTGTCGTACGGGTTCGCGCGATTTGCCGGTTCAGTCCTCCCGGCTGGGTTGCCGGTTGTGATGAAGGACGTGCCCGGAGCCTAAATGGTTCATGCCTCGAAGGGAACGTGATGTGCACGTCACCCGGCCGAGTTATCGAACAGGTAAGCGAAAATCCTGGATCTTGGACTAGGGTGAGGTTTGGGCGAGGGTGGCGTGACAACCGCTCTACCAGGCCTCTGTACCCTCTGAGCGGGGACCGACGAAGGCCTCCTGCCCAGAACGGGCCCATCAGAAATTCAGCGAGGAGCGAACCCGCGTGACCGCCGAGACGTCCGTGCCGTCCACAGCACTGCTGACCGGAGCAGACCGGGACGGTTCCAACTACACCGCGCGGCACCTGCTCGTCCTGGAGGGGCTGGAAGCAGTACGCAAACGGCCTGGCATGTACATCGGGTCCACCGACAGCCGGGGCCTGATGCACTGCCTGTGGGAGATCATCGACAACTCCGTCGACGAGGCCCTCGGCGGCTACTGCGACCGCATCGAGGTCGTGCTGCACGACGACGGCTCCGTGGAGGTGCGGGACAACGGCCGCGGTATCCCGGTCGACGTGGAGCCCAAGACGGGGCTCTCCGGCGTCGAGGTCGTGATGACGAAGCTGCACGCCGGCGGCAAGTTCGGCGGCGGTGCCTACGCGGCCTCCGGTGGTCTGCACGGTGTGGGCGCCTCCGTGGTGAACGCGCTCTCCGCGCGGCTCGACGTGGAGGTGGATCTCGGCGGCCACACGCACACCGTCAGCTTCCGCCGCGGCGTGCCCGGCATCTTTGCCGGGTCCGGCCCTGACGGCTCCTTCGAGTCCGGTACCGGTCTGCGCAGGACGAAGAAGATCCCCAAGAGCCGCCGCGGCACCCGGGTGCGGTACTGGGCGGACCGGCAGATCTTCCTGAGGGACGCCAAGCTCTCCCTGGAGAACCTGCACCAGCGCGCCCGGCAGACCGCTTTTCTGGTGCCGGGCCTCACCATCGTGGTCCGGGACGAGCTGGGCCTCGGTGACGGCGGCAGCAAGGGCGAGGAGTCCTTCCGCTTCGACGGGGGCATCAGCGAGTTCTGCGAGTTCCTCGCCGCCGACAAGGCCGTCTGCGACGTGCTCCGCCTCACCGGCCAGGGCACCTTCAAGGAGACGGTGCCGGTGCTGGACGAGGACGGGCAGATGACGCCCACCGAGGTCAGCCGGGACCTGAGTGTGGACATCGCACTGCGGTGGGGCACCGGTTACGACACCACCATCAGGTCTTTCGTCAACATCATCGCCACCCCCAAGGGTGGAACGCACGTCACCGGTTTCGAGCGCTCCCTCACCCGCACGGTGAACGAGGTGCTGCGCGCCGCCAAGCTGCTGCGGGTCGCCGAGGACGACATCGTCAAGGACGACGCCCTGGAGGGGCTGACGGCGGTGGTCACGGTGCGGCTCGCGGAGCCGCAGTTCGAGGGCCAGACCAAGGAAGTGCTGGGCACCTCGGCCGCCAACCGGATCGTCTCCGCGGTCGTCGCCCGGGAGTTGAAGGCCTTCCTGACCTCCACCAAGCGGGACGCCAAGGCCCAGGCCCGCGCGGTGCTGGAGAAGGCGGTGGCCGCGGCCCGTACCCGGGTGGCGGCCCGCCAGCACAAGGAGGCGCAGCGCAGGAAGACGGCGCTGGAGACTTCCTCGCTGCCGGCGAAGCTGGCCGACTGCCGCAGCGACGACGTGGACCGCAGCGAGTTGTTCATCGTGGAGGGCGACTCGGCCCTCGGCACCGCGAAGCTGGCGCGGAACTCCGAGTTCCAGGCCCTGCTGCCGATCCGGGGCAAGATTCTCAACGTCCAGAAGTCGTCTGTCTCGGACATGCTGAAGAACGTCGAGTGCGGCGCGATCATCCAGGTCATAGGAGCAGGGTCGGGCCGCACCTTCGACATCGACGCCGCCCGCTACGGAAAGATCATCCTGCTCGTGGACGCCGATGTGGACGGCGCGCACATCAGGTGCCTGCTGCTGACCCTCTTCCAGCGCTATATGCGGCCGATGGTCGAGGCGGGGCGGGTCTTCGCCGCCGTGCCACCGCTGCACCGCATCGAGCTGGTGCAGCCGAAGAAGGGCCAGGACCGGTACGTCTACACCTACTCGGACCGTGAACTGCGGGAGACCTTGCTGGAGTTCCAGCGGAAGAACGTCCGCTACAAGGACTCCATCCAGCGCTACAAGGGCCTCGGTGAAATGGACGCCGACCAGCTCGCGGAGACCACCATGGATCCGCGCCACCGCACCCTGCGCCGGGTGAACATCTCGGACCTGGACGCGGCGGAATCCGTCTTCGACCTGCTCATGGGCAACGAGGTCGCGCCGCGGCGGGAGTTCATCACCGGCTCCGCCGCCACCCTGGACCGCTCCCGCATCGACGCCTGAGCTCGGCGTCCCGTCGGGGTCTCCACGGCCCTCGGATTGTCTTCTCCACCCCAGGGTGGAGAAGACAATCCACCCTTGATCCACCCGTGCTCCGATCTCCTGAACTGCGGATCTCCGTAACTTCGTAGACGTCGAGATTCCATTCCGGAGGCTTCGGAGGCCTGATGTCCACGCTCGTCGACGTTCTGGCGACCGTTCTTGTCGTCGCCCTGATCGTGTCGCGGCAGATCAGGCCGCAGCAGCTCGGTTCCGAACCACGCTGGTGGGTCGGACCGGCAGTGCTCGCGGCCCTCTCCGTCCACGGGGGCGGCCTTGTCGATCCGCACCACCAGGTGGTGTCGATGGCACTCCTGTGCGCCGAGGTGGCCGTCGGCATAGGGATGGGCGCGGCCTGGGCCTTCACCAGCAAGCTCTGGCAGGACGAAGAGGGCACTACGTGGGTACGTGGCACTCGAGCCACGGCCGCCGCCTGGGTGCTGGGCATCCTGCTTCGTCTCGGCCTCCTCGGACTGGGGCTGTTGGTCGGCGTGCACCAGGGGACAGGGGCGCTGCTGCTGGCGCTGGCGGTGTCGCTGCTGGTCCGCAAGGCCGTGTTGCTATGGCGGGCTCAGCTTCTCCCGGAGATATCCGCCGCTGCGACGACCTACGGTGATCGTGAGTTGCTGCTGCTGAGGAAGGACCGATTGTGACGTCCCATTCCTTCATGAGCTGGCCTTCGCCGGAGGCGCTCGCCTGGGAGGATATGACCAGACCTCGCCGGATCTTCAGCCGGGCGATCAGGATCCTGCTCTGCGGTGTGTTGGTGTGGGGCATCTTCACCCACCGTGAGCTGCCGTGGTGGGGCTACGGTGTCGTAGCGCTGGCGATTCTCGTCTCCGGGGCTCTGGCTTACGGGTACTGGCGGGCGACTGTCGCCAACCGTCTGCTTCCTGCGCTGACTTGTCTGGCCGCTCTGCTTGTGCTGGCGCAGGTGGCCCATGCGGCCAGCTTCAGAACCGCTGCCCTGGTGCTGTGGGGTGCCGCGGCCGTCGCCGCCCTGGAACGTATGCCGGTGATGGCTGCCCTGCCGGTGATGGCGGTGGGGCTGGGCGCCTATGCGGTGGTCAATCAGGACAGTTGGCTGACCACCGCGGTCACCACCGGCGGCCTCGCACTCGCGGGCTGTGTGCTGCGCCTCGACGCCGAGGCACGGGGCACCGCACAACGGCTCCTCACCCAGGAACGTGCGGCGCGCAAGGCGGAGGCGGAGTCCGCCGCTCTCGCCGAACGGGCCCGTATCGCACGGGAGATCCACGACGTACTGGCGCACAGCCTCTCTGCGCAGCTGGTGCATCTGGAGGCGGCGCGCCTGCTCATCGAGCGGAGCGGGGATCTGGAGCAGATCCGGGAACGGGTGGTCGCGGCCAGAGGGATGGCGCGGGACGGCCTGGCCGAGACCCGGCAGGCCCTGAGCGCGTTGCGAGGGGAGATCTCCCCCGTGGAGGACTTCCTGGAGGAGTTGGTGGCCGTCACCTCGGGTGCGGCGGTCACGGTCGAGGGCGAGCGCCGCCAGGTCTCCGCAGAGGCCTCGCAGGCCGTACGCCGGGTCGCCCAGGAGGCGTTGACCAATGTCCGCAAGCACGCGCCCGGGGCCAAGGTCGCGATGCGCCTGGAGTACGCCGGGGACGAACTCGTCCTGGATGTCAGGGATACGGGGGGATCGCCGGGCGAACTCGCGGTCTCCGGAGCCGGGTACGGTCTGCGCGGTATGCGGGAGCGCGCCGAACTGCTCGGCGGGACGCTTGAGGCAGGACCGTACGAGGAGGGGTTCGCGGTGACGTTGAAGGTGCCGGTATGACGGCTGACCAGGCCGCTGGAGCGGGGCAGGAGGCGACGGCCGGGCGGACCGCGCGGGTAGTCGTGGTGGACGACCAGACCGTGGTGCGCGAGGGAATCGTGATGCTGCTGGGGCTGCTGCCGGGGATCGAGGTGGTCGGGTCCGGAGGTGACGGTGAGGAAGCGCTGCGGTTGGTCGCGGAGTTGGCGCCCGATGTGGTGCTGATGGATCTGAGGATGCCGCGCTGCGACGGTGCGGAGGCGACACGGCGGATCCGGGCCCAGTACCCGGGGACGCAGGTGGTGGTGCTTACGACCTTCGCCGATGACGACTCGCTCTTCCCGGCGATCCGGGCGGGTGCACGGGGCTATCTCACCAAGGACGCGGACGGGGAGGAGATCGTACGGGCGGTTCACAGTGTGCTGTCCGGGGATGCGGGGCTGTCGCCGAGTATCCAACGGCGTCTGCTGGAGCGGCTGTCGGAGCAGGAGCCGGCACCGGTGGAAGCTTCGCCCCCGGACGGGTTGACCGGCCGTGAGGTGGAGGTTCTGGTCCTGATCGCGGACGGGCTGACGAACCAGCAGATCGCTCGAAGACTCCAGGTCTCGCAGGCCACGGTGAAGACCCACATCAACAATCTCTTCGCCAAGACAGGGCTCAAGGACCGTGCTCAGGCGCTGCGTTACGCCTATTCCCACGGACTGGCGAAACCGCCGGAGAGGCCGGTCACCTGATGGGGTGAACAGGAAGGGAGAGAGATCCGGGATCTTCCCGTTCTGTCCATCCTTGGGCACAGGCCGAACGAGGCCGTGGAACAAGGAGATTCCGGTGGACAAGCACGACGGGCTCGAAACGAGCGCGGTCCGGATCGATGATCCCCGGCCTGGGGAGCAGTCCCCAGCAGCAACCGCCGAGGGCACACCTCAAGAAGGCACCCAGGGAGGAATCCCGGCGCAGGAAGGGCCTACGGACCCGAGGGGCACGGGAGACGTCTATCTCGATGTCCAAGCCAGTCCGGCGTTCCGGGAAGTGCGGTCGCGGTACTTCCACTTCGTGATCCCCGCGGTGGCGATCTTCCTCGTCTGGTACTTCGCCTATGTCGTGGCGGCCACCACGGCACCGGAGTTGATGCGCCGTCAGGTGGTGGGCTCGGTGAACGTGGCGATGCTGGCGGGGCTCGGGCAGTTCGTCACCACGTTTCTGCTGACCTGGGCCTATGCCCGGCACGCCCGGCTGCGGCGGGACCGGGACGCACTCGAACTGCGGTGGGACACCCAGGAGATGACGCGGGGGGTGGAGCGTTGAGAGGGGACCATCAGACGCTGGCGCTGGTGCTGTTCGGCGTGTTCGTCGCCGTCACCCTGGCGATCACCACCTGGGTGAGCCGGCGACGGCAGGGCTCCGCCGAGGAGTTCTACGCGGGCGGGCGGCTGTTCTCCCCAATGGAGAACGGTTTCGCGATCGCGGGGGACTACATGTCGGCTGCGTCGTTCCTCGGCATCTCCGGGCTGATCGCGCTGTTCGGCTACGACGGCCTGCTGTACTCGGTGGGCTTCTTCGTCGCCTGGCTCGTGGTGCTGTTCCTGGTGGCTGAACTGGTGCGCAACGTCGGCCGGTTCACCCTGGCCGACGTACTGACCGCCAGGGTGCGGGAGCGGCCGGTGCGGATCGCGTCCGGGGTCTCCTCGGTGACGGTGTCCGTGCTGTATCTGGTGGCGCAGATGGTCGGGGCGGGCAGCCTGGTGGGGCTGCTGCTCGGCGGTACCGGGGGTGCCGCGCGGACCTGGACGGTGATCGGGGTCGGCGCGCTGATGGTGGTCTATGTGGCGCTGGGCGGGATGCGGGCCACCACCTGGATCCAGATCGTCAAGGCGGTCCTGCTCCTCGCCGGGGCGATCACCCTCACCGTCCTCGTACTGGCCCGATTCCACGGGGACATCGACGGGTTGCTGCGCTCGGCGGCCCGGCGCAGCGGTCATGGAGACGACTTCCTGGCTCCGGGGCTGCGGTACGGAGGTGGGTGGACGGCGCGGTTCGACTTCATCAGCCTGGGGTTGGCACTGGTGCTGGGGACGGCCGGGCTGCCGCACATCCTGTCGCGCTTCTACACGGTGCCCACGGCGCGGGCGGCGCGCCGTTCCGTGGTGTGGTCGATCGGGCTGATCGGCGGTTTCTACCTGATGACGATCGTCCTGGGTTTCGGGGCCGCTGCGGTCGTCGGCACCGGCACGGTGCGCGCATCGCAACCGGCGGGCAATACCGCGGTACCGCTGCTTGCGCTGGATCTGGGCGGCGGACCGGACTCGGCGGGCGGCACCGTGCTGTTCGCGGTGGTGGCTGCGGTCGCGTTCGCCACGATCCTGGCGGTGGTCGCCGGGATCACCCTGGCCTCCTCGGCCTCGGTGGCGCACGATCTCTATGCGACGGTGCGGCGTGCGCGCGGCGGCGGCCCGGGGCACGAGGTGGCGGTGGCGCGGGTGGCCGCGGTGGTGGTGGGCGTGGTGGCGATCGGTCTCGGCCTGCTCGCGCGCGACTTGAACGTGGCGTTCCTGGTGGGGCTGGCCTTCGCTGTCGCAGCCTCGGCCAATCTGCCGGTGCTGCTGTACTCGCTGTTCTGGCGCCGGTTCACCACTCGCGGAGCGCTCTGGTCGGTGTACGGGGGACTGGTGCCGGCCCTGGTGCTGGTGGTCGTCTCGCCGGTCTTCTCCGGCGGCGAGGCCTCGCTCTTCCCGGGGTTGGACATCCGGCTGTTCCCGTTGGAGAACCCGGGGCTGGTCTCCATCCCGCTCGGCTTCCTCGCCGGGTGGCTCGGCACGGTCACTTCAAGGGAGCGCGCAGATCCCGCCAAGTACGCCGAGACGGAGGTGCGAGCACTGACAGGGGCCGGGGCGGTCTGAAGGGTCCGGACGTACACGCCCGGGCCTGGCAGGGCGGCCCCCGGCGAGGGCACCGAGCGTCATGTCTCCACGGCCGGCCGCACCGCATCCGCGCCACCGGACGCACCACCTGCGGTGCCGGTCCCACCCGCCGCGCCGGGCCCAACTCCCTCCCCGCAGCCGGCAATTCGCTCCAACCCCTCCTCTCCGCCCTCGGTACCGTCCCCGCCCGGTGCGGCCAGCGCCTCCGGCAGGATCACGGTGAACTCGGCGCCGCCGCCCGGTGCCGAGCCGATGCGGGTGCTGCCGCCGTGCCGCTCGGCGAAGCGCCGTACCAGGGCGAGGCCGATGCCGCGACGGCCGTGGGCCGGGGGTTCCTTGGTGGACCAGCCGTCCGCGAAGACCGCCTCCCGGTGTTCCTCCGGCACCCCGGGACCGGAGTCGGCGACCCGGAGGACCACCGTGCGTTCCCCCGTCCGCAGGCTGATCACGACCTGCGCATCGGGGGTGCCGGCGGTGGCGTCCAGGGCGTTGTCGACCAGGTTGCCGACGACGGTGACCAGGCCGCCGGCGTCCACCAGACGTCCCGGCAGTGAGCTGTCCTCGGAGACGGTGAGGCGGACCCCGCGCTCCGCGGCGACGGTCGCCTTGCCGACGAGCAGGGCCGCGAGCATGGGGTCGCAGACGCGCTCGGTGACCTGTTCCGCGGTGATCCGGTGGGTGCCGGCCACCTCGCCCACGAACTCCGCCGCCTCCTCGTACATCTCCAGTTCGAGGAGGCCGAGCAGGGTGTGCATACGGTTGGCGTGTTCGTGGTCCTGGGCGCGGAGGGCGTCGATGAGGCTGCGGGTGGCGTCGAGTTCGCGGCCGAGCTGCTCCAGTTCGGTGCGGTCGCGGAGGGTGGCCACGGCGCCCTGGTCGTCGGTCGGCATCCGGTTGGCGACGAGCACGCGCTCGCCGCGCACGGTGAGCAGATCGGTGCCGGTGACCCGGCCGGACAGCACATCGGTGGTGCGTCCGGGGCCGAGGGCCTCGTCCAGAGGGTGGCCGACGGCCTCGGTGCCGAGCCCCAGCAGGCGCTGCGCCTCGTCGTTGAGCAACCGGATCCGGCCGTGGCGGTCGAGTGCCACCACGCCTTCGCGGATGCTGTGCAGCATGGCCTCGCGTTCGGCGAGCAGTGCGGAGATATCGGAGAAGGCCAGGTCACGGGTCTGCCGCTGGACCCGCCGGGAGATCAGATAGGCACCCAGAGCACCGACCGCCAACGCCCCGCCGGCGTAGGCGAAGAGGCCGGGGATGGCGTGCATCAGCCGGGCCCGGACGCTGTCGTACTTGATGCCGACGGAGACCGCGCCGACCAGGGTGCCGTTCTTGTCGAGCAGGGGGACCTTGCCGCGGGCGGAGCGGCCGAGGGTGCCGCTGTCGATCTCCATGACCTCCCGGCCGGAGAGCGGAGTGCTGGGGTCGGTGGACACGCGGTGGCCGATGCGCCGCGGGTCGGTGTGCGACCAGCGGATGCCTCGGGTGTCCATGATGACGATGTACTCGGCGTGACTGGCATGGCGGATGCGTTCCGCCTCGGCCTGAACGGGACCGTCGGGGGTGGCCCGGGTGCTGATCAGTTCCTCCGCGAGCCGGGGTTGGGCGGCGGTGGTCTCGGCGATGGCGAGGGCGCGCCGCATGGCCTGATCGTCGAGCTGGTGGCTGAGCGGCGCGAGGAAGAGGCCGGTGGCGAGCACCACGACACCGGCCGCGATGGCCAGTTGCATCAGCAGGATCTGCGAGAAGGCCCGCCGGGGCAGCCCCAGTCGCAGCCTGCGGGGGGTGGGCGTGGGGCTCATGGACAGGAACGGTACGGGGGCGCGCCCGGCGGTCCGTAGCCTGTGTGAGGCAAGTCACTTTCCCCTGTGGAGCGCCTGCTTCCGCCGGTCTGCTCAGGAGCGGGTCGGAGACGGCAGCGGCTGCGGCGGGCGCGGGCCGGTGTATCGGCCGACGGGCCGCATCCGCAGGGGGCGTTCCGTGTACTCCTCCAGGGTGTGGGCGATCCAGCCGGCGGTACGGGCTACGGCGAAGAGGGTCTCGCCGCCGGTGGCGGGCATTCCGGTGCTCACCGACAGCACGGCCAGCGCCAGGTCGACATTGGCGTGCAGATCGGTGTGCCGGGCGGCCGTCGCCTGGACATCGCGGGCGGCCGCCAGAGCGTCGGCGGCTTCCGGGAGCCGTTCCAGGAGGGCGAAGAGGGCGGTGGCGCGCGGGTCTTCACCGGTGTAGAGCCGGTGGCCGAGGCCGGGGATGCGGCGGCCCGCGCGGAGTTCACCGGCGACCACGGGGGCGGCGCCGCCCTGGTCCACTACGTCCCGCAGCATCCGGTGGGCGAGTCCGCTGGCCGCCCCGTGCAGGGGGCCCTCCAGCACTCCGAGTCCGGCGGAGAGTGCCGCGTACGGATGGGCGCGGGCGGAGGCGGCGACGCGGACCGCGAGGGTGGAGGCGGCGAGATCGTGGTCGACGAGCAGGGCGAGGGCGCGGTCGAGGATCTTCAGGGGCTGCTCCTCGGCGGGCCGCCTGGTCAGCCGGGGCCACAGTCTGAGGGCGAGCGTGGGCACGCCGCCCTCCTCCCGCTGTTCGTCCGCTTCGGGCTCTTGGTGACCGGCCTGGGTCTTGGCCAGGGGCAGGGCCGCGACCAGGGTCGGGATGAGGGCGCGTGCGGTGGAGAGTACGGCCGGTTCGGAGAGGTCGAAGCGGAGGGGGTCGGCGGTGGCGGCTGCCACGGCGGCCACGCGCAGCCGGTCGGTGGGGCCGCTCAGCGCGGGCAGCGCGGCGACCGCCCGGCGTGCCGCGGCGAGTGGTTCCGCCGGTGCCGTGAACCGGATCCCGGGGTGCAACTCACCGGTCCAGAGCCACTCGGCGACCTCCTCGTACGAGTACCGGGAGGCCAGCTCTACGGCGTCCACACCGCGGAAGTAGTAGCGGTCGCCCTCGATGAGGGTGATGCGGGTGCGGATGGACAGCTCGCCGGGGCTCTGGGGGGTGGTCTGCTCGCGGCGATTACGGCGGGCGAGGGCGGCGACCTCGGTGGCGTCGAAGGTGCTGCCGCGGGTGCCGGGTGTGCGGTGGCTGGCCAGTTGACCTCGGCTGACGTAGGCGTACACGGTCTCCGGCTTCACGCCGAGCAGTTCGGCGGCTTCCCTGGTGCTGAGTCGGTCCATCGGCTCGGCGGCCGGGTCCTGATCCGTCATGGGCCCACCGTATCCGGCTCTGCATGGACCTCTCTATTCATTGATTGCCGTCCACCTCAATCAAGATTGACATTGATTGAGTCAAGGATTGATAGTCGAATGAAGCCCAGGGAGGAACATATGCCGAACAACGGGATCACGTCCCCCGCCCCCGCGTCGGTCGCCGTGCCCAGGGGGCTGGCCGGTGTGGTCGTCACCGACACCGCACTGGGAGATGTGCGGGGACGGGAGGGCTTCTACCACTACCGCCAGTTCTCCGCGGTGGAGCTCGCGCAGACCCGCAGCTTTGAGGACGTCTGGCATCTGATGATCTACGGGTGGCTGCCCGACGCCGCGGAGTCCGCAGCCTTCGCCGCCCGTACCGCGGCCCTGCGTGTGCTGCCCGAACCGGTCGCGGCGGCCCTGCCCGCTCTCGCCGGGGCCGGTGCCGGATCCGGGCCGCTCGCGGGGCTGCGCTCGGCGCTCTCCCTCTTCGGTGCCGCGCGCGGCTTCCGGCCGCTCTACGATCTCGACCCCGACCAGCGCCGGGAGGACGCCCTGGCCGTGGCCGCCGTCGTACCGACGCTGCTGACCGCGCTGCATCGGCTGGCCGCCGGGCAGGAGCCGGTCGCGCCGCGTGCCGATCTGTCCTGTGCGGCCAACTACCTCTACATGCTGGGCGGTTGTGAACCGGAGCCGGAGCGGGTGCGCGCGGTGGAGCAGTATCTGATCTCCACCGTCGACCACGGTTTCAACGCCTCCACCTTCACCGCCCGTGTCATCGCCTCCACCGGTGCCGACACCGCGGCCTGCCTGGTCGGCGCGGTGGGCGCGCTCTCCGGGCCGCTGCACGGCGGTGCGCCGAGCCGCGCCCTGGACACCCTCGACGCCATCGGCACACCGGACCGCATCGACCCGTGGATACGGGAACGAGTGCTGGCGGGGGAGCGCATCATGGGCTTCGGCCACCCCGTCTACCGCACCGAGGACCCGCGTTCACACATGCTCCGGGGTATCGCGGAGAGCTTCGGCGGTCCACTTGTCGACTTCGCCATCCAGGTGGAGGGCCGGGTGGAGGCGATCCTCGCCGAACTGAAACCGGGGCGCGAACTCCACACCAATGTCGAGTTCTACGCGGGTGTGGTGATGGAGCTGTGCGGGCTGCCGCGGACCATGTTCACGCCGACCTTCGCGGCCGCTCGGGTCGTCGGCTGGAGCGCCAACATCCTTGAGCAGGCTGCCGATTCAAAGATCATCCGCCCGGCCGCCCGCTATGTCGGACCGCCCGCCCCGGAGCCGGTGCCGACGGTCGGCTGACCGGGAAACCCGTGTTCGGGCGGTTCGGCGGGGCCGGGGACGCCGCTGGGCCCGAGGCCGCCGGGTGGCGGCTTCGGGCCCGGGAAAGTCGTATGGCCGGCGGGGTGTCGCCGGTGGGGCACGGCGGAGGCGGGATGCCGCTCGCTCCGCCGGGAGAGCTTCGGCGGTCAGGCGTCGGGGATGTCGGCCTTCGCGCGCACCAGGGTCTCGCGGCTGACGACGACGATGCGCTCGTAGTCGGCGCGGGATGCGTCCGGGGGGAGTTCCTGCTCCAGCACCGCGGTCGCCTCGGTGCCGATGACGGCGAAGTTTCCGTCGCTGAGTTCGAATACGTCCGGGCAGGACTGCCCGGAAATGCTTCCCCGCTGCTGCGGAGAGGCACCGATACGGCGCACGATCTTCAAGGGAGGTGTTCCACTCTCAAGAGGCGGGACGGAGGGTATTTCTGCGTGCACGACAGAAATATCGGCCAGATGTGGAGCCCGGCCGATATCGGCATGGTTCAGACGTTTCAGAAAGGCTCATGCCGGGTAACGCTCGCGCGCGCCTACAGTAGGGAAACCGTGCAGCGCGGACAAGCCACCACGCGAACACGGCCACTCCGCAGGCCCGTTCGCGCCAACCCTCCGAGCGGCCGTCGAGGTCGGAATGGGCGCGAAGGCTGAGCCGGATCGCCGCCGATTGCTATTCGGGCCGTGGCGGACAAGGCCTCGGAAGGCGAAAAGCAGGAGGAAAGCGGAGAAAGGCGCCGGGTGTCCGGAAGGGGCACGTGTGCAGGAAAGGCGGAAAAGCGCCTAGTCGGTGGGCGGGTTTCCGACCACCCACCACTCGTCGGAGTCGGCGTCCTCCAGATCGCGGATGATGCCGTCGACCATTCTGCCGAGCCGCGCCTCGTCCGAGGTGTCGACCAGGCTGGCCCGGTGATTGCCGGTCGCCGTCCAGTACCCGCGGAAGACCTTGCTCTGGCAGATCAGCCGGAGGTGGCCGTGCAGTTCCTCCCAGTCGACGATGCCCACGCGCCAGGCGAGCAGGGTGTTGGTGTAGAGGGCGTTGGCGAAGAGGTACTGCTTGAGCGTCCGGGCGTCCACGGCGGGCTCGAAGGTGTCGAGGACAGCGGCGAGATCCGGGTCCGCCGTCGCACGGCCCAACATCTCGGACTGCAAAGCCTGTTGGCGTGCCAGCGCCTCGTTCCGGGCGTCCCGTGCGGCGTCGGCTCGCAACCGCTGGGCCAGCAGGCGCTGCTGGGCGGCTAGTGCGGCGGCCGCCCCGGCGAGCGCGGCCAGCCCGGCCACCGTGGCCGGACTCACCCCCCGGAACGTGTACTTCGATGTGACCATGTCAACCCCCGGTTCAGGCGACCGTCGCCGGTCGTCGGAGCTGGGTCGACGGGACGTACCGGCGAGCAGTAACGGTGCGCGTGCCGTCTCCCAGGATGCCGAGCGGCGCTGATCGGCGGGAGGCGGAGCGGAGGCGCACGGAAGGAGCGTCACGTCCCCTGGTCCTGCGCCGTGAACAATGTGTGCCCCGTGGGCGACGCTAACAATCGTTCACTGCGGCGCGTATCCCGGCGCTCGTATCATGGGGCGCGATCACCTCTCCCGGGAGAGCCGGTGTACGCGCCGGAGCACGTCGGTGTCGGATGGGGCGCACGTTGAGCAAGCCGAGCAGTTCGCAGATTCCGGTCGTGGTGCTTGCCGGGTACCTAGGGTCGGGGAAGACCACCCTGCTCAACCATCTGCTGCACCACAGCCGGGGCAGCCGTATCGGGGCCGTCGTCAATGACTTCGGATCGATCGAGATCGATGCCATGGCGGTCGCCGGGCAGCTCGGGGACTCCACCGTCTCCCTCGGCAACGGCTGCCTCTGCTGCGCGGTGGACGCCGGTGAACTCGACGGCTATCTCGACCGGTTGACCCGTCCCGCCGCCGGGATCGATGTCATCGTCATTGAGGCCAGCGGGATCGCCGAGCCGCAGGAACTGGTGCGGATGGTGCTGGCCAGCGAGAATCCGGTGGTGGTCTACGGCGGTCTGGTGGAGGTCGTGGACGCCGCCGAGTTCGACGCGACCCGGGCGCGCCACCCCGAGGTGGACCGGCACCTTGCCCTGGCCGATCTGGTCGTCGTCAACAAGGCGGACCGGGTGCCGGAGTCGGAACGGGAGCGGATCGCCGCACTGGTACGGGAGTTGGCCGGGCGGGCGGCGGTGGTGAGTACCGCACACGGCCGGGTCGATCCGGAGCTGCTCTTCGACTGCCGACCGGCCGTGGAGCGCATCGGCCAGCTGTCCTTCGACGATCTGCCGCGGGAGGACGGCGCCGACTCCGGCCAGTCCGCGGCGGGCGGGTCCCACGGAGGCGAGGAGCACGGGGCGCACCACGGGCATCTGCACTATGCCTACGAGAGTGTGTCGTTCAGCTCGCCGGTGCCGCTGTCGCCGCGTCGGCTGATGGCCTTTCTGGACGGGCGGCCCGAGGGGCTGTACCGCATCAAGGGCCATATCGACCTCGGCCCCTCCGATCCGCACAACCGCTATGGCGTCCACGCCGTGGGCAGGTTCCTGCGCTTCTACCCGGAGCCCTGGCCGCCCGGCGCTCCGCGGATGACCCAACTGGTGCTCATCGGCAGTGGAATTGACGGGCCGGCCCTCACCAAGGAGCTGGCCGCCTGCCAGGACGAGCGGGGCGAGGCCGACGAGCACGCGATGTGGGGCGTGCTGCGTTATGTCCCCGACCCGGACGAGGGCGGGCCGGAGGCAGAAGCAGCGGTGTACGACCTCGGCGAGGACGGGCGGGCGGAGTAGCGCGGCGGACCGCACCCAGTCCGGTGCCTGACCGCCCTTACTCCACCTCGTCCCAGCCCCCTCGGCCCTCAGCCCACCCCCGCGACCACGGATACCGTCTTCGCCAGGGAGACGCCTGAGCCGTCGCGGCGCGGATCCGGCTCCGGCAACTCCGCCGGGGCGCCGTTGCGTTGGGCGGCGAGGGCCGGAACGGGGCCCGCCCAGGCCAGGGCCAGACAGTCCTCGCCCTTCAGGAAGCGCTGGCAGCGGACCCCGCCGGTGGCGCGGCCCTTGCGCGGATACTGGTCGAACGGGGTGAGCTTGGCCGTGGTCTGCACCGAGTCGTCCAGGGTGCCGCGGGAGCCGGCGACCGTGAACACCGCGGCCTCGGCCGCGGGATCGACCGCCGTGAACGAGATGACCTTGGCGCCCTGGCCCAGCTTGATACCGGCCATACCGCCCGCGGCGCGCCCCTGCGGCCGTACATGGGAGGCCGGGAAGCGGAGCAGTTGGGCGTCGTCGGAGATGAAGACGAGGTCCTCCTCGCCGGTGGTCAGCTCGATGCCGCCGACCAGCCGGTCGCCGTCCTTGAGGGTGATGACCTCCAACTCCTCCTTGTTGGACGGGTAGTCGGGCACCACGCGCTTGACGACGCCCTGTGCGGTACCGAGGGCGAGGCCCGCCGACTCCTCCTCCAGGCTGGTCAGGCAGATCAGCTCCTCGTCACCGGAGAGGGGCAGGATCTCGGTCACCGGGGCGCCGCCCGCCAGCGTGGGCCGCCGGTCCGTCTCGGGCAGTTGGGGCAGGTCCACCACCGGGATCCGCAGCAGCCGGCCGCTGGAGGTGACCGCGCCCACCTCGCCGCGCGCCGTGCCCAGCACCGAGGAGACGATCACATCGTGCTTGGCGCGCTTGGCTCCCTCCCCGCTCGGCAGCGGCTCCCCGGAGACGGTGCGCGCCAGCAGGCCGGTGGAGGAGAGCAGTACCCGGCACGGGTCGTCCGCCACCTGGAGCGGGACCGTGGCCTGCGGGGTGCCGGTGGCCTCCAGCAGCAGGGTGCGCCGCCCGGTGTCGAACTTCTTGGCCACCGCGGCCAGTTCGGCCGAGACGAGCTTGCGCAGCTCGGTGTCCGACTCCAGGATCGCGGTCAGCTCCTCGATCTCCGCCCTCAGCCGGTCCCGCTCCGACTCCAGCTCAAGACGGTCGAACTTGGTCAGCCGGCGCAGCGGGGTGTCCAGGATGTACTGCGTCTGCACCTCGCTCAGCGAGAAGCGCTCCATCAGGCGCTCCTTGGCCTGGGCGGAGTTCTCACTGGAGCGGATCAGGCGGATGACCTCGTCGATGTCGACGAGGGCGACCAGCAGGCCCTCCACCAGGTGCAGCCGGTCCCGCTTCTTGCCGCGGCGGAACTCGCTGCGGCGCCGCACCACGTTGAAGCGGTGGTCGAGATAGACCTCCAGCAGCTCCTTGAGGCCCAGCGTCAGGGGCTGGCCGTCGACCAGGGCCACGTTGTTGATCCCGAAGGAGTCCTCCATCGGGGTCAGCTTGTAGAGCTGCTCCAGCACGGCCTCCGGTACGAAGCCGTTCTTGATCTCGATGACCAGGCGCAGGCCGTGCGCGCGGTCGGTGAGGTCCTTGACGTCCGCGATGCCCTGGAGCTTCTTGGCGCCGACCAGGTCCTTGATCTTGGAGATGACCTTCTCCGGGCCCACCGCGAAGGGCAGTTCGGTCACCACCAGGCCCTTGCGGCGCGGGCTGACGTCCTCCACCGCCACCGTGGCGCGGATCTTGAAGGTGCCGCGGCCCGTCTCGTAGGCGTCGCGGATGCCGGCCAGGCCCACGATGCGGCCGCCGGTGGGCAGATCGGGGCCGGGCACGTACTTCATCAGGGTGGTCAGGTCCGCGTTGGGATGGCGGATCAGATGCCGGGCGGCGGCGATGACCTCGCCCAGATTGTGCGGCGGCATGTTGGTGGCCATCCCGACGGCGATCCCGGAGGCGCCGTTGACCAGGAGGTTCGGGTAGGCGGCGGGCAGGGCGACGGGCTCCCGCTCCTGGCCGTCGTAGTTGGGGTTGAAGTCGACCGTGTCCTCGTCGATCGACTCCGTCATCAGCGATGTCGCGTCCGCCATGCGGCACTCGGTGTACCGCATCGCGGCGGGCGGGTCGTCGTTGCCCAGGGAGCCGAAGTTGCCGTGGCCGTCGACCAGCGGCAGCCGCATCGAGAAGGGCTGCGCCATGCGCACCAGGGCGTCGTAGATGGAGGCGTCGCCGTGCGGATGGAGCTTGCCCATCACCTCGCCGACGACGCGGGCGCACTTCACATAGCCGCGGTCGGGGCGCAGGCCCATCTCGTTCATCTGGTAGACGATGCGCCGGTGCACCGGCTTCATCCCGTCCCGCGCGTCCGGCAGCGCACGCGAGTAGATGACGGAGTAGGCGTACTCCAGGTAGGAGCCCTGCATCTCGTCGACCACGTCGATGTCGAGGATCCTCTCCTCGAACGAGTCGTCGGGCGGCGGGGTCTTCGTGCTGCGGCGGGCCATCGCTGCTGCGGCTCCTTCACAGATTCTGCCGGGGCAAGTACGGGTTCTGACGCGGACCATTGTGGACCTGCCCACTGACAAGGCCGACCGCGACCCGTCGGAACCGGCCCCGCACCGGGTGCCGGGCGCCCTTGTGTCACCCGATCCGGGACGGTTCGCCCCATCGGGAACTTCGACGCCTCGCGGCACGCTGCATACAGTGGCAGGACCGACACCGCCCGCCCGCCGGACGGGCCGGTCACCCGTCAGTCTCGTCGCTCCACCGGCCACGTCCGCCGCCCCGCAGCGGACGTCCCACCGGACGACGACCCCGCGATCGAAGGGACGTACATGCCCATGGGTCACACGGCCACAGCGCAGGCCGGTACCGGCGGCCTCACAGCGACGGAGCACCGCCTGGCCAACGGCCTGCGCGTGGTGCTCTCCGAGGACCACCTGACCCCGGTCGCCGCGGTCTGCCTCTGGTACGACGTCGGCTCGCGGCACGAGGTGGCGGGCCGCACCGGCCTGGCGCACCTCTTCGAGCACCTGATGTTCCAGGGTTCGAAACAGGTGCACGGCAACGGCCACTTCGAGCTGGTGCAGGGCGCCGGCGGCTCGCTCAACGGCACCACCAGCTTCGAGCGGACCAACTACTTCGAGACCATGCCCGCCCACCAGTTGGAGCTGGCGCTGTGGCTGGAGGCCGACCGGATGGGCTCCCTGCTCTCCGCGCTCGACCTGGAATCCCTGGACAACCAGCGGGACGTGGTGAAGAACGAGCGCCGCCAGCGCTACGACAACGTGCCCTACGGCACCGCCTTCGAGAAGCTCACCGCCCTCTCGTATCCCGAGGGCCACCCCTACCACCACACCCCCATCGGCTCCATGGCCGACCTGGACGCGGCCACCCTGGAGGACGCCCGCAGCTTCTTCCGCACCTACTACGCGCCGAACAACGCGGTGCTCTCCGTGGTCGGCGACATCGACCCGGAGCAGACCCTGGCCTGGGTGGAGAAGTACTTCGGTTCCATCCCGGGGCACGACGGCAAGCCCGCGCCGCGGGACGGTGCGCTGCCCGAGGTCATCGGCCGGGAGCTGCGCGAGGTCGTGACGGAGGAGGTGCCGGCCCGCGCCCTGATGGCGGCCTACCGCCTGCCCGAGGACGGCACCCGGCAGGCCGACGCGGCCGATGTGGCGCTCACCGTCCTCGGCGGCGGCGAGTCCTCCCGTATCTACAACCGGCTGGTGCGCCGGGACCGCACCGCCGTCGCCGCCGGTTTCGGCCTGCTGCGGCTGGCGGGTGCGCCGTCGCTGGGCTGGCTCGATGTGAAGACCTCGGGCGAGGTCGAGGTCCCGGTCATCGAGGCCGCGGTCGACGAGGAGCTGGCCCGCTTCGCCGAGGAGGGGCCCACCGCGGAGGAAATGGAGCGCGCCCAGGCCCAGTTGGAGCGCGAGTGGCTGGACCGGCTCGGCACCGTCGCCGGCCGCGCCGACGAACTCTGCCGCTACGCCGTCCTGTTCGGCGATCCGCAGCTCGCGCTCACCGCGGTGCGGCGCGTCCTGGACATCACCGCGGACGAGGTGCGCGACATCGCCCGCGCCCGGCTGCGCCCCGACAACCGCGCGGTCCTGGTGTACGAGCCCGTCATCCCCGCCGGCGAAGAGAACGAGCAGGAAATCGAGCAGGAAACCGAGCTGGAAAACGAGGCGGCGAAGTGACCGAGCAGACCGCACCCGCAGTCGCCATGGAGTTCCACCCGCAGCCGGAGCCGGGCGAGGCCAGGCCCTGGGCGTTCCCCGCGCCCGAGCGCGCCACCCTGGACAACGGCCTCACCGTGCTGCGCTGCCACCGCCCGGGACAGCAGGTGGTCGCCGTGGAGGTGCTGCTGGACAGCCCGCTGGACGCCGAGCCGGCCGGTCTGGACGGAGTGGCGACGATCATGGCGCGCGCCTTCTCCGAGGGCACCGACAAGCACTCCGCGGAGGACTTCGCCGCCGAACTGGAGCGCTGCGGCGCCACGTTCGACGCCCACGCCGACCACCCGGGGGTGCGCCTCTCCCTCGAAGTGCCCGTCTCCCGGCTGCCGAAGGCCCTCGGCCTGCTCGCCGACGCGCTGCGCGCCCCCGCCTTCGACGACAGCGAGGTCGAGCGCCTGGTACGCAACCGCCTGGACGAGATCCCGCACGAGACGGCCAACCCGGCCCGCCGCGCCGCCAAGGAGCTGTCCCGCCGCCTCTTCCCCGCCGACTCCCGGATGTCGCGGCCCCGCCAGGGCACCGAGGAGACCGTCGAGGGCATCGACGCCTCCGCGGTCCGCGCCTTCTACGAGAAGCATGTGCGGCCGGCCACCGCCACCGTCGTCGTGGTCGGCGATCTGGCCGCCACCGATCTGGACGCGATCCTCGCCGACACGCTCGGCGCCTGGACCGGGGACACCGCGCCGGCCCGCCCCGCGCCGCCGATCAGCGCCGACGACACCGGCCGGGTGGTCATCGTGGACCGCCCTGGCGCCGTCCAGACCCAGCTGCTCATCGGCCGGATCGGCGCCGACCGGCACGACCGGGTCTGGCCCGCGCAGGTCCTCGGCACCTACTGCCTGGGCGGCACCCTGACGTCCCGGCTGGACCGGGTGCTGCGCGAGGAGAAGGGCTACACCTACGGGGTGCGGGCCTTCGGGCAGGTGCTGCGGTCCACCGCGCCGTCCGCGGAGGGGAGCACGGGCGGTGCGGCGATGCTCGCCATCTCCGGCTCGGTCGACACGGGCTCCACCGGGCCCGCGCTGGGCGACCTCTGGCAGGTGCTGCGCACCCTGGCCGCGGACGGCCTCACCGACGCGGAGCGCGATGTCGCGGTCCAGAATCTGGTGGGGGTCGCCCCGCTCAAGTACGAGACGGCGGCGGCTGTCGCCTCGACGCTCGCGGAGCAGGTCGAGCAGGGGCTGCCGGACGACTACCAGGGCCGGCTCTACCAGCGGCTCGCGGACACCGGCACGGTGGAGTCCACCGCCGCGGTGGTCAGCGCCTTCCCCGTGGACCGGCTGGTGACGGTCCTGGTGGGCGACGCCGAGCAGATCGCCGAGCCGGTACGGGCGCTCGGCATCGGCGAGGTGTCCGTGGTCACCGGCTGACCACGCCTCCCGGCACGTGCCCCGCCCGCACCCTCAGCGGTGCGGGCGGTGGCGCGTCTCGGAAACCGATGTCCCCTCACATGTCCGAATTAGTACGGACGTTGCCCATCTGTCTGTGGCATACGCCTCAAAAGCGGTGATCCGTTTGTTGCCCGGGAGTTGTCCCGTTTAGCGTCGGTCCGGCTGTTCGTCAGGCAGTACGCCGCGCCCGCGGCACCGGGCAGCCATCGCCGAGTCCCCCGAAGTGTGAACCGGGGGAGCCGGGGACCCACCAGTCCCCCCGGGGTGAATCGGGCGCCGTGCCAGGGCCCGTAGGAGACCTTCCTGCTCCGAACCCGTCAGCTAACCCGGTAGGCGACAGGGAAGGAAAGGACGACATCGCCCCATGGCGTTCACCCGTGCCACCGGGAAGCACAGACGGCCCAGCCGCCTCAACCGCAGCACCGCGCAGGCCGCCGGCATCGCCGCGCTCACCACCACCGGCGTCGTCGGCACGCTCGCCGGACCCGCGCTCGCCGCCGACGAAGGCACCCGGGACACCGGACTCATCCGCGCCGTGGACCTCGGCCAGTCGATGGCCGCTCAGATCGACGACCAGGCCGCCGCGCAGCAGGAGGCCGCCGAGGTCTCCGCCGCTCTGGCGAAGGCGGAGCGGGACGCCCAGCGGCACGCCGCCGAGGCCAAACGGACCGCCGAGGCGAAGGCGAAGAAGATCCGCGCGGCCAAGGCGAAGAAGGCCCGCGAGGCGAAGGAGCGGGCCGCTCGCGCCGCCGAGCGCAAGCGCCTGGGCAGCTATGTCCTGCCGATCACCGGCTCCTATGTCTCCACCGGCTACCACGCCGGCAGTTCCCTGTGGTCCTCCGGCAGCCACACCGGTATCGACTTCCACGCCGCCACCGGCACCCCGGTGCACGCGGTCGGCTCCGGCACCGTGGTCGAGGCCGGCTGGGGCGGCGCCTACGGCAACAACGTGGTGCTGCGGATGCACGACGGCACCTACACCCAGTACGGACACCTCTCGTCCATCGGCGTCTCGGTCGGGCAGACCGTGACACCCGGCCGGCAGCTCGGGCTCTCCGGCGCCACCGGCAATGTGACCGGCCCGCACCTCCACTTCGAGGCCCGCACCGGCCCGGACTACGGCTCCGACATCAACCCGCTGACCTACCTCCGCTCGCACGGCCTCAGCGTCTGACCGTCCCCGCACGGTGAAGCCCCGACTCGACCGAGTCGGGGCTTCACACCTGTGCAGGGCGGCCTCAGACGGTCTCGGGCAGCTCCTCCAGACCCTCCGCGACCAGCTTGGCCAGACGGTCCAGCGCGACCTCCGCACCCTCGGCGTCCGAGGCCAGCAGGATCTCCTCGCCGCCCTGGGCACCCAGGCTCAGCACCGCGAGCATCGACGCGGCGTTGACCGGTGCGCCCCCGGCCTTGGCGATGGTGACGGGAACGCCCGAGGCCGCGGCGGCACGGACGAAGAGGGAGGCGGGGCGGGCGTGAAGACCCTCGGCCCAGCCGACGTTGACGCGGCGCTCAGCCATGTGATGCTGCCCTTCAGGTGTCGCAAAGTTGTCTAGACCAGTGTTGCATACCGTCTGCGGTACCCGGAGAATAGCCGCCCGCCATAGCCCCGCGCCCGGTGTGCAGCCCAAGCCTGCGCCCCCCCGGGCCGGCACCGCTACCCGTACCCTGGGCCCCATGCAGACCCCGTCGGACCGGCACGCCTACCCCGACCACTGGGAGGCCGATGTGGTGCTGCGCGACGGCGGCACCGCACGGATCAGGCCCATCACCCCTGACGACGCCGAGCATCTGACCGACTTCTACGAACAGGTCTCGGACGAGTCGAAGTACCTCCGCTTCTTCGCGCCCTACCCGCGGCTCTCCGACAAGGACGTGCACCGCTTCACCCACCACGACTACGTGGACCGGGTGGGCCTCGCGGCCACCGTCAGCGGCGAGTTCATCGCCACCGTCCGCTACGACCGCATCGACGCCCGGGGCCGGCCCGCCGCCGCACCCGCCGACGAGGCCGAGGTCGCCTTCCTGGTGCAGGACGCCCACCAGGGCCGCGGGGTCGCCTCCGCACTGCTGGAGCACATCGCCGCGGTGGCCCGGGAACGCGGCATCCGCCGCTTCGCCGCAGAGGTGCTGCCCAGCAACATCAAGATGGTCAAGGTCTTCACCGACGCGGGCTACCGGCAGCAGCGCAGCTTCGAAGACGGCGTGGTGCGGCTGGAGTTCGACCTGGAACCCACCGAGGCCTCGCTCGCCGTGCAGCACGCCCGCGAGCAGCGCGCCGAGGCCCGCTCGGTGCAGCGTCTGCTGCGCCCCGGCTCGGTCGCGGTGATCGGCACCGGCCGGGCCCCCGGCGGCGTCGGCCGCAGCGTCCTCGACAACCTCCGCACCGCCGGCTTCACCGGCCGCCTCCACGCCGTCAACCGCGCCTTCGAACCGGACCGCACCGCACTGGACGGGGTCCCCGCCCACCGCTCCCTCGGCGAGATCACCGACCGGGTCGACCTCGCGGTCCTCGCCGTCCCCGCGGCACAGGTCCCCCAGGTCGTCACCGAGTGCGGCGAACACGGCGTCCAGGGACTGGTGGTGCTCTCCGCCGGTTACGCGGAGAGCGGAGACGCGGGCCGCGAACGGCAGCGGGAACTGGTACGCCAGGTCCGCTCCTGGGGGATGCGCCTCATCGGCCCCAACGCCTTCGGCATCGTCAACACCGCGCCCGACATCCGGCTCAACGCCTCCCTCGCCCCCGAACTGCCCCGCCCCGGCCGGATCGGGCTCTTCACCCAGTCCGGCGCCATCGGCATCGCCCTGCTCGCCCGGCTGCACCGCCGCGGCACCGGCCTCACCGGCCTGGCCGGCGTCTCCACCCTGATCTCCGCGGGCAACCGCGCCGACGTCTCCGGAAACGACGTCCTCCAGTTCTGGTACGAGGACCCGGAGACCGAAGTCGGGCTGATGTACCTGGAGTCCATCGGCAACCCGCGCAAGTTCAACCGGCTCGCCCGGCGGACCGCCGCCGCCAAACCCCTGGTCGTGGTGCAGGGCGCCCGGCACCACGGCGTCGCGCCCCTGGGCCACGCCGTCCCCGCCACCAGGCTGCCGCACGCCACCGTCTCCGCGCTGCTCCGCCAGGCCGGCGTCATCCGCGTCGACACCATCACCGAACTCGTCGACGCCGGGCTCCAACTCGCGGGCCAGCCCCTGCCGTCGGGCCCCCGGGTCGCCATCGTCGGCAACTCCGAATCCCTCGGCCTGCTCACCTACGACGCCTGCCTCTCCGAAGGGCTGCGCCCGCTGCGCCCCATGGACCTCAGCACCGCGGCGGGCCCGCGGGAGTTCCACCGGGCGCTCACCGAGGCGCTCGCCGGGGACCTGTGCGACGCGGTCGTGGTCACCGCGATCCCCTCGCTCGGGGAGGACTCCGCCTCCGACGAGGAACTCGCCGCCGCCCTGCGCTCCGCGGTCGAGGCCCACCCCGCCAAGCCCGTCTCCGTGGTCCATGTGGAACTCGGCGGCCTCGCCCGGGCACTCTCCGCCGCCGCCGTCACCGGCCCCTCCGCCCCCCGCCCGGCCACCGGCGAAACCGCCCCCGACACCGACCGGCCCGCTCCACCCACCGCCCCCGACCCCGGCGAACCGGCCGCGCCCACCCGCCACACACCTTCCGCTCCCACCCGCCACACACCTTCCGCTCCCACCCGCCACATCCCTGCCTACCCGGCCGCCGAGCGGGCCGTGCGGGCGCTCGCCGAGGCCGTCAACTACGCCCAGTGGCGCCGGGAGGCGGGGGAGCCGGGGCGGGTCCCCGCGTTCGAGGACATCGACGAGCAGGCCGCCGCCGAGCAGATCGAACGGCTCCTCGCCGGCCCCGCCGCCGAGGACCCGCAGGGCCTCACCCTCGACCCCGGCGACACCGCCCGCCTGCTCGGCCACTACGGGGTGCGGGTACGCCAGGCGCTCCCCGCCCCCGGCTGCGAGGAGGCGGTACGGGCCGCGGACACCCTGGGCTACCCGGTCGCGCTCAAGACCACCGCGCCCCATCTCCGCCACCGCGCCGACCTCGGCGGCGTCCGGCTCGACCTGGCCGACGAGGAGCATCTGCGCGGCGCCTACCGCGAACTCACCGACACCTTCGGCACCCCGGCCGAACTGCGCCCCGTGGTGCAGGCCATGGCGCCGCGCGGAGTCGACACCGTGGTCCGTACCGTGATCGACCCCACCGCGGGCGCCGTGCTCTCCTTCGGTCTGGCCGGAGCCCCCTCCGAGCTGCTGGGCGACACCGCGCACCGCCTGATCCCCGTCACCGACCGCGACGCGCACTCGGTGATCCGCGCCATCCGCACCGCGCCCCTGCTCTTCGGCTGGCGCGGCTCCGACCCGGTGGACACCGCGGCCCTGGAGGAACTGCTGCTGCGGGTGTCCCGGCTGGTCGACGACCACCCCGAGGTGATCGCGGTCGCCCTGGAGCCGGTGGTGGTGGCCACCCACGGGGTGTCCGTACTCGGCGCCGAGGTCCGGCTGGCCCGGCCCCCGGCCCGCGGCGACCTCGGACCGCGCACCATGCCCGCGTACTGAACCGGCGCCCTGCCCGGACCGCGGCCGACCGGGCATGGCCGGGGGCCCGCCCGAGGGGGGCCGGAAGCCGTCCGCCGGGCGGGATCCGGTGTCGGTGCGGGGCCTTAGGATGGAGCGCATGGCCAAGACAGGTACGACGACCCAGGGGCTGCGCACGGCGATCGAGCGCAGCGGCTACTACCCGGCGCTGGTGGCCGAGGCGGTGGAGGCCGCCGTCGGCGGCGAGGCCATCGGGTCGTATCTGGTCCATCAGGAGACCACCTTCGACGCCAACGAGGTCCGCCGGCATGTCACCGTCCTGGTGCTCACCGGCAACCGCTTCATCGTCAGCCACACCGACGAGCAGGCCGCCGACTCCACCTCCCCGGCGCCCTACGCGACCACCTCCACCGAATCGGTCAAGATCGACCGGATCTCGTCGGTCGTGGTCAGCCGCGTCGTCTCGCACCCCGAGTCCTACACCCCGGGCACTCCGCCCCGCGAGGTTGTCCTCACCATCGGCTGGGGCGCCGTCTCCCGCATCGACCTGGAGCCCGCCGCCTGCGGCGACCCCAACTGCGAGGCCGACCACGGCTATACGGGCAACACCACCGCGGACGACCTCAGCCTCCGCGTCAGCGAGGCCGGGGACGGCCCGGACGCGGTGAGCCAGACCCTGGCCTTCGCCCAGGCCCTCTCCGAAGCCACCGCCGCCGCACCGGACAGCCGCCGCTGATGGCCGAGCCCGCAGCCCAGGACCCGGCCCGCCCCCTCCGCGCCCTGCCCGCCTGGGACGAGCCCGAGCCGCTCCCCATCAGCTCGGCCCCGCTGCCCGCATACGGCTCCGGCTCCCTCGCCGATCTGCTGCCCACCCTCGCCGCTGGCCTCGGCGTCCCCGGCTTCGAAGCCCGGATCACCGAGCTGGCCCCGGCCGACCGGGTCTGCGTCTTCCTCGTCGACGGGCTCGGCTGGGAGCAGTTGCGCGCCCATCCCGAGGAGGCGCCGTTCCTCACCTCGCTGCTGCCCGGCTCCCGCGGCGGCACCGGCCGCCCCCTCACCACCGGCTATCCCTCCACCACCGCCACCTCACTGGCCTCCGTCGGCACCGGCCTGCCCCCCGGTGAGCACGGCCTGCCCGGATACACCGTGCGCAATCCGCAGAGCGGTGAGCTGATGAACCAGCTCCGCTGGAACCCGTGGACACCGCCCAGGAGTTGGCAGCCCCACCCCACCGTCTTCTCCCGCACCGCCGCGGCCGGAGTGCACACCGCGCAGGTCTCCTCACCGAAGTTCGCCGACACCCCGCTCACCCAGGTCGCGCTGAGCGGCGGCGGCTTCCACGGACGGCTCTCCGGCGAGGAGCGGATGGACCTCGCCGCCCGCCAACTCGCCTCCGCCGACCGCGCGTTGATCTACACGTACTACGCCGAGGTCGACGGCAAGGGCCACCGCTTCGGGGTGGACTCGGACGCCTGGCGGGGCCAACTCACCTATGTGGACCGGCTGGTGGAGCGCCTCGCGGACCAACTCCCGCCGCGCAGCGCCCTCTACGTCACCGCCGACCACGGCATGATCGACATCCCCTTCGACGCGGAGCACCGTATCGACTTCGACGAGGACTGGGAGCTGCGCGCCGGAGTGGCCCTGCTCGGCGGCGAGGGCCGCGCCCGCCATGTGTACGCGGTGCCCGGGGCGGCCGGGGATGTGCTGGCCGTCTGGCGGGAGGTGCTCGGTGAGCAGTTCTGGGTGGCGGGCCGGGAGGAGGCGATCGAGGCCGGCTGGTTCGGCCCCCGGGTGGACGAGCGGGTGCACGGCCGGCTCGGCGATGTGATCGCCGCGGCCCGCGACGACGTCCTGATCATCGCCTCGGAGCGGGAGCCCAAGGAGTCCGCGATGGTCGGCAACCACGGCTCCCTCACCCCCGTCGAACAACTCGTCCCCCTCCTCGAAGTACGCTCCTGACCTGTCCGGTGCCCCGCCGCACCGCCCCACCCTGCCCGCCCGCCGCCGAAAGGTGCTGCCTCAGACCATGCCCGAACTGATTTTCTTTTGCGGGACGATGGACTGCGGGAAGTCGACACTGGCGCTCCAGATCGACCACAACCGCCAGGCACGCGGACTCCAGGGCGTGCTCTTCACCCGGGACGACCGGGCGGGGGAGGGGATGCTGTCCTCCCGGCTCGGCCTGGTCACCGACGCGGTGGAGGTCACCGGCCCGATGGACCTGCACGCCCACCTCGTGGAGCGGATGTCGCAGGGCGGCCGGGTCGACTATGTGATCGTGGACGAGGCGCAGTTCCTCTCACCCGGGCAGATAGACCAACTGGCGCGCGTGGTGGACGACTTGGAGCTGGATGTCTTCGCCTTCGGCATCACCACCGACTTCCGCACCCGCCTCTTCCCCGGCTCCCAGCGCCTGATCGAGCTGGCCGACCGGATCGAGTCCCTCCAGGTGGAGGCGATGTGCTGGTGCGGGGCCCGCGCCACCCACAACGCCCGCACCGTGAACGGCGAGATGGTCGTGGAGGGCGAGCAGGTCGTGGTGGGCGACGTCAATGGCACGGCCGCACAGGTCGGTTACGAGGTGCTGTGCCGGCGCCACCACCGGCGCCGGATGACCGGCGCCGCGGCCCGTTCCGCCTCAGTCGCCCAGGACGTCCTGCCCGTCGCCTCCGGCTGACCGGCCCCGTCAGACCTCCGTACCGCGCCCCGAGCTGACCAGAGCGAAACGCGCCCCCTCCGGATCGGCCACCGTCGCCGTCCGCCCATAAGGACCCGGACGCGGCGCCTCCGCCACCCGCCCGCCCAACTCCGCCACCCGCGCCGCCGCCCCATCCACCTCGTCCACCTCGAAGTACGTCATCCAGTGCGCGCCCCGGTCGTGCGGCAGCTTCCGGCCCACACCGCGCACCGAGGCCACCGGGCGCTCGCCGAGCAGCAGGGTGGTGGGGGAACCGGCGGTGCGTGCGGTGTAGCCGAACACCGCGGTGTAGAAGGCGGTGACGCCCGTGTCGCGGGTGACCAGTTCGTCCCAGGAGGGGGCGCCGGGCACGCCCGTCACCGCGGCTCCCCGATGGGCGGCCGCCTGCCACACCCCGAAGACCGCGCCCGCCGGATCCGAGGCGATCAGCATCCGCCCCGCCTCCGCGGCGTCCAGCGGCCCCACACCGACGGTGCCCCCGCGGACGCGGATGGCGTGCGCGGTCGCGTCGATGTCATCGGTCGCGAGATACGGCGTCCAGGCGACCGGAACACGGCGGTCCGTCGGCAGCCGCCCGATACCGGCCACCTCCCGCCCGCCCAGCAACGCCCTGACATACGGGCCGAGTTGCTGCGGTCCAGGGTCGAACTCCCAGCCGAACAGCGCCTCGTAGAACTTCCGGGCCCGCTCCGGGTCCCGCACCATGAGGCTCACCCAGCAGGGTGTGCCCGGTGTGAGCCGGGTGTGTGCCGCCGCCGTGTGCCGGCTGTCGGCCCCCCATGTCTCGCTCATCGTCACTCTCTCCTCGACCCCTCGTGTGGTGCCGCCCACCCCACCTCTTCTTCCTGCCCGCGCCCGCGCACGGCGATGCCCGCGCCGGGGGCGCACCGGGGTGCACCGGCGCGTCCGCACAGGAAGCCCGCTCCGTCCCCGTCGGACGGTGCAGGCATCGGGTCGGGTACACAGGGTGTCCGGAGTCGCACCCAAAGTGGTCGGGGTGGTCGGGGCGAAGAGTAGCCCCAAGCCGCGCGCGGGGCCAGCCCTGTGCGTAAGGATGGGGCCATGGATCCGATTATTTCCGCGTCCGCGCTGGCGGACGACCTGGCGGGCGGGAATCCGCCGCTGCTTCTGGATGTGCGCTGGGAGCTGGGCGCCGGCGCCCAGCGCTCCGACTATCTGGCCGGCCATCTGCCGGGCGCCGTATTCGTCGATCTGGACGCCGAGTTGGCGGGACCGGCCGGCGCCGGCGGACGGCATCCGCTGCCGCCGCTGGACGAGTTCGGCGCCGCGATGCGCACCGCGGGCGTCTCCGCGTCCCGCCCGGTGGTGGTGTACGACGGCGGCCAGAGCTGGGCGGCGGCCCGCGCCTGGTGGCTGCTGCACTGGACCGGACACCCCTCGGTACGGGTGCTGGACGGCGGACTGGCCGCCTGGCAGGGGCCGTTGGAGTCCGCGGAGCCGCACCCGCAGCCGGGGGACTTCCGGCCGCGCCCCGCCGAGCGCGGACTGCTGGACGCGGACTCCGCGGCGGACCTGGCCCGTTCCGGGCTGCTGCTGGACGCGCGGGCGGGGGAGCGCTACCGGGGCGAGGTGGAGCCGATCGACCGAGTGGGCGGGCACATCCCGGGCGCCGTCTCGGCCCCGACCGCGGAGAACGCCGCCCCCGACGGCCGCTTCCGCCCCGCGGCCGAACTCACCGAGCGCTTCCGGGCGTTGGGCGCCGCGGAGGCGAGCGGTGTCGGCGTGTACTGCGGTTCCGGCGTCTCGGCGGCGCACCAGGTGCTGGCGCTGGCCGCGGCCGGTATCGACGCCGAGTTGTATGTGGGCTCGTGGTCGGAGTGGTCCGCCGACCCGCGGCGCCCGGTGGCCACCGGCCCCGACCCGCAGTAGCCGGCCCCCCGTTCACACGCCGCGGAGCACACAAGGGCGGGGCCGTACCGGACTCACCGGGTACGGCCCCGCCCTTGGGCGGGTGCTGCTACTCCTGCTTCTTGCGGCGGGTACCGAAGACGATCTCGTCCCAACTCGGCACCGCGGCCCGGCGTCCCGGCCGTACGCCGTCGGCCTCGGCCTGCCGGTCGGTGGAGCCGACCAGCCGGTCCCGGTGGCTCGCGACGGCGCGCGGCATCAGCACATCGGCATAGGCCGAACCCGCCGAGGCGGCGGGCGCCGGCGGCTCCTCGGCCTCCGGCTCCTGCTCGGGCTCCGGCGCGGGATGCTCGGCGGCCGGAGCGGGCCGCTCCGGTACCACCAGGTCCCCGCGGAAGCTGGGCACCGCCTCCAGCAGGCTGGTCAGCGAATCGCGGGCGGCCGCAGGCTCGTTACCCTCCTCCTCGGCCTCCGGCGGCGAGGCGACCGGCAGCCCGGGGCGCTCCGCGGGGCGGTCGCCGGGACGGTCCAGCGGCCGGTCGCGGGGCAGGCGGGCGATACGCGGCACGAACGGGAAGCTCGGCTCGGGCGCGGCGGCCATGTCCTCGGACTCACCGATCAGCGAGCGGGCCTCGTTGTCCAAGGCCTGCACCAGCCGGCGCGGCGGGTCGTACTTCCAGCTCGCCGAGTGCGGTTCGCCGGCCACCCGGTAGACGAGCAGGACCTCCCAGGTGCCGTCGTCGCGGCGCCAGGAGTCCCACTGCACGGTGTCCCGGTCGGCGCCGCGGACCAGCAGCCGCTCCTGGACCGCGTCGCCCAACTGCGGCCCGGTGTTCTCCCCGGGGCGGCGGACCGGCGTCTTGCGGGCCCGCTCGGCCATGAAGGCGCGCTCCGCCAGAACGGGGCCCTCGAAGCGGCGGACGCGGTCCACGGAGATCCCCGCGAGCTGGGCGACCTCCTCCGCGGTGGCACCGGCTCGTATCCGTGCCTGGATGTCGCGGGGGCGGAGGTGGCTCTCCACCTCGATCTCGATCTGGCCGAGGCGGGGACGGTCGCCGCGCACGGCGGCGCGCAGCCGCTCGTCGATGGCCAGGGTGTATTCCGTGCTGTCCGCAGCCTTCAGCACCAGCCGTGTGCCGTCATTGGAGACGGCAACGACCCGCAGTTCCGGCATGGGGACCTCCCGGGTGGTGCCTGCCGACGTCACGTGCGTCGCTGCTTCCGCTGGTCGAGTGTGGCCTGCCCGGGTGCAGCCTGCCACAACCTTGCCGAGTTGCCCGGCGTGTCGGGCATGGACCCCGGGCCGCCGTTATGGCACGGTGACCCGTTCGCCACGCTGAGTGACCAACTGCGTTGACCTGTACAAGGCCTTGCGCAACGTGCCCCCTCTCGGCGGTCCTGGAAGGTCCCGGCACCCTGGCAGGAGGCCGGACCCAGGGCTCGCAACACTACTCCATACGGGCCATCCGGGTAGACCGCCGCGCCGCCGAAGTTCTGCCGGGGTGCGGTAGTTGACCGCCTTGGGCGGATGGCATGGGGATTGCGGGTGGTGTACTTCACGGATTCGGCTGAATCGGAACTATCCCTGTCGACGGTACGTCCCTTTCTCATGCAAACGGGTGAGTCTCGTGCGGTTGATGTGAAAGGCAGGCAAGGTTCCGAGATGGGTGAGAAGCCGGATTCCGGAGTGCGTCCCGCGCCCCGGACCGACAGCCGGGAGGACGGGCGGCCGCGGGCGGACGAGGCGGCCCCGGCCGAGGAGCCCCGGCGGAGGAAGCGGATCGACCTCAATGTGCCGCAGGTGGCGGGCAGTGCGGTGGCGGCCGTGGTCGCCGCGAAGCTGGCCGCCAACCTCGGCGTGTACGGCACGATCCTCGGCGCGGGTGTGGTGAGCATCGTCGCCACCTGCGGCGGCTCCCTCTTCCAGCACTTCTTCCGGCGCACCGGAGAACAGATCCGGGATGCCGCCGTCAGCGCCAAACCGCGCAGCCGACAGGTCCCGGTGACCCGGAACGGACGACCCGTTCCGGCCACTTTCCGTCCCGAGACCGGACCGCCGCCCGCACGGCACACCATCACCTGGGGCACCGGACCCTCCACCACCGCCGGCCCCGGTGCTCCCGAGGACCGGCCCACGGAAGCCCTCCACCCCGTGGACCACCAGACGCACCTGCTGCCCCGCCCCACCACCGGAGCCGACCCGAACCGCACCCAGCTCCTGCCCGAAGCAACCGAAGCCGAGCGCACCCGGCTCCTCGCCCCCGTCGACGGGGACCGGACCCAGCGGCTCGCCCGGGTGCCGGAAGAGGCCGCGACCCGGGTGCTGCGGGTGGACGCGGTGGCGGGCGCCGCCGGAGGCCCTGTGGACGCGGCCGGTGACGACGGGGCCACGCGGATCCTGCGCACCCTCGACGGCGGGCCTCCCGGTCAACCGCCGTACGGCGAAGGGCCGTTGCCCGGGGACGTGGCGGACGAGTCCGCCGGTGCCGGCCCGCACCGGAGCAGGGCGCGCGGCTGGAAGCGGCCGTTGATCGCGGCGGGTGTCGTGTTCGTGGTGACCATGGGCGGGATCACCACCTATGAGCTGGCCTCCGGCGAGAGCTTCGCGGGTGAGGGCCGCACCACCATCGGCGACGCCTTCACCGGGCACCGCTCCGGCCACCGGTCCGACCCGTCGACCACCGAGCCCACCGCCACGCCCTCCGATGGCGCCACCCCCGAGCAGAGCGGCACCTTCGGCGGCGGACCGAGCCGCACCCCCGGCGCCGACCGGCCGGGCGGCGGAGCCGCGGACCCCCGGCCCACCGGCAGCACCGGCACCGGCAACAAGGGCGACCAGAGCACCGGCTCCGGTGCCACCGCAGGGCAGGACACCGGCGCCACCGCGGACCCGACTCCCACCGAGTCCGCCACCGACCCCGGCCCGGCCGCGCCCCAGCAGGGCACCCCCACCGGCTGACGCGCTACTCGCCCAGCACCCGCCGCAGATGGTCGTTGCCGAACCTGCGGTCCGGGTCGAGCCGGTCCCGTACCGCGGTGAACTCGGCGAAGCGCGGGTAGGCCTCGGCGAGGTAGCCGGCGTCCCGGGTGTGGATCTTGCCCCAGTGGGGCCGTCCGCCGTGCGCGGTGAAGATCCGCTCGGCGGCCGTGAAGTACGCCTGGTACGGGGTGCCGCGGTACATATGGACGGCGATATAGGCGGTCTCCCGGCCGGAGGCGGTGGAGAGCGGGATGTCGTCGGCGGGCGCGGTCCGCACCTCCACCGGGAAGCTCACCCGCAGCGGGGACCGCTCCACCATGGCCCGCAACTCCCGTAGTGCCGACACCAGTTCGGCCCGCGGCACCGCGTACTCCATCTCCATGAAGCGCACCCGCCGGGGGCTGGTGAAGACCTTGTACGGGATGTCGGTGTAGCTGCGGGCGGACAGGACGCGGCTGGACAGCCTGGCGATGGCGGGGATGGTCGCGGGCGCCGCCCGGCCCAGTGAATTCACCGCCTGGAAGAGGCCGTTGGAGAGGAACTCGTCCTCGAACCAGCCGCCCACCGTGCCCAGCGGGGCGGCCGGGCCCGCGCTGCGGTTGTTCCGCTTGGTGTTGCAGTTCCCGGTGTGCGGGAACCAGTAGAACTCGAAGTGCTCGTTCTCCGCGACGAGTTCGTCGAAGCGCCCGGTGACCTCGTCGAACGGCATCGGCTCCTCCCGCGCGGTGAGCAGGAAGACCGGCTCCACCGCGAAGGTGATCGCGGTGACCACGCCCAGCGCGCCGAGCCCGATCCGGGCCGCCGCGAAGACCTCCGGATTTTCCTCCGCCGAGCAGTTCAGCACCGAACCGTCCGCGGTCACCAGTTCCAGGGCGCGTATCTGCGCCGAGATGGAGGCCGAGTCGCGTCCGGTGCCGTGGGTGCCGGTGCTGGTGGCGCCGGAGACGGTCTGCTCCATGATGTCGCCCATGTTGGTCAGCGACAGGCCCTCCCTGGCGAGGACCGTGTTGAGCCGCTTCAGCGAGGTGCCGGCGCCCACCGTGACGGTGCCCGCGGCACGGTCCAGCGCGCGGATCCCGCTCAGCAGCCGGGGCCGCACCAGCACGCCGTCGGTGGCCGCGACCGAGGTGAAGGAGTGGCCGGTGCCGACCGCCTTCACCCGCAGCCCGTCCTCCGCGGCCCGCCGTACGGCCGCCGACAGCTCGTCCACCGAGGCCGGCGTCACCTCCCGCACGGGGCGGGCCTGGACATTGCCCGCCCAGTTACGCCACGTACCGCTCTTCCGCTGCCCTGTCCTCATGCCCGGACGTTCCTCCCCGTTTCGCCACCGGTGGCTTGAGCCGGCGGTACCCCAGGACCCCGACCGCGACCGCGACCGCGCCGGACACACCCGGCACCGCGTACCCGGCCCCCGCCCCGGCGATGTCGACCACCCAGCCGGCCAGGAAGGACCCGAGCGCGATGCCGACGGCCATGCCCGTACTCACCCAGGTCATGCCCTCGGTCAACTTCGCGCGGGGTACGTGCTGTTCGACGAGGGCCATGGTGGTGACCATCGTCGGAGCGGCGGCGAGCCCCACGACGAAGAGCGCCACGGCCAGGACCGGAAGGCTCCCGACCAGTTGGAGGGGGATCATACTCAGGGCCATCACGGCCATCCCCAGCAGCCATCTGCGGGCGATCGGACCCGTCGGGCTCAGCAGCCCGAACGCGAAACCAGACAGACAGGAACCGACCGCGAACACCGCGAGGATCCAGCTCGCCGCCGGCTTGTGCCCCAGCGACTCGGCGAACGCCACCGTCACCACGTCCACCGAACCGAAGGCCGCGCCGATCGCCACGAAGGTGCCGACCAGCACCTGGAGGCCGTGGGCGCCCAGCGCGGAACCGCCGGTGTGGTGCTCGCGCGGATGCGGCACCGGCTCGGTGGCCCGCTGCGAGGTCAGCCACCACACGCCGCCCGCCAGGAACATCGCGGCCAGCAGCGGTCCGGCCGCCGGGAACCACACCGTGGACAGCCCGATCGAGAGGATCGGACCGATGATGAAGCACACCTCGTCGAAGGCCGACTCCGCGGAGTACGCGGTGTGCAGCAGCTCGGGCCGGTCCGAGAGCACCGTCGCCCAGCGGGCCCGCACCATCGCCCCCACACTCGGCACACAGCCGATGCCGGCCGCGAACCCGAAGAGCGTCCAGTCCGGCATCCCGAGGGTCGCGCACAGCAGCAGCCCGGCCACCGCGGCCAGCGCCACCACCGTGGCCGGACGCAGCACCCGCCGCTGCCCGAACCGGTCCACCAGGCGCGACACCTGCGGGCCGAAGCAGGCGGCGGACAGGGCGATGGTCGCGGCCAGCGCACCGGCCAGCCCGTAGCGGCCGTTCAGTTGGGACATCATGGTGACGACGCCGATGCCCGTCATCGACAGGGACATCCGGCCGATGAACCCGGCCGCGGAGAAGGCCCGGGCACCGGGTGAGGCGAACACAGCACGGTAGGGACTTGGCAAGGGTCACTCCCGACGAACCTGCGGGGCGGCCCAACGGCCCCCGGTACACCGGCGGGGTTGAGGCCTGGCGATGGCGCTACAGCTTACGACCCGGCTCCGTTGTGTAACCCTCCCGGTAGGCATCTGTAGCGTCGGCCGCGTTTTTTCCACACCCTTTTTGCCGCTATGCGCGGATTTTTCCTGCCCGTCCGCCCTCCGGACCGCTGCGCCCACCGCCCGATTCCCCGTTGTCCGAGGCGGGTGGCAGGATCGGGGCATGTCCGACGCGCTCGATCCCACCCCCTACGACGCCCTGCTGCTGCTCTCCTTCGGCGGCCCCGAAGGCCCCGACGACGTGGTGCCGTTCCTGGAGAACGTCACCCGCGGCCGCGGCATCCCCAAGGAGCGGCTCAAGGAGGTGGGGCGGCACTACTACCTCTTCGACGGCGTCAGCCCCATCAACGAGCAGAACCGCACCCTGCTCGAAGCCCTCCGCAAGGACTTCGCCGAGCACGGCCTCGACCTCCCGGTCTACTGGGGCAACCGCAACTGGGCCCCCTATCTCACCGACACCCTGCGGCAGTTGGCCCGGGACGGCCGCCGCCGCGTCCTCACCCTCGCCACCAGCGCCTACGCCTCCTACTCGGGCTGCCGCCAGTACCGGGAGAACCTCGCCGAGGCGCTCGCGACGCTGGAAGCCGAGGGCCTCCCCGTGCCCCGGGTGGACAAGCTGCGGCACTACTTCGACCACCCCGGCTTCGTGGCACCCATGACCGACGGCGTGCTCACCGCCCTCGCCCAACTCCCGCCCGAGGTACGGGATAGCGCGCACATCGCCTTCTGCACCCACTCCATCCCCACCACCGCCGCCGACACCTCGGGCCCCGTCGAACAGCACGGCGACGGCGGCGCCTATGTGGCCCAGCACCTGGAGGTGGCCCGGCTGATCGCCGAGGCCGTCCGCGAGCGCACCGGCGAGGACCACCCCTGGCAGCTCGTCTACCAGTCGCGCTCCGGAGCCCCGCGCATCCCCTGGCTGGAGCCGGACATCTGCGACCACCTGGAGGAGCGGCACGCGGCGGGCGCCCCTGCCGTGGTGATGGCCCCCATCGGTTTCGTCTCCGACCACATGGAGGTCCGCTACGACCTCGACACCGAGGCCACCGCCAAGGCAGCCGAGCTGGGCCTGCCGGTGAGCCGCTCGGCCACCGTCGGCGCCGACCCGCGCTTCGCGGCCGCCGTACGCGAGCTGGTGCTGGAGCGGGCCGCCGCCGAGTCGGGTCGGCCGGTCGAGCGGTGCGCGCTCGGCGAGCTGGGCCCCGGTCACGATGTGTGCCCCGTCGGCTGCTGCCCGGCCCGTACCCCGCGCCCCGCCGCCGCGGGCGCCGACAGCCCGTACGCCTGACGCACCGCGTCCCCGTGTGAGGAGAACCGTGACGGAACCCCAGCCCGATGAACTGCTCCAGCTCGCCCAGGAGGCCGCGCGGCGTGCCGGGGTGCTGCTCAGAGACGGGCGGCCGGCCGATCTCGCGGTCGCCGCCACCAAGTCGAGCCCGATCGACGTGGTCACCGAGATGGACATCGCCGCCGAGAAGCTGATCACCGGCCACCTCGCCGAGCAGCGCCCGGAGGACGGCTTCCTCGGTGAGGAGGGCGCCTCCCGGGAGGGCACCAGCGGCGTCCGCTGGGTGATCGACCCGCTCGACGGCACGGTCAACTACCTCTACGGACTGCCCACCTGGGCCGTGTCGATCGCCGCCGAGTACCGCGGGGAGACGCTGGTGGGCGTGGTCGCGGCGCCGATGCGCGGTGAGACGTACCACGCGGTGCGCGGCGGTGGGGCCTTCCTCGGCACCCGCCGGCTCGCCTGCCGCCCGGCCCCGCCCAGCCTGGACCAGTCGCTGGTCGGCACCGGCTTCAACTACGTACAGCGGGTCCGCACCCACCAGGCGGAGGTGGCCCGGCACCTGGTGCCGCGGCTGCGGGACATCCGGCGCAGCGGCTCGGCCGCGGTCGATCTCTGCGATGTGGCGGCGGGCCGGCTCGACGGCTTCTTCGAGCGGGGGCTCAACCCGTGGGACTCCGCCGCGGGCGAGCTGATCGCCCGGGAGGCGGGCGCTCTCAGCGGCGGCCGCCCGGGCGCCGCGGCCACCTACGACCTGACAGTCACCGCGGTGCCCGGGGTCTTCGAGCCGCTTCAGCAGTTGCTGGAGGACCTGGGCGCCTGGCACGACTGACCCACCGCGGCCCGGCATGGGTCGGCCCCGGCGGGAGGAGCCGCCGGGGCCGGAGGGTCGATCGGGTCGGTGTCAGGCGTGCTGCGAGGCGCTGACCTCGACGCCGTGCTCGGCGGCCAGCCGGCGCAGATCGTCCAGCTCGCCCTGCTCGACCTCCACGAGGAAGTCGTCGCCTGTCTCACGTGCCCGGTCCATCTCGGACTCGGCCGCCCTTATGCGCTGCAGCAGACCTGCGGTGAATGCGTCCATGGTTGCGCCCCCTCGTCCTGGGTCGTCGGTGGCACGGGGGTGTGCCCTGGCTGAGGGGCGATCACGTCTCCTTCCGCACGACGGAAGGGGTGCTTTGTGGCACGCCACACACAAAGCGTGATCGCGGGTGTGAAGTCGTCCTCCCCGGGCACGGCGCCCCGGAAACCTGACCATCGCAGAAAACCGCGGACTTCCCGCGAAGCCCCAGGCGGGAGGCCCCCCGCCTTACAGCCGGTTTATGGCCGAAAGAGGCAGGATGGAGGCTCCACCCCCGTCCGCCCGCCGAGGGCACACAGGAAGGACAGCGACGTGCGTGTACTCGTCGTCGAGGACGAGCAGCTACTCGCCGATGCGGTGGCCACCGGACTGCGCCGGGAGGCCATGGCCGTCGACGTCGTGTACGACGGTGCGGCCGCCCTGGAGCGGATCGGCGTCAACGACTACGACGTGGTGGTCCTCGACCGCGATCTCCCCGTGGTCCACGGGGACGACGTGTGCCGCCGCATCGTCGAGCTGGGTATGCCGACGCGGGTCCTGATGCTGACCGCCTCCGGAGACGTCAGCGACCGGGTCGAGGGCCTGGAGATCGGCGCCGACGACTATCTGCCGAAGCCCTTCGCCTTCAGCGAGCTGACCGCCCGGGTGCGGGCCCTGGGCCGGCGTACCAGTGTGCCGCTGCCGCCGGTGCTGGAGCGCGCCGGCATCAAGCTGGACCCGAACCGGCGGGAGGTCTTCCGGGACGGCCGCGAGGTGCAGTTGGCACCGAAGGAGTTCGCGGTGCTGGAGGTGCTGCTGCGCAGCGAGGGCGCGGTGGTCTCCGCGGAGCAGTTGCTGGAGAAGGCCTGGGACGAGAACACCGACCCGTTCACCAATGTGGTCCGGGTGACGGTGATGACGCTGCGGCGCAAGCTCGGTGAGCCCGCCGTCATCGTCACCGTGCCCGGCTCCGGCTACCGGATCTGAGGCCGCCGTGGCAGCGAGCCCCGCGCCGCCCCCGGCGCCACCGAAACCGACCTGGGACCCCAGACGGGCCGATCCGCCCTTCCCCTGGCTGAGGCCCACCATCCGGATACGCCTCACCCTTCTCTACGGCGGCATGTTCCTGATCGCCGGAATCCTGCTGCTGTCGATCATCTATCTGCTGGCCGCCCAGGCCGTACACGTCGGCAACGAGCTGCCGTTCAAGATCCTCTCCGGGAAGGTGACGGTCTCCAGCGACGCCTGCCCGGGCCTGCCCTCGGCCACCGGCACCCAGGACGTGGGCGCCTTCAACGCCGCGCTGAACGCCTGCGTCAGCCACCGCAGGCAGGAGGCGCTGGACAATCTGCTGAGCCGCTCCCTGCTGGCGCTGCTCGGCCTCTCCGTGATCGCCTTCGCCTTCGGCTACGCGATCGCCGGCCGGGTCCTCTCGCCGCTGGGCCGGATCACCCGCACCGCCCGCCGGGTGGCCGGCTCGGACCTGTCCCGGCGGATCGAGCTGGACGGCCCGGACGACGAGCTGAAGGAACTGGCCGACACCTTCGACGACATGCTGGAGCGGCTGGAGCGGGCCTTCACCGCCCAGCAGCGCTTCGTGGGGAACGCCTCGCACGAGTTGCGGACCCCGCTCGCCATCAACCGCACCCTGCTGGAGGTGCAGCTCTCCGATCCGGCGGCCGCCCCCGAGCTTCAGCAACTGGGCAAGACGCTGCTGGCGACCAACGAGCGCAGTGAGCAACTCGTCGAAGGACTACTGCTGTTGGCCCGTAGCGACAACCAGATCGTGGAGCGGAAACCGGTGGACCTCGCCGAGGTCGCCGGGCAGGCCATCGACCAGGTGCGTACCGAGGCGGACCAGCGGGATGTGGAGATCCGCGGTGAGCGGGCCCAGGCGGTGGTCCAGGGCAACGGCGTGCTGCTGGAGCGGATCGCGCTGAACCTCGTGCAGAACGCGGTGCGGTACAACACCCCGGGCGGCTGGGTCGAGGTCAGCACCCAGACCCAGCACGGCCAGGCGGTGCTGGTGGTGTCCAATACGGGCCCGGTGGTCCCGGCGTACGAGATCGACAATCTCTTCGAGCCCTTCAGACGACTGCGGACCGAGCGGACGGGCAGTGACAAGGGGGTTGGCCTGGGGCTGTCCATCGCGCGCTCGGTGGCGCGGGCGCACGGGGGCCGGATCATGGCGCAGCCGCGGGAGGGGGGAGGCCTGGTGATGCGCGTCACGCTGCCGATCTGACAACGGCGACCGGATCTGGCATCCTGCCCCCGACATGGCGAGGTGTTCGCTTTGGGCAGAATGTTCCTGACCTGTTCATGGTGGTTCGGATGTGCAATCCATCACAGCGACACCGTGGCCGGTGGGCACGCTCTGTGAGCAAGGCCTCGGTGAGAAGCCCGGAAGATCCGGGTTTCCCGAGGTCGGGATGACGGGAAGTACACGGGGTGGCGCCTGCGAAGCCGGGCTTTCGGACCGTGTACGGTGCCCTTCGCCATCCAAGCCGATCACCCCCGCGGAGACCGGTTGGGTGTCGATTGAGTAACAGACCTTGATGTGAGGCAAAATCTCCGCCTCAGGTCGGGCACAAGTCCGGCCTCTCATGCGTTACGTGCGCTGAGACACCGCAAACACCCAGAGGGGGAGAGCGACATGGCAACGGATTACGACACTCCACGCAAGACCGATGACGACCTCAACGAGGACAGCATCGAAGAGCTCAAGGCCAGGCGGAACGACAAGTCCACCTCCAATGTCGACGTGGACGAGTTCGAGGCCGCGGAAGGGCTGGAGCTGCCCGGCGCGGACCTCTCCAACGAGGAGCTCGCGGTCCGCGTACTGCCCAAGCAGCAGGACGAGTTCACCTGCATGAGCTGCTTCCTGGTGCACCACCGCAGCCAGCTGGCCCGCGAGAAGAACGGCCAGCCGATCTGCCGCGACTGCGACTGAGCTGGACGGCTGTGAAAGGCTCGCCCCCGTCCCGCAGGCCCCGCTTCCGTAAGCGGGGCGCGGACAGCGAGGGCACGTCCCCCGGTGTGTACGAGGACGAGCGAGGCCGGCCGGCCTCGCTCGAAGCAGCCGCCCCGGACGAGGGCGGCGAGCGACTCCCCGAGCAGGACCCCGAGCCCACCGCGGCGCCCCCGGCCCGGCGCGGCGCGGCAGTACGGGCCTCGATCGCCAAGAGCGGCAGCCTGGCCAAGCTGGGCATCGCCCTCGTCGCCGACCGGATCATCGACCTCGCCCCCCGCGTTCCCGTACGGGATCTGGCGACTCTCCGGCGGCAGTTTCCCGGACTCGGCCCCGAGGAGCTGGCCGACAAGCTGGTGGCCGGTGCGGCCCGGGCCACTTCGGCCGTGGGTGCGGGGGTGGGAGCGGCGGCCATGCTTCCGGTGCCGCCCGCCATGCCGACCGAGCTGGCCACCGAGGTGACCGGCGTCGCCGTCATCGAGCTGAAACTCATCGCCGAGCTGCACGAGGTGTACGGTCTGCGGCCGCCCGGCGGACTCGGCGCCCGCAGCACCGCCTATCTCGGCTCCTGGTCGCAGGAACGCGGTATCTACGCCCTGAAACTCTCGTCGTTCGACGTCGCGCTCGGCGGGCAGATGAAACGCGAGCTGCGCCAGCAGATCATGAAGCGCACCTTGCGCAACCTGCCCAGCCTCACCCCGTTCATGGTGGGCGCCACCGTCGGCGCCGTGATGAACCGCCGCGACACCCGCCGGCTCGCCGGGCACATCCGTGCGGACCTGCGCCGCCGCCAGGTGCCGTGGCAGGCGCTGGCCGACCAGCCCGCACTGCCTGCCCCCGAGGACGTGCTGCAGCCCGGGGAACTCCCCGCCGACCTCCGCGGCCAACTGCCCGAGGCCTGAGCGGCCCTCGTACCGGGGCCTTTCCCGGACTGTTCAGTCCTCGGCGCGGACCGCGGTCAGTGCCGCCACCAGCCGCTCCGGCCGGCGCGAGGAGAGATAGGCGTACGGCGTCGGGTCCGCGGGGTCGGTGATCTCCACCTTCACCGCGCACGGGATGTAGCTGCGCAGCAGCATGAAGGCGCGGGTGTCCGCCCGATGCGTCCGCCAGGCCCGCGCCGCCTCCGCGTCCAGCACCTCCGCCGTACCGAGTGCCGACAGCGGGATCTGCGCCTCCCCGGCGATCAACTGCCCACCCGCCACCCGGATCCGCACCGAGCCGTACGAGCTGGCCATCACCGCGGCCACCGCGGTACCGCCGACCAGACCGCCGAGCATCGGCAGCACCCCCAGCGGAAGCAGGATGAGCGCCGCGGCGACCCCCACCAGCAGGGAGATCAGCCACCAGGAACGGGGCGCTGTCAGACGTTCTTCATACGCCGGGGCGGAGGCGGGGGCGGAAGGCTGCATGGACCAAGCTTGGCACGGCCCGCCGGCACACCAGCGCACGGCCCGGTACCGGGCCCCGGCCCCGCGTTCCGGAGTTATCCACAGGCCCTCCGGGCGGCCCCGTACTTGGGGGTAAGGTCTGCGCCTGTGAGTGGTACTACTTCAGCCCTGACGCCCCCGGCCGACGCCGTCGCCCCGGTACGGCACCCCGACGCACCCGCACTCGGGGAGCTCCTCGGTGCGCACTACGACCGCTGCTTCGGCTGCGGCGCGGAGCAGTCGCACGGGCTGCATCTGGAGGCGCGGGCCGGTGAAGGGGTCAGCGTCACCGCCGAGTTCACCGTGCGCCCCGCTCACCAGGGCGCCCCCGGCCTCGCCCACGGCGGGGTGCTGACCACCGCCCTGGACGAGACCCTCGGCTCGTTGAACTGGCTGCTCCAGACCATCGCCGTGACAGGCCGGCTGGAGACCGACTTCCTGCGGCCGGTGCCGGTGGACACCGTGCTGCACCTGGAGGCCGAGATCACCGCGGTCGCCGACCGCAAGATCTACTCCCGTGCCACCGGCCGGATCGGGGGCCCGGAGGGGCCGGTCGCGGTGCGCGCGGCGGGCCTCTTCATCGAGGTGAAGGTCGACCACTTCATCGAGAACGGCAGAGCCGAGGAGATCCAGGCCGCCATGGACGACCCGGACCAGGTGCGCCGGGCCCGAGCCTTCGAGGTGAACCCGTGACCGCCCGCCCCGAGCTGCCGGTGCAGATCAAGCGCCTCGACCCCGAGGTGCCGCTGCCGGCCTACGCGCACCCCGGGGACGCCGGCGCCGATCTGCGCACCACCGAGCCCTGCACGCTCGCACCGGGGGAGCGCGCGGTGCTGCCGACCGGGGTTTCCCTGGCCCTGCCGGAGGGGTACGCGGCCTTCGTCCACCCCCGGTCAGGGCTGGCCGCACGGCTGGGTGTCGCCCTGGTGAATGCCCCGGGGACGGTCGATGCCGGGTACCGTGGAGAGATCAAGGTGATCGTGGTGAATCTCGATCCGCGCGAGGCGGTGCGGTTCGAGCGCTTCGACCGGATTGCCCAACTGGTCGTCCAGCAGGTCGAGAAGGTGCGCTTCCAGGAGGTCGCGGAACTTCCCGTCTCGGTACGGGCCGAGGGGGGCTTCGGGTCCACCGGCGGACATGCCCGGGTGGGCGGCGGCACCGGTGGGCACACGGGTGGGAACCAATACGCAGCGGTCGTTTCCGACCGGGAAGGACAGTGACGTGTTCGGACGTCGCAACAAGAAGAACTCCGACGAGGGCGCGGAGAACGCGGCCGAGGCGGTGAGCGAGACCGGTACGGCGGCCGAGAACGCCGAGGGCGCCGGGGACGGCGACAGCGGGGCGACGGACGAGCCGGAGCGCGTCAGGCTCGAACCGGAGCCGCGCCCCGACGGACCCTGGGACAGCACCGAGGTCGGCGATCCCGCCGAGGGCCGGGTCGACCTGGGCGGGCTGTTCGTGCCCGGTGTCGAGGGCATGGAGCTGCGGGTCGAGGTGGCGGGCGACGCGATCGTCGCGGCCACCGTCGTCGTCGGTGACAGCGCCGTCCAGCTCCAGGCCTTCGCGGCACCCAAGCGCGAGGGCATCTGGGGCGAGGTCCGCGAGGAGATCGCCACCGGCATCACCCAGCAGGGCGGCATCATCGACGAGGTCGAGGGCCCGCTCGGCTGGGAGCTGCGGGCGCAGGTCCCGGTGCAACTGCCGGACGGTACCGGCGGCTTCCAGGTCGTCCGCTTCGTCGGCGTGGACGGGCCGCGCTGGTTCCTGCGCGGTGTGATCTCCGGCCAGGGCGCCGTCCAGCCGGAGGCCGCGGGGCTGCTGGAGCAGATCTTCCGGGACGCGGTGGTGGTGCGCGGCGACGGCCCGATGGCCCCCCGCGACCCGATCGTGCTCAAGCTGCCGAACGACGCGCAGATGGTGCCGGAGGGTGTGCAGCAGGAGGAGCAGAGCAGCTCGCGATTCTCCGGCGGTATGGGGCAGTTGGCCCGCGGCCCGGAGATCACCGAGGTCCGCTAGGCGGTTGCCGGTCGGGTCGGCCGCAGGCCGGTCCGACCGGGCGGCCCCCGTCGCTCCTCCCCGCCCGTTGCCCCCGGTGGGACGCCGTGCGCATACTGGCGCCCGGCCCGCGGCGGAGGTCAGGGGAGACCCCGCCGGACCCCAGGGGGGAGACACAGATGTCGGAGCACGAGGCCATGCCGCACACCGCGGCGGGCGGGACCGCGGTGGCCGCCAGGGCCGGCGAGGGCCCCATGGTCACCGTCCGCGGGCTGCACCGGTCGTACGGTTCCGGGGCCTCCGCGGTACACGCGCTGCGCGGGGTGTCCTTCGAGGTGCGGCGTGGTGAGCTCACCGCTCTCAAAGGCCGATCCGGCTCCGGCAAGACAACTCTGCTCAACCTCGTCGGCGGTCTCGACCACCCCGACTCCGGCACTGTCACCCTCGACGGCACCGAGCTGACCACCCTTGGCGAGGACGGCCTCCTCGGGCTGCGGCGGGACCGTATCGGCTTTGTCTTCCAGTCCTTCGGGCTGATCCCCATCCTCACCGCCGCGGAGAACATCGGCGTCCCGCTGCGGTTGCGCCGTGCCCCGCAGCGGGAGCGGGACGAGCGGGTCGCGTTGCTGCTGTCCCTGGTCGGGCTGGCCGACCATGCCGCGCAGCGGCCCGGGGAGCTGTCCGGCGGGCAGCAGCAGCGCGTCGCCATCGCCCGCGCCCTCGCCAACCGCCCCGACCTGATCATCGCCGACGAGCCCACCGGCCAGCTCGACCAGGAGACCGGGCACGCCGTGATGGAGCTGCTGCGCGCCGTGGTCCGCAGCGAGGGCGTCACCGCGCTCGTCGCCACCCACGACCCCGCCGTGCTCGACCTCGCCGACCGCGTCCTGGAACTCTCCGACGGGGAGATCACCGCGCACTGAGCCGCTGGCAGCCCGGCCCGCCCCGTATCAGAGTTCTGTCAAGGCGCCCGCCCGCATCCTGACGGGGCAGGTCAGCCCCGCCGTACGGTCGTAGAGTGCTCCGGGGTCCCGCGCCGCACGGGTCGGCACGGTGCTGCGCCGGAGGGCCGGGGGCCGGGCACGGAAGACGATGAGGACATGGGACGCGGCAAGCTACGGATCTATCTGGGGGCCGCGCCGGGCGTCGGCAAGACATTCGCCTTGCTCAGCGAGGCGCACCGGCGGCGGGAGCGCGGCACGGACGTGGTCGTGGGCTTCGCCGAGCACCACGACCGGCCCCGGACCCGGGCCCTGCTGCACGGCCTGGAGCAGGTGCCCCGCGCCACCCTCACCCACCGCGGCGCCGCCCTCACCGAGATGGACGTCGACGCGGTGCTGGCCCGCCGTCCCACCGTCGCCCTCGTGGACGAGCTGGCCCACACCAATGTGCCGGGCTCCCGCAACGCCAAGCGCTGGCAGGACGTGGCCGAGCTGCTCGCGGCCGGGATCGACGTCGTCTCCACCGTCAACATCCAGCATCTGGAGTCCCTGGGCGACGTGGTGGAGTCCATCACCGGTGTGCGGCAGTGGGAGACGGTGCCCGACGAGGTGGTGCGCCATGCCGACCAGGTCGAGCTGGTCGACATGTCGCCCCAGGCGCTGCGCCGCCGCCTCGCGCACGGCAACGTCTACCAGCCCGACAAGGTCGACGCCGCGCTCTCCAACTACTTCCGCCCCGGCAACCTCACCGCGCTGCGCGAACTCGCCCTGCTGTGGGTCGCGGACCGGGCGGACGAGTACCTCCAGCAGTACCGCGGCGAGCACGGCATCCGCTCCACCTGGCAGGCCAGGGAGCGCATCGTCGTCGGCCTCACCGGCGGCCCCGAGGGCCGCACCCTGATCCGCCGCGCGGCCCGCCTCGCCGAGAAGGGCGCCGGAGGTGAGGTCCTCGCCGTGTATGTGGCCCGCAGCGACGGCCTCCGGTCCGCCTCCCCGAAGGAACTCGCCGTCCAGCGCACCCTGGTGGAGGACCTCGGCGGCACCTTCCACCACGTCATAGGCGACGACGTGCCCGCCGCGCTGCTGGACTTCGCGCGCGGCGTCAACGCCACCCAGATCGTGCTGGGCTCGTCCCGCCGCAAGGCCTGGGAGTACGCCTTCGGGCCCGGGGTCGGCGCCACCGTCGCCCGGGAGTCGGGGCCCGATCTCGATGTGCACATCGTCACCCATGAGGCGATCGCCAAGGGCCGCGGGCTGCCCGTCGCCCGTGGGGCACGGCTGGGCCGATCCCGCACCCTGGCCGGCTGGTTCACCGGTATCGCCGGTCCGGCGCTGCTGGCGCTGCTCCTCGCCAACGTCGAGGCCGATCTCGGGCTCGCCAACGACATGCTGCTGTTCCTGTCGCTGACGGTGGCCGCCGCCCTGCTCGGCGGGATGGCGCCCGCGCTGGCCTCGGCCGTCGTCGGTTCCCTGCTGCTGAACTGGTTCTTCACGCCGCCGCAGCACCGGGTCACCATCGCCGACCCGAAGAACATCGTGGCCCTGGCCGTCTTCATGGCCGTGGCCCTGGCGGTGGCCTCCGTCGTCGACCTGGCCGCCCGGCGTACCCATCAGGCGGCCCGGTTGCGCGCCGAGTCGGAGATCCTCTCCTTCCTCGCGGGCGATGTGCTGCGCGGCGAGACCAGTGTGGACGCCCTGCTGGAACGGGTGCGGGAGACCTTCACCATGGAGTCCGTGGCGCTGCTGGAGCGGGCCGACGACCTGGCGCCCTGGACCCGGGCCGCCGCCGTCGGACCGCACCCCCCGGCCCGCCCCGACGACGCCGATGTGGACATGCCCGCGGGCGGCGGCCAGCACATGCGGCTGGCCCTGACCGGCAGGGTGCTGCCCGCCGCCGACCGCCGCGTACTGGCCGCCTTCGCCGCGCAGGCCGCCGTCGTCCTCGACCGGCAGCGCCTCAAAACGGAGGCGGAGCGGGCCCGCGCGCTGGGCGAGGGCAACCGCATCCGTACCGCGCTGCTCGCCGCCGTCAGCCACGATCTGCGCACCCCGCTCGCCGCGATCAAGGCCGCGGTCTCCTCGCTCCGCTCCGACGACGTGGCCTGGTCCGAGGAGGACCGGGCGGAGCTGCTGGCCGCCATCGAGTCCGGCGCCGACCGCCTGGACCACCTCGTCGGCAACCTCCTCGACATGTCCCGCCTCCAGACCGGCACCGTCACCCCGCTGATCCGCGAGGCCGACCTGGACGAGGTGGTGCCGATGGCGCTCGGCGGCGTCCCCGACCCGGAGTCCGCCGTCACCCTCGACATCCCGGAGACCCTGCCCATCGTCTCCGTCGACCCCGGCCTGCTGGAGCGGGCGGTGGCGAACGTGGTGGAGAACGCCGCCAAGTACAGCCCCGCCGGGCAGCCGGTGCTGGTCGCCGCCAGCGCCCTGCGCGGCCGGGTCGAACTCCGCGTCGTGGACCGCGGATCCGGCGTCCCCGACGAGGCGAAGGAGCGCATCTTCGCCCCGTTCCAGCGGCACGGCGACGCCCCGCGCGGCGCCGGAGTGGGCCTCGGTCTCGCCGTGGCGCGCGGCTTCGTGGAGGCGATGGGCGGCACCCTGGACGCGGAGGACACCCCCGGCGGCGGCCTCACCATGGTGTTCACCCTGGCCGCCGCGGGCGAACGCCCGCCGGCCACCGCTCCGCGGCAGCGCCGGCCCGTCCCCCAGCAGCGGCCCGACGAAGAGAACAAGACGGGAGGGCACCGATGACCCGGGTGCTCGTGGTGGACGACGAACCCCAGATCGTCCGCGCACTGGTGATCAACCTCAAGGCGCGCGGATACGAGGTGGACTCCGCCGCGGACGGCGCCGAGGCACTGCGACTCGCCGCCGCCCGCCACCCCGACGTGGTCGTCCTCGACCTGGGGCTGCCCGACATGGACGGGGTGGAGGTCATCCGCGACCTGCGCGGGTGGACCCGGGTGCCTGTCCTGGTGCTCTCCGCCCGGCACAGCTCCGACGAGAAGGTCGAGGCGCTGGACGCGGGCGCCGACGACTACGTCACCAAGCCCTTCGGGATGGACGAGTTGCTGGCCCGGCTCCGCGCCGCCGTCCGCCGGGCCGAGCCCACCGGGGCCGACGGGACGGAGGCCGTCGTCGCCACCGAGGACTTCTCCGTGGACCTCGTCGCGAAGAAGGTCCACCGCGACGGCCGCGACGTCCGCCTCACCCCCACCGAGTGGCATCTGCTGGAGGTGCTGGTGCGCAACGCGGGCCGGCTGGTCGGCCAGAAGCAGCTCCTCCAGGAGGTGTGGGGCCCCTCCTACGGCACCGAGACCAACTACCTGCGGGTCTATATGGCACAACTGCGCCGCAAGCTGGAGGCCGACCCGTCCCATCCGCGCCACTTCATCACCGAACCGGGCATGGGCTACCGCTTCGAGAGCTGACAGCCGCCGTACCGCCGGTTCCCGCACCAGTTCTCTGACCAGGGCCCGTCCCCGGTACGCTTCCCGTATGAGTGCAGTTCCCCGTTCCGGTAAGCAGGGTTCCGGTAAGCAGGCGGGCCGGCTGAGGCGGATGCTCGACCGGCTGTCCGAGATCTCCGCGTCCCAGGAGGACCTGGAGTCGGAGGAGCTGCGGGAGGACACCGAGACCACCGGCTGCACCCGTATCGGGGACTGCCATGACCGCCAGATCGTCACTGTGACCGGTACCCTGCGCACGGTAACCCTGCGGCCCCGCGCCGGAGTTCCCGCCCTGGAGGCGGAACTCTTCGACGGTTCGGCCGCGCTGGACGTGGTCTGGCTGGGGCGGCGTTCCATCGTCGGTATCGAGCCGGGACGCAAGCTGATCGCCTCCGGCCGGATCTCCATGAGCCACGGCCGCAGGGTGCTGTTCAACCCGAAGTACGAACTCAGACCCCTCGGACGGGAGTAGCCGGTGACGTCCCTCGACAAGCCGACCCACCAGCGAAGTACGGAGGACGACACCGCGACCACAGGGGGCGACGACCGTGCGTCCCCGGGCGAGGCCGCACGGTCGGTGACCGAGGCCGCGCTGTTCGAGGCCTTCGGCGGGGTGCGCGGCCTGGTGGAGACGGTTCTGCCGGGCCTGCTCTTCGTCTCCATCTTCACCGTCAACAAGGACCTCCACCTGTCCGCGATCGCCGCACTGGGCGTCTCGCTGCTGCTGGTGGTGGTCCGGCTGGTCAAGCGGGACACCCTGAAGCACGCCTTCAGCGGGGTCTTCGGGGTCGCCTTCGGTGTGGTCTTCGCCATGATGACGGGCAACGCCAAGGACTTCTATCTGCCGGGCATGTTGTACACGCTGGGCCTGGCCGTCGCGTACATCGTCACCACGCTCGCCGGGGTGCCGCTGATCGGGCTGATCCTCGGCCCGATCTTCAAGGAGAACTACTCCTGGCGCACCCGCAACCCGGGCCGCAAGGCGGCCTACGGCAAGGCGAGTTGGGCCTGGGGCCTGATCCTGCTCGCCAAGTGCGCCATCCTCTTCCCGCTGTACTGGTGGGCCGACACCGCCCAACTCGGCTGGGTCCTCATCGCGTTGAAGATCCCGCCGTTCCTGCTCGCGGTCTGGCTGACCTGGATCTTCCTCGTCAAGGCACCGCCGCCGATCGATGTCTACGCCGAGATGGAGGCGGAGGAGCAGGCGGAACGCGAACGCGAGCGGGCCCGCGCCGAAGCCCGGACCGCCGAAGCCGCCGGGCCTGGCAGCGACGGCAACGGTTGACCCGGCAGCACATCCGACACGAGTGGGGGGCCCCCGGATGCCGGGGGGGCCCCACGTCTTGGGGGGGCGGTGGGGCCAAAACC